>JANPGJ010000177.1:0-57919 GCA_031423955.1 Burkholderiales bacterium
GGCGTCAGGTGGCTCAGGCGGAGATCGATGCCTACTTCAAGAACGACCCGGATGCGGCCTTGTCGGCGGCAAAGCGGCTGTCGGCAAACTACACGCTTCGTGGACTGATCTCCTCCTCAGCTACGGTCAATCCGATACTCAAGGTCAATCAGGTGGCGGTGGGCATGCAGTTTGTTCTGACAGGCGCGAACGGCAAAAAAATATCGGAAAGCCAGGCACGTTCGCAGAGTTATGCCGGGGCAGATACCGGCAGCATGGCTCTGACCTTGATCAATGAGCAGGCCGACGAAGCGGTGGCGCGCCTTTACAGCGATTATTGTCAGCAGGACCCGGGCCGCAAATAGTCGGATTCACACTCAAGCAGGAGTAACGAGCAATGAAAAACGTTTTCGCACTCGTATTGGTGACGGCTGTCGGTGCACTGTCGCTCAATGTCGCCGCCCAACCGGTGTTTGGCAATCCGTCGCCGAATGCAGGTAGCAGCACTTCCCAGAAGGCCAACGAGGCTGCCGATCAGGCCGCCTACAAACCGGCTGACTACAAAAACAAGGGGAAGCAGGGACCTGCCCTGGTGGTGATCCCGGGCGACGTCAAGAGCAACAACGCCACGTTCTCGCAAAAGTTCGGTCCGAACAACATCGCGGACTTCGCCGAACTCGAGTTGTCGCAAGCCAACTTTCCGGTGCTGGAACGCGCCAATCTGGGCGCGTTGCTCAACGAAGTATCGCTTGCCTACAACCTTGGTGACCCGAACGCTGCGCGCAAGACCATGCAGATCGGCAAGCTCAAGACCACCAAATGGATTGTCAAGTTCGACATCCTCAAGGCAGAGCAGATTGCGGAAAACAAGAAGGGCTTCGACGGGCGGGCGATTGGCGCGCTTGGTGGACTGTTCGGCATGGGCGGCGCGGTTGCGGGCCATGTCGTGTCAAACGTGCAGACCAACGAATCATCCGGCGTTTGGCTGGTCGGCATGCGCTACAAGATCATGGATGCCAACACCACCGAGCAGGTAGCCCAGGGTTATCAGGAACTGAAAATGGAAGTCGGCCAGACCAGCACCTCGGTGATGGGCGTCTCCGATGGCGCCAAGGGCGGTGTCGGTCTGGACACGATGGTACAGCGCCTGGTTCAGACCGCGGTTTGGGAAATCGATTCCAAGTACAAGTAGCGGCGGACGTGGCCGGATCGCCACGTGTACTTGCGATCGGTGGGACCGGGGATGGCCCGAACTGCTGGATTGCAGCCCGGACGCATGCGCATTGTTGACCGCGGATTCCTGATTCTGCGTTGTTGACTGTGTTGCCAGGCGCATTCCAGGCGGACCAATTGGCGGAAATTTGGTTTGGATTGGCGTCGGTGCCGCTGGTGCCGACCAATCCGGGCGAGTCGCGAGTGGCGCGCGGCCCTCGCCTTGTTCAGGGGTAAGCGATGTCGGCAATTTCCAGGCTTGGCAAGTATTTGATTCGCCGAGAACTCGGTCGCGGTGCGATGGGTGTGGTCTACGAAGGTTTCGACCCCGCGATCGAGCGCACGGTTGCGATCAAGACCATTCGGGCCGATCAGTTCGAGCCGTCCCAGATGACCGAGATGCTGGCGCGCTTCAAGCGCGAGGCGCAGGCCGCGGGTCGGCTCAATCATCCGAACATCGTCGCCATCTATGAATACGGGGAAGACGCTGCCGCGGGCGCGGCGGCGCCCGTCGATCCTGATGCAACGATAGTCGACGCCGCGCCCGCAGGCGGTGGCGCGAAAATCGCATTCATCGCGATGGAGTTCATCAAGGGGCGCGAACTCAAGGATTATTTCGACGAAAACCGCCGCTTCCCGATGAAGGAGGTGGGGCGAATCATGGGGGAGTTGCTGGGCGCGCTAGGGCACGCACACAGTCACGGCGTGACACATCGCGACATGAAACCGGCCAATGTGATCCTGCTCGAAGGCGGCGCGTCCGTGAAAGTGGCCGATTTCGGCATCGCCCGTATCGAATCATCGGAGCTGACCCAGGCTGGCACTGTGCTGGGCACGCCCTCCTATATGTCGCCGGAGCAATTTCTCGGACAGACCGTTGATGGCCGCAGCGATCTGTTTTCCTGCGGCGTGATCCTTTATCAGTTTTTGACCGGCGAGAAGCCGTTCACCGGTGCGGTTACCACGATCATGCACAAGGTATTGAAGGAGGAGCCGCTGGCGCCTTCGATGCTCAACGCGACTCTGCCGCCCGCATGGGACGCGGTGGTGAAAAAATCGATGGCCAAGAGCCCGGATGAGCGCTATCAGAATGCGGCTGAATTCGCGGCCGCGATTCGAGACGTGATCGACGGCAAGGGCGCAGCCGCCGACGGGACGGTGATTGACCTGGGCGAATCGACCTTGCCGGGCGCTGCGGTGAACGCCGACCGGACGGTGGCAACAGGCACCGCCGCTGCGCGCAATCCGCTTCCTGCAGCGGCGAAGGCCGGGCGAAGAGGCCCCGGCATGGTGATCGCCGGTGTTGCAACTGCGGTATTGGTGGTGGCTGGGGCAGCGTACCTGGCTCTTTCCACGAAGCCCGAGGTGCCGGCGCAGGCGGCAAATGCGCCATCACCGGTGGTTGCGAGCGCCGCACCGGTGGCCGCTCCTGTGGCGGCATCCGCGACACCTCCGGTGGCTGCTGTCGAGGCAAATACGGAACCGGGAACCATCACCATCAGCGCCCTCGGATTGGCAGATCCCGCCAAATTCAATGGCGATGCTGCCGCTGCGGGCGCCGAGGCGCGTGCCGATGCGAAGCGCCAACTGATTGAAAAGGCGGTTGGCCTGTATGTTGCGCAGGAATCGCTGAACCGCAACTATGACTGGCTGGTCGAAAAGATGTTGTCGCGTTCTGGCGAGTTCATCAAGGCGACATTGTCCGAAGATGCGCCGCAAACCGGCAAGGACGGGCTGGTCGCACTGAGTACCCGCGCGACCATCAAAGTGCGTGATGTGCAAAAGTCGCTTAACCAGATGAGCGAGAAGGAGCGGGTCGAATTCATCCGCAACAATGGGGACCCCAGGATTTCGGTTGAAATGCTGGTCCGAAACGCGGAAACGTCCCAGCCGATCCCGCCGGCGCGTTCGCAGCTGGCCGAAAACATGATCAAGGAGCGGATCAAGTCCTTTGGGTTCCGCGTCTGGTCGACCGAGGGTGAAGCCAAGACGGGCGCTGCCGCCAAACCGGCCGACTTCCATATCGTCGGCGAGGTCAAGGTCAAATTGCTGTCGGCCAAACTCGCTGCCTCGGGCCTCACAATCACGAAGACGGCGCTGACCTCCTGGACCATCAAGGCAATCGACAAATCGTCAGGCGAAGAAATCTACGTCAATACGACGATGCCAAAAAGCACGTCCTGGGCGAGCGAAGATGCGGCGCTCGCTGACATCGGCAAGCTGGTGGGCGACGAATTCTCCAAGAAGTTTTTTCTGGCGCGTTTCAATTTCGGCACGCAAAAGGTCAATCTGACCGTTAGTGGCCTGCCTGACGGCACCAGTTCCGCGATGCTGCGGGAACTGCGCGGGATGCGCGCAGTGCTTGACGCGAGGGAGGTCGGTGCCGGGAGTTATGCGCTGGAGATGCCGGAAGGAAGTGCCGCGGACCTGGTGGCGGAGGCAATCGCCAAACCGCTGAACGCGAAGCTGGGGCAGGCATGTTTCGCCTCGGCCGGCACCACGGGCGCGCAAGTGAATTTGAGTTTCGCCACCGCATGCGCCGCGGAGGCGGTGCGCGGCAAGCTTGATTCTGCTCCACCCGCCGGGTTCTTGACCGCGCCCGATGCGCGCAGCAAGGCGGTCAGGAAGATCGCCTGATCCGCGTTGCGATTGAAGGTTGATGGCGCCTTGGGTACCGTTGGGCGAACGTCAGCCACGCACCATGAATTCGACAGTTTCGTCGGAAGACTCCGCGGCACTGTGCCCAAAGGTGATGCGTCCGGTGCCGCGCAGCATGGTTTCCTCGCGACGCAGGCTCAGCTCGGTTTCGCCGGTGAAGGTCACGAAGGTGCCGTTGGTGCTTTGATCAGCCAGGAAGAACTTGTCGCGACGTTTTTCGATACGCGCGTGATTGCGCGAGGCCTTCGGATCGGCGATCACCAAATCGCTCCCGGCATCGCGTCCAAGCGCCGCGCTGGTACGCGTATCGTTCATCACCAGCTCGCGCCCGCCATGCTTGAGAACCAGCACGGCTTGTGATCGCGGCACGCTCACCGATGGCGCGGTCATCGTCAGATCGTCACCTTCCTGCCAGATCACCTCGCAAACCGCCAAATCATCGGCTTTGCCCTTGATTGCAAGCGCCGCGATGTCGCGTGTTCCCATGCGCAGTGCCGGAGACAACTGGCTGACCGTGGTACTGGTGGTGAATATCTGCAGTCCTTTGGCGAGCCCGGCCATGCGCGCCGCGGTGTTGACGGTGTCGCCGAAGACATCACCGTTTTCCTCGATCACCGGGCCGGCATGAAAACCGACGCGGATCTTGCGCTTGGCGCCATTGACCACCGGCAGTCGGTCGATCCGCGTCTGCATGTCGGTGGCGGCAATGAAACCGCGGTCGGCGTCATGGAAGACACACATGATTTCGTCGCCGATGGTCTTGATCACCCGGCCGCCATGGCGTGCGGTCACGGCGGTCATTTCGACCAAAGCCTCGTCAATCATCGCCTTTGCGGTTGCATCACCAAGAACGTCGTACAAGCGGGTGCTGCCGGCGATGTCGGCAAATAACACGGCGACGGATTTTTCCGTCGTCGCGTTGCTCGCCAGCTGCGTGTTGTCCATAGGTTCGGTCATGCCTGGCGGGCTGGGGAGGAACGCTTCGGTCCTGCGCGATTGACAGAGTGATGCGTCTTAACCATGGGTCTGGCGCCTCGCATTTTGGGACTCAAGGAGGACAAGCCTCCCTTTTTTTCAGTCTGTCGGGTAAACCGGGTGCTGGCGAAATCAGGCCGCCGCACGTAGTTTTGCCTGAGCGGCTGAAGCGTGCAGGGAAGCATACGCGGAGTGGGCCGCTGCCTCTGCCTGCCCGACCTTGACCGCATAGCCCATGTCCATCAACACCGACCCGAGTGCCGACAGGCAAAGCATCACGTTTTCCGGCTTGCACGAATAGCCCATCAGGCCAAAGCGCCAGATCTTGCCTGCAAGCGGACCCAGCCCGGCACCGATTTCAATGTTGAACTCGTTCAACAAGCGCTTGCGAACCTCGCCTTCGGACGATTGCAGGCTCTCGGGGATCTTGATCGCGTTCATCTGCGGCAGCCGATAGGCCTCCTTGACCAGAAATTCCAGGCCCATCGCCTCGAGACCGGCCTTGAATGCCAGATGGTGGCGCATGTGGCGCGCCCACGAGTTTTCAAGTCCCTCTTCCTTCAGCAGCAACAACGCCTCATGCAGGGCGAACAGGCTGTTGATTGGCGCCGTGTGGTGATAGGTGCGGGTTGTTTCGCCCCAATAACCAAGCACCAGGTTCAAGTCCATGAACCAGCTCTGGACGCGATTCTTGCCCTTGCGCAGCTTGACCCTTTCAATCACCGCATCGTTGTACGACACCGGCGACAAGCCGGGTACGCACGAAAGGCACTTCTGGCTGCCGGAGTAGATAGCATCGATGTTCCATTCGTCAACCTTGACCGGGGTGCCAGACAGGGAGGTCACAGCGTCAACAATGGTCAGCGTGCCATATTTGTGGGCCACCGCAACCAGTGTCTTTGCATCCGATTGCGCACCGGTTGATGTTTCAGCATGCACAAACGCGACGACTTTCGCATCCGGATGTTGCTTGAGAGCGTCTTCCAGTTTTTGCGGGTCGCAGGGCTCGCCCCATTGGTCTTCGACGACGACGGCGACACCTCCGGCGCGCTCGACGTTTTCCACCATGCGGCCGCCAAAGACGCCATTCTTCATCACCACGACCTTGTCGCCGGGTTCGACCATGTTGACAAAGCATGACTCCATCCCGACTGAACCCGGACCGGAGAGCGGAAACGTCAACTGGTTGTTGGTCTGGTACGCATAACGCAACAACTGCTTGAGTTCATCCATCATGTCGACGAAGATCGGGTCAAGGTAGCCGATCGAAGGCAAACTGGAGGCTGCCAGAACTCGCGGATTGATTTCCGACGGGCCAGGTCCCATCAGGGTACGCTGCGGCGGATGGAACGAACTGATTTTGCGATTCGGTGCGAATGAGGTCGACGACATGAAAGGGACCCTTTCCGGGTAATGGCGACGCTCGCGAAAAACGCGAGCGCTACAAAAGAGTGGGAGACAAGGATTGCGGAGAAGCCTGCCCTACGATTAAGGTGTTTTTTTACAACAACTTAGCTCGATATTTTAGCATATCGATGGAGCGGCCAGACGATTGGATTGTTGGGGTCATGCGACGATGAGTCTGTCGAGTTGCAGGTCGTAGGTCTGCGGTTCGATGCTGTCAAGCGCGCATACCTTGTAACCAATACCTGTGGTATCCGGCCGCTGCGGCAGCGCTGCCATTGTGCGGTCGTAGTAGCCGCCGCCGTAACCGAGTCGGTAGCGTTCCCGGTCGAAACCCACCAGCGGCACCAGCAGCGCATCGGGGATGAGCCATTCGCCTGTCGCCGGCACCGAGGTTCCGAATCCGGCTGCCTGCATCGGCGTCATCGGGTCCCACTGGCGAAACTTGAGTGGTGAGGCGCGCTTGATCACCACCGGCAGTACCGCGCGCCGCCGGGGTGCAGTCGCGAGCCAGGCCGAAACCACCGGTCGCGCATCGAATTCGTGCTGGATCGGCCAATAGAATCCCAACACGCCCTCAAATCGCGAAAGTTGAGCCTTGAGCGCGGCCGCTATGGCTGCATCGGCTTGGCTGCGCACGGCATCCGGCATACCGGCTCGCGTGGCCAGCAATTCGCGGCGCCAAAGCACCCGCCGCGCGGCCAGGTCACCCGTCGGCGGCAGGGCTTGAGAGCGTATTTCCATGGTCATCCTGGAGTCCTTTCATTGAGATGGCGCCGCATTGGCAGAAACCGAGGTCGTTGATCCTGGGTGGTTATTGGGGGCAAACTCCAGGGCCGAGTCGCTTTTGCGCCATTTTCTCGGGTGCCGTATGCTATTCTGGACCGGATCAGCGATGAATTCATCAATCATTCAAGAATGGCTCCGCGCATGCGTGCTGGCTGCGTTGGTGGCGCCAATCGCACTGGCGGCGGCGCCGCGCAAGCCGGTCGCATTGACGCCCGACGAGGCCTTTGTTGCCGCGCGCGATGCTTTTCGCGCAGGTAATCGGGAGAAAGTCGCACAGGCGGCCGAGCAGTTTCGCGGGCACCCGCTTGAGATGTATGGTGATTACTGGCAATTGATTCTCAAGCGCGGCGAGGCAGATGACGCCAGTTTCCAGGTGTTTCTGGCAAGCAACGAAAGCAGCTTTCTGGCCGAGCGGGCGCGCGTCGAGCGCCTGCGGTTGCTCGGCAGGGCGCGGGCCTGGGAACTGTTCGACGTCGAGCGCGCCAAGCTGGTCTATACCGACGATCTCGAGGTCTTGTGTTTTTCGGCACTCGCGCGCGCGCAACTCAAGGACGGTGACGGCGTTCGCGAAGCACTGGCTTTATGGATGACGCCGCGCGACCTGCCAGGCGGCTGTGTGGTGATGGCTGAACAATTGCTGGCGAGCAGTCGCTTGCTTGATCGCCATGTGTGGGAACGGATCCGCGCCGTCGCCGATGCCAATCAGATCGCTGCGCTCAAGCGCACCGCGGAGTATCTGCCGGACAGCCAAGGCCTGGATCTGCGGCAACTCGAGACCGCGTTCAATCAACCGGACACCTGGCTCAAACGCGGTACAGACCTTCGCACGCGCGCGCAGCGCGAACTGGCCCTGATCGCGGTCGGACGCCTGGCCAAGACCGATCCTCGCGAAGCTGCTGACTGGTGGAAAAGGATCGGCAAGAAGCCGTTTACCGAGACCGAGTCGCAGTGGGGATGGGCACAGATCGCGTTTCAGGCAGCGCGGCGGCTGATGCCGGAAGCGGATCAATGGTTTTCCCAGGCCCCCGAGATTGAGCTCAACGACGAATATCTGCAGTGGATGGCACGTGCCGGTCTGCGTGCCGGCAACTGGAGCCTGGTAGCGCGTGCGATCAAGGGCATGACGGCCGAGGCGCAGCGTGATTCGACCTGGGTCTACTGGCAAGCACGCGCGCTGCGCGAAAAAGGCAGGCCCGACGATGCGCGGCGCATGTTTGAATCGGTGGCCGGAGAATTCAGTTTTTACGGCCAGCTTGCGGCCGCTGAAATCGGGCGTGCGATGGTGATTCCGCCGGTCGGGCATGTGCCGAGCGCCGACGAGGTGGCCGCAATCGCACAACTGCCCGGGTTCCAGCGGGCGCTTGCGTTGTATCGGCTTGGATTTCGCGCTGACGCCAACCGCGAATGGATATACACCATCCGCGGCATGGACGACAAACAACTGCTGGCTGCGGCGCAGTTGGCGAAATCCAGGGACTTGCCTGACCGCGCCATCAACACCGCCGACAAGACTGTGCTGCTGCACGATTTCGGCCTGCGTTACCTGAGCCCGCATGCCGAACAGGTCAAAACCCAGGCGCGTTCACTGGGCCTGGACGACGCCTGGGTGTATGGATTGATGCGGCAGGAAAGCCGTTTCATCACCAGCGCCAAGTCGGTGGTCGGTGCCTCGGGCCTGATGCAGCTGATGCCGGCTACCGCCAAATGGGTCGCCAAGAAAATCGGCCTGAGTGATTATCAGCACGCGCGCGTCAACGACCTCGAAACCAACGTCGCGCTCGGCACCAACTACCTCAAGATTGTTCTGGATGAGTTGCACAGTCACCAGGCGCTGGCCAGTGCGGCATACAACGCCGGGCCCGGGCGACCGCGCCGCTGGAGGGACGTAAAGCCGATGGAGGCCGCTATTTTCGCCGAGTCAATACCGTTCAACGAGACCCGTGACTACGTAAAGAAGGTGATCAGCAACGCGGTGATCTACCAGTCGTTGTTCACCGGCAAGCCGGCGTCGATCCGCGATCGTCTGCCGCCGGTTCCGCCGCGGCGCGCTGACGAGCGCGGAACCGATACTCCCTGAATGCGGTTTCATGCTGCTTTTGTGGGTCCAGGCGTTTCAGCGATCGCCTAGAATTCGAAGTCTTCGGCGGGTCGATCGCCTGCAAAGGCCTCAGCGGCTCGCCAGTGGCATCCGTTCGTCACTCTCCATGCATCTCTCAAAATTCCGGCACTGATCATGAACCTGCGCAATTTCCTCATCGTCGGCGGCAGCGGCTTCATCGGCTCCGTCGTGACCCGCAAGCTGGCGGCGCTTGGCAAGAAGGTGGTCGTTCCCACCCGCCGCCGTGAGCGCGCCAAGCATCTGATTCTGTTGCCCACGGTCGATGTGGTTGAGGCTGATATTCATGACCCGCAAGTGATGGCTGGTTTGGCCGCAACGGCGGATGTGGTGATCAACCTGGCCGGAATCCTGCATAGTGACGTGGCCAATCCCTATGGCGCCCGCTTCAAGGCTGCGCATGTCGACCTGCCGCGCAGGATTGCCGAAGCTTGTGCCGCCGTAGGCGTGCCGCGTTTGTTACACATGAGTGCGCTGGGCGCCGCAACGAACGCGCCGTCGATGTATTTGCGGTCCAAGGCGGACGGCGAGGCGGCCGTTCTGGCGGCCGCGGGATCGGTTGGCGTCACCATCTTTAGACCGTCGGTGGTGTTCGGTCGTGATGACAGTTTCATCAACATGTTTGCGCGCCTGCAACGATTCGCGCCGGTGATCCCGGTTGGCGGCGCGCAAGCGCGCCTGCAGCCGGTACATGTCGAGGATGTGGCGCAGGCAATGGTCAATGCCTGCGACGTTCCGGCCGCCGCCGGGCGTGCCTATACGCTGGCCGGCCCGCAGAGTTATACCCTCAGGCAGATCATCGAGTATGCCGGGCGGGTCAGCGGGCACCCACGGCCGGTCATCGCGCTGCCCGCGGGCATCGCTTACCTGCAGGCATGGGCAATGGAGTTTGCGCCGTTTCAGGTGTTGTCGCGCGACAATCTCGCCTCGCTGAAAGTCGATAGTGTCGCCACCGAACCGTTCGCGCCGGAACTGGGCGTTGTGCCGGTGGCGATGGAGGCGATCGTGCCCGGATACCTTGCCGGGCAATCGCCGCGCGAGCGGTATATGCAATTGCGCGATCGCGCCGGGCGCTGATTGTCAGCGTTCGCGGCACGATACTGACCGGATGTGCTGTCGGTCGCACGACCGGGGCACCACAATCAAGTCCGGGTGACAGCCATGAAAATCTACCAGGTTGGCGGTTCGTTGCGCGATGAACTGCTCGGCCATCCGGTGGTTGATCGTGACTGGGTGGTGGTGGGTGCAACGCCGGAGGAAATGGTGCAGGCCGGCTTCAAGCCGGTCGGGCGCGATTTCCCGGTTTTTCTTCACCCGACGACCCACGACGAATATGCGCTGGCACGCACCGAGCGCAAGACCGCGCCGGGATACCGGGGCTTCACCTTCCATACCGCCCCCGAAGTGACCCTCGAGGAAGATCTTGCACGTCGCGACTTCACGGTGAACGCGATGGCGCGTCAGGCGCAACCGGTGATCGATGACGCCCCTCTCGTCGATCCGTTTCGGGGCGCTGATGATCTGAAGAATCGAGTTTTGCGCCATGTCGGACCTGCATTCGCCGAGGATCCGGTCCGTATCCTGCGTTGTGCGCGATTCGTCGCCCGCTTCGGATTCACGGTGGCGCCCGAAACCGTGGTCCTGATGCGTGCCATGGTGTTGGCGGGCGAAGTCGACGCCCTGGTACCGGAGCGGGTCTGGCAGGAGGTGGCTCGCGGCATGATGGAGCGTGACCCGGTGGCGATGTTCGCGTTGCTTGACCATGCTGGTGCACTGGCGCGCTTCGCTCCGGAACTGGCGCCGTGGCGGGAAGATTCGGGCGCGATGCGCGCGCTCGGCGAGGCCGCGCGTGCGAACCTGCCGCTGCCTGAACGATTTGCCGCCCTTTGCAGTGACCTCGCGGTCGACCCGGTGCAAGCGCTAAGCGCGCGCCTGAAGGTGCCGGCGGAATGCCGCGACCTGGCAGTGCTGTACGCGCGCCACCGGGCGGAGTTGCGGGCGGCGTCCGCGCTTGATGCGGCACAGCTGGCAGAACTTGTACGCGCTGCCGATGGACTGCGCCAGCCAGAGCGGTTTGCCGCGCTGGTTGCGACGGCTGGAGCGTGTGCGGGCGGTGCAAATGGAACATATGGAAGTGCCGGGCAACGCCTGGGTCTGGCCCTGGCGGCTGTGCGCGGTGTTGATGCCGGCGCCATTGCGCGGCAGGCGAGCACCCCTGCGGCCATCCAGTTGGCACTGCGTACCGCGCGCGAGAAAGCGGTGGCCAAGGCATTGGCCGAATCTGCTGTCGCCGTGCCGCCGGCCTGAAGTTGTTGCACGGACGGTAAAACCTGTAACGCCGTGTTGCTGTCGATGGCACGCGGCTCGGGCGAGTTGTAGAGTGGGCGCTCTTCGTTCAAACATTGGAGTCACCGATGAAAGCCTTCGCCCTCATTTCGCTGCTTCTTGCAACCCTGCTGCCAGCGGCTGCGTACGCCCAGCAAGCGGCACCGGAGCGACCCGACCCTCGGAACGGCGGCCGACCTGATCCGGAAAGAATGCGGCAAGTGTTGGACGAGCGTTTCCGGAAAGCCGACGCCAATGCCGACGGCGTCTTGTCGAGGGCTGAGGCCGAGGCAGGCATGCCGATGTTGTTGCGCGACTTCGACCGCATTGACGCCAACGGGGATGGCAACGTTTCGCCAGCGGAATTGCATGCCGCGATGGAGCGCCGACATGCCGCATTGAAGAGCGCGGCCGGTGCGGATGCGCCAGGTCGCGCGCATGACTTCGATGGCGGTCGTCCGACGCCTGAGGCGATCAAGGCACGCGTCGAGCAAATGTTCAGGCGTGCCGATTCCGATGGCGATGGCGTCCTCACCGAAGACGAGGCGGCGCGCGTATCGCCACGTCTGGCGCAGCAGTTCGCGGCGATCGATGCGAATCACGACGGTAAACTTTCGCGCGAAGAGATCGAGCAGTTTCGGCAATCACGTTTTCGCGAGATGGAGGCGCGGCGCGCAGCCGGCGCTCATGGCGCGCCTGGCGAAGCGGCGAAATAAGCAGGCCCGGCACGAACGTCGTCCGGGCGCCGCGGAGCGCGCGGCACTGGCGATCGCTGCGCGGGCGCGGCATTCGCCGATGCCCTTTTTGGGATCAGATAAAGCGGCCGATGATCCAGAAGAAAATCGCGAAAATCACCGCCGAAGTCACCGGTATGGAGATTTCGGTCTGGCGTACGCGAAATCGGAAATCACCAGGTAGCCGGCCGATGCCCAGTTTCGCCAGGCGTGGCAGTACTGCCGAGAGGACGATGCAGGCGAGGACAAAGACGACCAGCCACTTGAGCATCTGCGAATTGTATTGCACCACGCTGTGATAGCGTACGCCTTTCGCAAAATCTGAGAGCTCGTCATGATCGATCTGTATACATGGGTCACACCCAATGGCCGCAAGGTTTCAATCATGCTTGAAGAGTGCAAGCTTGCATATCGCGTGCATGAAATCAACATCGGCCAGGACCAGCAATTCACTCCCGAGTTCATCGCGCTCAACCCGAACAGCAAGATCCCGGCGATCACCGATTCGTCCGGACCGGATGGCAAGCCGATCAGCATGTTCGAATCAGGTGCGATCCTGGTCTACCTGGCCGGCAAGACCGGCAAGTTCTTGCCGAAGTCGGTACGTGGCAAATATGACGCGCTGCAGTGGCTGATGTTCCAGATGGGTGGCGTCGGTCCGATGATCGGTCAGGCCCACCACTTCATGCGTGCCGCCAAGGAGAAAATCCCGTACGGCATCGAGCGCTATGGCAAGGAGACGCGCCGCTTGTATGGCGTGCTCGACAAGCGATTGGCAAGCGAGGCCTATCTGGCGGCCGGCCAGTACAGCATCGCCGACATCGCCACCTATCCGTGGATCGCGCGCCATGAATGGCATGCAGTCGATCTGGCGGAGTTTCCGAGTGTCAAGCGCTGGTATGACATGGTCGGCGCGCGGCCGGCGGTCAGGCGAGGGATGGACGTTCCGAAGCGATAGGAATCATCAACTGCTGCTGCAGCGGCGCAGAACCGCGGCATCGGGACGAGCGCCCGCGCATTCGGCGCGTGCTGCGGATTTCGCTGTCGCCGCGGTGTGCCACGCGCTGCCATGCTTCTAGCGGCGCGCGTGCCTCTGCAGGTAGCCGAGAATATCTTCGCCTCGGTATTGCGGTTCCCGCGGGTCAGGTCTGGAGCCGGTCACGCGGTTCATCCACAGCATGTTCTTCTCCATCCGCGCCACCACTGCCGGCCATTGTTCGCGCGTGTGGCGGCGCGGATCGGGCAGCGTGTGGCACTGGGTGCAGGCGTGGTTGTAACTTGACCAGGCCGACGAACGGCCGGCCTCCGGCAGGGTGTCCGGATCGACCGCTGATTGCGAATTTAGCTGGAGGTAGGCCACCAGAACTTTCACCTCTCCCGGCTCGGGTGAGCGCAGGTTGGCCATCAGGTCCCGCATCACTGCTCCCATGTTGCCGCGGCCCTGCATGCGCGGCAACATGCGTTCGACGATCGCCGGCCACTTCCCCGCGTGGTGCATGGCCGGACTGGCAAGGTTATGGCACTGCACGCAATATCGGGCCGTGAGGCGGGCGCCGGCTGATCCGGGCTCCGGCAAGCCGGAAGGCTCGATGTAGGGCGGGATGATGCGGGCAAGCATCTCGCCGTGCGGGCTTTTCTGCCAGCGTTCCCGTGCTGCGCGCATCTCGGCGTCGGCGCTTTGGCCTGACGCCATGCCGCAAAGCGAGGCTAGAACGGCAGAGATCAGAAGTCGCATGGATTACAAGGCATCGCGCCGGTCGCCCCTGGCGAACCCGACAAGGCTGTCATCGATGCCGCAGCCCAGCACCATCACCTTGAAGAGTTCCCCCATCTCGGCCGGCGACAGCAAGCGGTTGGCCTGATTGGCGAGCGGCAGATACTGCTTGCTGTCGGTTGGCGGCGTGGCCGCCAACAGGTCAGTGATACCGCAATTGAGCAGAAAGTTCGCCTGGCTGGTATAACCAAGCAGGTCAAGTCCGGCCTGACCGCCAACGGCGGCGAGGGCCGAGAAGTCGACGTGCGCCGTGAGATCAGCCAATCCCGGGCGGAACAGCGGATCAACGATCGCGCGGTGTTGGTGGTGGCACATCAAGGTGCCGCCCGAGCGCTGTGGATGGTAGTACTCGCGCGCCGGAAAACCGTAGTCGATCAGCACGGCGGCGCCGACTTCCAGCATGTCCGCGAGCGAGCCGATCCAGCCGCGTGCGGCGAGGCCGATTTCGCTTGTGTATGGCGGCTTGATCGCGCATGCGCGGGCAAGTTCAAGCGCGGTGGCGGCGAGTTCGCCGCTGACCTGCCGATCCGCGAATCGCAAGCCGCCGTCATCGCTGGTGATTCCGCGTTCAAGCGCACCGTCATCGGACCAGTGCACAAGGTGGACCGGCATCGCATCAAGCACTTCGTTGGCGATCACGCAGCCGGAAAAATGCGTCGGCAAGCGGTCCAGCCAGCGTACCCGATGGGCATGACGCGGCACCCGCTCTTCCAGGCATGCCCGCTGACGCAGTTGCAGATGGGGTGACAACTCCAGGATCAGGTAGGTATCGACCGTGTCGCCAATGGTCGCCAGAATGTCGGCCGCCAGAATGCCGGTACCGGCGCCGAACTCGAGAATGTGCGGGCGTGAAGCCGCGCAAATATCGCTCACCTGGCTCGCTAATGTTGCGCCAAACAAATGCGAGATGCCGCTGGCGGTCACGAAGTCGCCTGCGGCGCCGAATTTTCGCTGGTCACCGGAGTAGTAGCCTGCGCCGGGCGCGTATAGCGCCAGTTCCATGTACTGCGCAAATGAAAGCCAGCCGCCAGCCGTGGCGAGCGCCTCGACGATGACCCCGGTCGCGCCTTCACCTTGCGATACCTCGACGAAACGGCTCATTGCGGCGCGCGTGGCAGTGGCATCTCGGTCGGCTCAATCGGGTGCTGGCGCGTGACAATCCTGTCACGGCGGGTTCCAGAAGCGGACATTGCGGGATTGGCGGAAGGATTATCCAGGAACGGGTAACGATTCTCGCATAGGCCCCGCGCCTGACCGATGGCATGCACGTCCGGCAGGCACGCGGGTCGTGGGCGATCAACGGTCGCCAGGTGTTCGGCGCCAGGCGGGATAGTAAAATCACGAATCTGGGTGATTGGGTAGACAAGCAAGAGTCATGGAGCAGGTTCTCGCCGGCAAGGCATTTCTGGTGACTGGCGCTGCGCGCAGGATTGGTGCGGCCTCAGCCCGAGCCCTGCACGCAGCCGGGGGCAATATTCTGATCCACCACCGAGGTCGTGCCGATGAGGCGCGCATGCTGGCGGCGAGCCTCAATGCCGTGCGCGCAGGTTCGGCACGGCTGGCGTCGCTTGACCTGGCGGATACGGCGGCATTGCCCTCGCTTGTGGAAGCCGCGCTGGCGGCGTTCGGACGTCTCGATGGCCTGGTGAACAACGCGTCGAGTTTTTTTCCAACGCCCTTAGGCACGATATCCGCATCCGCGTGGGACGATCTGATGGCCAGCAACCTCAAGGCGCCATTGTTTCTGTCGCAGGCTGCCGCGCCAGCGCTTGCTGCGGCGCGCGGTGCGATCGTCAACATTGTCGATATTCATGCCGAGCGGCCACTCAAGGACTACGTTGTGTACAGCATTGCCAAGGCGGGGATGGTCGGCTTGACGCGATCGCTGGCACTCGAACTCGCGCCCGCAGTTCGGGTCAACGGCGTCTCCCCCGGTCCGATCGAATGGCCTGATGCAGCCACTGCCAAGGAGGGCCGGATCGCCGCCGTCGAGCAGGAGCGCATCATTGCATCGACGCCGCTCAGGCGCGAAGGCGGTGTTGACGCAATCGCGCGGGCGGTACGTTTTCTTTTTTGTGATGCCGATTTCGTTACCGGCCAGATCATCGCCGTTGACGGCGGCCGTTCCATCCACCTATGAGCGAATCAATCATGCAACAGGTGATCGAGAAGCCGGTCATATTCAGCACCCGTGACCGTAAACAAGCGCTCGAGAGCAACAAGCTTTCCAAGCGCCTGACGCGTCTGGTCGGGCAAGCGATCGGCGACTTCAACATGGTCGAAGACGGTGATCGCATCATGGTCTGCCTTTCCGGCGGCAAGGACAGTTACGGCCTGCTTGAAATCCTGCTGATGCTGCGCGAGCGCGCGCCGATTTCATTCGAGTTGATCGCGGTCAATCTTGATCAGAAACAGCCCGGCTTTCCAGCCCATGTGCTGCCCGACTATCTGCGCACCCGCGGTGTCGCGTTTCACATCGAGGAAGAGGATACCTATTCCATCGTCAAGCGCGTGGTACCGGCGGGCAAGACCACGTGTTCGCTTTGCTCGCGCCTGCGGCGCGGCATCCTGTATCGGGTGGCCGGCGAGATCGGGGCGACCAAGATCGCGCTTGGCCATCATCGAGACGATATTCTGGAGACCCTGTTTCTCAACATGTTCTACAACGGCAAGATGAAGTCGATGCCGCCCAAGCTGAAATCCGACGACGGGCGCCATGTGGTGATCCGGCCGCTTGCCTATGTAAAGGAGGCGGATCTGACGCGATTCGCCGAGGAAAAGAAGTTTCCCATCATTCCCTGCGACCTTTGTGGTTCGCAGGAGACCCTCAAGCGGCGCGAAGTCAAGGCCCTGTTGCGCGAGTGGGAAAAGCGCTTTCCCGGGCGCGTTGAATCGGTGTTCACCAGCATGGCCAACATCACGCCGTCGCACATGCTGGATCGTGACAGGTTCAATTTCCTGGAATTGGCATCGAATCCTGAAGCGGACGGTGATATTGCGTTTGACGAAGAGCCGTGCGGAGACAGCGCGGCGCAGGCAATGTTTGCCGCTCCAGCCGACGATTGAGTCAAGCCTACGGTTACCGACGTCAGGGTATTTCAGCGCGACGGTAGGCGCGCGCTCAGGCTTGCTTTCTTGTTCAGTGTTTCGCGATCGAATCCGGCAGTCTGCTTGTAGCGCGCCGCAACTTCCTCGCGCTCGCGCAACGGCATCACCTGCTCGAGGTCGACAAATCCGTCGGGCGCCCGCTCTTCCACCATCTGCAGCACGGCGTCCGGCCCTTCGGCGCGGTTCAGGCGAATCAGGCTGGCCGTCGCCGGGCGACGGTCGGCATCGTAGGCCGCCAGCGCCTCCCCGATACTCGGTCGGGTCGCAAGTTCGTATGCCAGCTTGCGCGCGTCAAGAATCGCCTGTGAGGCGCCATTCGACCCGATCGGATACATCGCATGCGCGGCGTCGCCAAGCAGCGTGACGCGTCCGAAAATCCAGCTTTGCACCGGGTCGCGGTCGCTCATCGGATACTCGTAGATGTCCCGCGCGCCGCGGATGATGTCGGCCACCGGCATCCACTCGAAGTTCCACTTTTCGAAGTCCGGCATGAAATCCTCCAGTTTGCCCAGGCGATTCCAGTCCTCCGGCGCGTGCAGGCTGGTCGATTCGAACGTGAGCTCGGCGATCCAGTTGATCAACTGCATGCCGTCGGCCAACTGGCGAATCGGGTAGCACACCCATTTCTTCCAGGCATAGCCCGCCAGCACCATCGATGCGCCGGTAAGGAAGGGCTTGCGCACTGTTGTGCCGCGCCACAGGATTCGCTTGCTCCAGACCGGCGGCCCCTCGTCCGGGTAGAACCTGGCGCGGATCGCGGAGTGGATGCCATCAGCGGCGACCATCAGATCGGCACTGGCGGACGGCGGCGTTCGGCCCGAGGTGTCGGGCGCGAAATGGACGGTCGCGCTGCCGGCGTCCTGTTCCACGTTGATCGCCTGATGGCCGGTCTGCACCGCGTCTGGCCCCATGCGCTCGCGCACGGCATCGAGCAGCAGCATTTGCAGGTGCCCGCGGTGGATCGAAAACTGCGGCCAATGGTAGCCGGCGAACTGGCCGCGCGGTTCGCGCCAGACGATTTCGCCGCGCTTTGTGGCATAGACCAGTTCCTGGGTGCGAATTCCGGTGGCATCGAGACGCGACAGCAGGCCCAGTTCATCAAGTTCACGTACGGAATGCGGCAGCACATTGATACCAACACCAAGCGGCCGGATTTGCGCCGATGATTCGTAGACCCGACAGTCGATGCCGGCGGCATGCAACGACAAGGCGGTGGTCAGGCCACCGATTCCGCCTCCCAGAATGATCACATTCACGTGTGTATGCCCGGATCCTGAATCAGGGCTGCATCATAGCAACGGCGACCTCTGTTCCAGGATTCCTCCGACATCGTCTGCGGCCGCGGCAACGACAACTGCGCGGCGGCGCGGTTGCTGGCTATCACTTGCGCGTCGTGGAAGCATCAGAGATCAACGTAGCCGCGTCCAAGTTCCATAACCTCGCCACTGACGAAGATCCGCCGTGCCGAATCGATTTCGAGCGTCAGGGAGCACGGTCGTCCGGTTGCCTCGCCCTGCAGCAACCTGCATTCAAGCGGCACAGCACAACCGGTGGCCAGCGCATAGCCGCCGAGATTGGCGCAGGCCGACCCGGTGGCGGGATCTTCGGCAACGCTGCCGGTGTTCTTGGTGAAGAAAAAGCGGACCAGCATGTCGGCCCGACCATCGACCGGCGAAAAGCAATAGACCGACATCTTTCCGAGGGAATTGGTGAATCCCGTCAACCCGGCGGTCGGCGTCGCGCGAACTACTGCGGCGGCCCCGATCAATGGCACCATCAGTTGCTCCATGCCGGTATTGACCCAGAGTGGCGGAGCCGCGAGGTCGGAATCGCCCAATCCGAGCGCTGCCAGCAACCCATCGACAAGCTCCGGTGCGAAACTGCGTGTCGCCGTGGGCATGGCTTCCAGCGTCCAGCGATTGCCATTGGCCCGCACCGGGATGGCGCCGACCTCGAGTGCGAGCGTGATGGCTTGTCCGGTCTTGTGGAGGTCGCGCACGACGTGGGCTGTACCCAGGGTCGGGTGCCCGGCAAACGGCAATTCCATGGCTGGCGTGAAGATGCGCACCCCCGCCGTGGCGGCGGTCGAAGGCAGGATGAAGCTGGTCTCGGACAGGTTGAACTGCAAGGCCAGTGCCTGCATTTGAGGAGCTGTCAAGCTGCTGCCGTCCTCGAAAACGCAGAGTGGATTGCCGGACAGCCGGTCTCCTTCCAGCGTGAAAACATTGACCAGTCGATAGTGCAGGCGCATGATGTTTATCCCAGAAACAGCCGATAGGCCGGATTGGCAGTCTCATCCCAGTAGCGATAGCCCAGTGTCGCGAGGAACTTTCGCAGGACGCCCATTTCCCTGGCCGCAACCTGCATGCCGACCAGCACCCGTCCGACATCCGCACCATGGTTGCGATAGTGAAACAAGCTGATGTTCCAGTCCGGCCGCATGCTGGCAAGGAACTTCATCAAGGCGCCCGGCCGCTCCGGAAACTCGAAGCGGTACAGCAATTCGTCGCGTGCCAATGCCGAGTGGCCGCCGACCATGTGGCGAAGATGGGACTTCGCAAGCTCGTCGTCGGTGAGGTCGAGTGCCTTGAAATCATGCTTGCCCAGATTTCGGATCAGCCGCCCGACATCGGCGCGGTCGTGGACCGACAGGCCGACAAAAATGTGCGCCCTGCTTTCGTCGGCGATGCGATAGTTGAACTCGGTGACGCTGCGGTTGCCGATCAGTTCGCAGAAGCGGCGAAACGAGCCACGCGCCTCCGGAATGGTGACCGCCAGGATCGCTTCGCGTCGTTCGCCGACTTCCGCACGCTCCGCCACGAAACGCAGGCGGTCGAAGTTCATGTTGGCGCCGCAGGCGACCGCAAGCAGGGTTTGCCCCTTGAGTTTCTCGCGTTCGACATAGGCCTTGGCGCCGGCGATGGCAAGCGCGCCGGCAGGCTCCAGGATCGCCCGCGTATCCTCGAACACATCCTTGATCGCGGCGCAAATGTCATCGGTATCGACCAGAATGATCTCGTCGACGACTTCGCGGCACAAACGAAAGGTCTCCTCGCCTACCTGCTTGACCGCGACGCCATCGGCGAATAGTCCGACTTGCGCGAGTTTGACCCGCTTGCCCGCCGCCAATGATTGCGACATCGCGTCGGAATCGACCGGCTCGACACCGATGATGCGGATGTCCGGCCGTACCCGCTTGACGTAGGCGCCGATACCGGCGATCAGACCGCCGCCGCCGATGGCGACGAAAATGGCGTGAATCGGACCCTGGTGCTGGCGCAGCATCTCCATGCCGATCGTGCCCTGGCCGGCAATCACCTCGGGGTCGTCGAACGGATGGACAAACGTGAGTCCCTGGCGCTGCTCGAGCTCACGCGCATGTGCGTGGGCTTCATCGAACGAGTCGCCGAACAGCACGACCTCGCCGCCGCGGGTGCGCACCGCGTGCACCTTGACCGCAGGCGTGGTCACCGGCATCACGATCACCGCCCGCGCCCCGAGGCGCTTGGCTGCCAGCGCCACACCCTGCGCATGATTGCCGGCCGACGCGCATATCACCCCTTGCTTGAGGGCGCTCGCCGGCAGGCTGGCCATTTTGTTGTAGGCACCGCGCAGCTTGAACGAGAACACGCTCTGCATGTCTTCGCGCTTGAGCAGCAGTGTATTGTTGAGTCGGGCCGAAAGATTCGGCGCTTTTTCCAGCGGCGTTTCGCTGGCAACGTCGTATACCCGGGCGGTGAGGATTTTCTGCAGGTAATCAATCGTCTTTTCCATTTTTTAACCCCTGTTTGAGGGGATATTTTACCCCCAATAAAGGGGTTCGGAAAAATCTCGTGCTTGCTGCCCTGCAATCATTTTTCACCGCTGACGCATCCTTGTGGTCGCTGTTTTTCGGCAGCCTGATCGCCGCGACCCTGGTCCCGGTTTCCTCGGAATTGATGCTGTTCGCGGTACTGCGCCTGCACCCGGAACTGCTGGCACCCGCGCTGGCCGTCGCCATCGCCGGCAACACCCTGGGCGGCATGGTGTCCTACGGTATGGGACGCTTCATACCGCATCGCCAGCCGGTCAGGCATGAAGCCTGGCTGCGGCGTGCGGGCGAACCGGCGCTGTTGCTGGCGTGGTTGCCGTTGCTGGGCGATGCATTGTGCCTGGCCGCCGGCTGGCTGCACCTGGATTGGCGGCACTGCCTGCTGTACATGGCCGCGGGCAAGGCGGCGCGCTACCTGGTGGTGGTGATGGTCGGTACCTGATGATGGCGCCAACGCAGCGCCTGATTACCGGATTCGGCAGTATGATTGCACCAGTGTTGGCTGTTGCAAGTTGCTTGAAGTTGTGCGGCAGGTAGTGCCGCGATTCTGCAGCATGGAGGTGCGCCATGGATAGACCACAAACTGAACCTGTGGATGCCGTCGATGATGGCGAATCGGTGCCGTCCGTATCGCGGCGCCGGATGCTGCTGGGAAGTTCGGCGGCCGGGTTGGCCGGCATGGTGCCGGTCGCGGTCGAAGCGCAAAGCGGCAGCGATGTCGCGGCCGCGACCGGCAGCGGAGAAGTAACCGCAACCAAGGGACGCGCGCTCACCATCCTGTTTGATGCCAAGCGCTGCATTCATGCGCGGTTTTGTGTCCTCGGTTCGCCGGCGGTGTTTCTGGCCAATGTGCCAGGCACCTGGATCAAGCCGGACGCCGAATCGGTCGAGAATGTGCTTCATACGATTCGCCAATGCCCCTCGGGGGCCCTGACCTATCGGCGTCACGACAGCGGGCCGGAGGAAAAGCCGCCGCCGGTCAATCTGGTGCGCATGCGCGAAAACGGCCCGCTGGCGGTGCATGCCGATGTGACGCTCAAAGGAAAGGGAAAATTGCAGCGCGCGACCTTGTGCCGCTGCGGTGCGGCCAAGACCAAACCCTATTGCGATGGTTCGCACAAGGACGCGAAGTTTGTCGCCAGCGGCGAGGCGCAGCGCAGTACCGACATGAAGGCCTTGCCCAAGCGCGATGGCATGCTGACCATCGAGCCCCTGGTCGACGGACCTTATGCGGTCAGCGGCAACATGGAAGTCGTGACTGGAACTGGGGTCACCATCGCCCGTATGACGCAGACCATCCTGTGCCGCTGCGGAGCCTCGAAAAACAAGCCGTTCTGTGATGGTTCGCACGTCGGGATCGGGTTCAAGGCGACTGCCTGAGGGTGTGACGCCAAAAGGGGAATGAAATGAGCTTTCGAGCGAAGTTTGTCGCAGGTTCCGCCGTCAGGGCGTTGCTGGTCGCTGCATTTCTGGTCGCCGCATCCGGGGCGGCGCAAGCCGAGTTGCCGGAGGGCTGGAACTTCCTCGAATACAACGAGGCGCTCAAGGTCGCCAGGCAGCAAGGCAAGCCGGTTTTTGTCTATTACGGCTTCAACAAGTGCCCATATTGCGTTTACGCCAACAAGCATACGTTTTCCTCCGAGGAATTGCGCCGTACGTATTCGAGTCGCTATGTCCTGGCTTATTTCGACATACGCGGCAACCGCGAAGACCTGATCCAGCTGGCCGATGGCAGCAGCATGCCGCGGGGCGATGCCATCAAGCATCTCAAGGCCAGCCCGGTGCCCGCATGGGCGTTCCTGGATTCACAGGGGCGTGAGCTGTTGGCGCGGCGCGGGTCGCGTACCAAGGTTGACGCGTTCAAGCAGTTCGATGCGTATGTGGGTGGCGGCGAATACAAAAAGGCAAGTTTCGAGGCTTTCCTGACCAAGCGCGGGTGGGTTGAAGAAAAGGTCGAATAGCGCGCGCAATCAACTCTGGGCGTCTGGCTGGCGCGGCCGCGCGCAAACTGGCGCAAGCACACTGGTCGCATTGCGATTGCCCAAGCCGTCGGCTGGCAGCGGGGAGGATGGGCGACCGTCGCGGTGAAATCGGCGGATGTACGCCCCGCGAAGGGTTGGATTTAGTGAATCCCGCTGCTGCAGTGCGGTAAAATCTTGACTTAAATCAAGAAAACTCCGCGCGAAGTGCGCGAACTGCAAAGGCTTTCATGACCAATCTGGCCCATCTGCCGCCGGCAGCCCTGCCCGAGGCTGCGCTGCCGGACGCGCCGCCGCGACTCCGCGAGATACCCTACAACTACACTTCGTTTTCCGACCGCGAAATAGTGATTCGCCTGCTTGGCGAGGACATGTGGCGGGTGCTGGCCGAACTGCGCGGTGAACGACGTACCGGGCGCTCGGCGCGCATGCTCTATGAGGTGCTGGGCGATATCTGGGTGGTGCAGCGCAATCCGTATTTGCAGGATGACCTGCTGGATAACTCGAAACGACGCGCAGCCTTGATCGAAGCCCTGCATCATCGGCTGGGCGATATGGAAAAGCGCCGCCTGAGTTACGAGCGCGAGGGCCTCGAGGTGGCGCAATCCGGCGGTCAGGTGGTTCAACTGATTGCCGCGGCAAGGGTTGCGGTGGACGCCTTTGCAAGCGAGTTCCTCGAAATGGCGGCTTTGCGGCGCGCCTGCCTTAAGCGGCTGTCGAAGGTGACGCGGCGCGACAACATCGCATTTGACGGCATGTCCCGGGTCTCGCACGTGACCGACGCAACCGACTGGCGGGTCGAGTATCCCTTCGTTGTTCTGCATCCGGACAGTGAAGAGGAATGCGCGCTGCTGGCGCGTGAATTGTTCGAGCTTGGCCTGACCATCATTCCGCGTGGCGGCGGTACTGGCTACACCGGTGGCGCGGTGCCCCTGACCCGCCTGTCGGCGATCATCAATACCGAAAAGCTTGACGCGCTCGGCAAGGTGGAAATTGGACCGTTGCCGGGCGCGGGCGGGCGTGAATACGCGAGCATCCATTGCGGCGCCGGTGTAGTAACCAAGCGGGTGATGGAAGCTGCGGAGGCGCGCGGACTGGTGTTTGCAGTCGACCCGACCTCAGCCGATGCGTCGTGCATCGGTGGCAACGTGGCGATGAACGCCGGCGGCAAGAAAGCGGTGTTGTGGGGTACGGCGATCGACAACCTGTTGTCCTGGCGGATGGTTGATGCCAATGGCTACTTCATGGAAATCACCCGCCTCGACCACAACGTGGGCAAGATTCACGACGCTGCGTTGGCGCGGTTCGCGATTCAACGCTACCGCAAGGATGGCAAAACACCTTATGGCGAGCCGGAAATTCTGGAAATTGCCGGCCGCCGCTTTCGCAAGGACGGGCTTGGCAAAGACGTCACCGACAAGTTCCTGGCCGGACTGCCGGGAGTGCAGAAGGAGGGTTGCGACGGCATCATCACGTCCGCCCGTTTCATCCTGCACCGGATGCCGGATCACACCCGGACAGTCTGCCTGGAATTTTTCGGGCTGGTTGGCGATTCGGTGCCGGCGATTGTCGAGATCAAGGACTACCTTGACGGCGAGACCGCGCGGGCGCGCGCCGCGAACCCCGGTTCGTCGGCCTCGCCGGTGGTGCTGGCCGGGCTTGAACATCTCGACGAACGCTATCTCAAGGCGGTCGGCTATGCGACCAAATCGCGGCGCGGGCGGCTGCCGAAGATGGTTCTGATCGGCGATATCTGCGGTGACGACGAAAACGCAGTGGCTCGGGCGGCCAGTGAAGTCGTGCGCATCTGCAACGCACGCGGCGCCGAAGGCTTCGTGGCGATCTCCGCCGAGACACGCAAGAAATTCTGGCTCGACCGCGCACGCACCGCCGCGATCGCCAGGCACACCAATGCGTTCAAGATCAATGAAGACGTGGTGATTCCATTGCCGCGTCTGGGCGACTATTCGGATGGCATTGAACGCATCAATATCGAATTGTCGATTGCCAACAAATTGAAGCTGATCGAGCGCCTCGACGAACTTCTGCGCCAGCCGGTGCTGCCGGTCAACCCGGATGACGATTCCCTGTCGAAGGACGAACTGCTGGGCGACCGCGTGCGCGAGGCGCACGCGCTGCTGGCGCAGGTGAAGGCACGCTGGCAGGCGGTGCGCGACAGCCTGGACCAGTCCGTCGCCGCCAGAGGGCTGGCCCTGTGCGCGCTCGGGGTCAATGCGGATGCGTTGACGATGCCGCAGGAAGCCAGCATTTTTCGCATGGTGCAGCAACACGTCATTCGCGTCTCGTGGAAGGCCGAATTGCGCGCGCCGCTCGAAGAACTGTTCGGGGGCGCCGCCTACCTGCCGCTGTTCCGTGAATGCGAGCGGGTACACAAGGAAGTGCTGTCCGGCCGTGCCTGGGTTGCGTTGCACATGCATGCCGGCGACGGCAATGTGCACACCAATATTCCGGTCAATTCGGACAACTACGAAATGCTGCAGGAGGCGAATGCCGCAGTGGCACGCATCATGGCGCTGGCGCGCTCGCTGGGTGGCGTGATTTCCGGCGAGCACGGGATCGGCATCACCAAGCTCGAGTATCTGCATGATGACGAAATCAGCGCCTTCCGTGACTACAAGAAAAGGGTCGATCCATCGGGGCGTTTCAACCAGGGAAAGCTGTTGCCCGGGGGTGACCTGCATCGCGCGTACACGCCATCATTCAACCTGCTTGGCACCGAGTCGCTGATACTCGAGCAAAGTGAAATCGGTTCGATCGCCGATTCGATCAAGGATTGCCTGCGCTGCGGAAAATGCAAGCCGGTATGCGCCACCCATGTTCCGCGCGCCAACCTGCTGTACAGCCCGCGCAACAAGATTCTCGCCACCTCGCTGTTGATCGAGGCGTTTCTTTACGAAGAGCAGACCCGGCGCGGCATCTCGGTCAAGCACTTCGAGGAATTCGGTGATGTGGCAGACCATTGCACGGTGTGTCACAAGTGCGAAACCCCGTGTCCGGTCGATATCGATTTCGGCGATGTTTCCATCAACATGCGCAATCTGCTGCGCAAGCTGGGGCAGAAGAAGTTCAATCCCGGCACCAGTGCCGCGATGGCCTTCCTGAACGCAACCGACCCGACCACCATCAAGGCGATTCGTCTCGGCATGATCCAGTTCGGCTACAAGATGCAGCGCCTGGCATCGCGCGTGGCACGCGGCTCGTTGCTCGCCCGTTCCCAGACCCGGCACCCGCCGGCCACCGTCGGGCGTGCTCCGCTCAAGCAGCAGGTGATCCATTTCGTCAACAAGCCGATGCCGGGCGGATTGCCGAAAAAGACCGCCCGCGCCCTGCTTGGCGTCGAGGACGACAAGGTGGTGCCGATCATCCGCAATCCGGCCCTGCGCCAGGACGATCAGGAGGCGGTGTTCTACTTCCCCGGCTGCGGTTCGGAACGCCTGTTTTCGCAAGTCGGGCTTGCCACCCAGGCGATGCTCTACCACGTCGGTGCGCAGACGGTGTTGCCGCCGGGATACCTGTGCTGCGGTTATCCGCAGACAGCGTCCGGCAACGCCGACCGCGGCCAGGAGATCACCACCAGCAACCGGGTACTGTTTCACCGGGTGGCCAACACCCTCAACTATCTCGATATCAAGACCGTGATCGTGTCCTGCGGCACCTGCATGGACCAGCTGCAGAAGTATGAATTCGACAAGATCTTTCCGGGTTGCCGTCTGCTCGACATCCATGAGTATCTGCTCGAGAAAGGCATCAAGCTCGACGGTTTGAGCGGTGCGCGCTACATGTATCACGAGCCTTGTCATACGCCGATGAAAACCTACAAGGCGACCGACGTAGTCAACCAGCTGATGGGCCAGAAAGTCGCGCTGAACGATCGTTGCTGCGGCGAAGCGGGGACGCTGGCCGTCACTCGCCCCGACATATCGACCCAGGTGCGCTTTCGCAAGCAGGAGGAAATGGAAAAGGGGGCCGACAGCATTCGCGCCGGCGGGCATGAAGGCGCCATCAAGGTATTGACCTCATGCCCGTCATGCCTGCAGGGGTTGTCGCGATTTGGCAATGACGCCGGCACCGAAGCCGACTACATCGTCGTCGAGATCGCACGCCACGTGCTGGGCGAAAAATGGCTACCTGAATACGTCGCCACCGCGAACGCCGGTGGTATCGAACGGGTCCTCCTGTAATTAGCCGGTCGCGGGGCCGCGAGACCGGCGCGCCGTGCGGCGCGCTGACACCTTCGCCTTTCGGTTACGATACATGTTTGGGCGATTTCGCAAATGTCGATCGTATATAGTTGATATATATGAATAAACCAAATGCGCTTGCAGCATGGGAAAACCGGCGCAGGCCAGACATGTCATGAACATTCAATTTGACCTTCCGTCGCCCGGGAGTGCGGCCCAGCCGGCGTTTGTCAATCGCGGCGCCTGCGATGAATGGCTCGACGCCCTCCCGGTGTCGAATCCTGCGACTGCACAGGCGCAACTGCGGGTACAACTTGGATTGCTGGCGGTCGCGGGGCTGAAGCCGACAACTCTGTTCGAGATACTCGAACAACTGCGCGGGCCGGTGCTGCAGGTGCAGGCCGAAATGACCCGCAAGTTCGCTTTCCGCCCCTTGCCGCTGGCCGATTTCGAAGCCGGCGCCTTGGCTGGAAGCCTTGATTTGTGGCGCAGCTTCGGGCATGGCTGGCAAGTCTGTGTCCAGGCCGTAGTCGAAGGTGATCGCGAACTCAAGGGGCATGGCGCGCAGATCTGCCAGCGCGCGCTCGATACCCAGGCAAGATTGATTCTCGACATGCTCAACGCCGGGCATGACTTGGCCGGCATGCATTGGCTGCTGTTGCACAAACTCTACCGTGCCGCCGAGCAAGTTGGCGTGACGACCACCAAGGTCAAGGATCAGCATTTGAAGGAGTTGGGAGCAACCAATTGCGTCGCTGCCTATGCGCGGCCGTTGTTGCTGGCGCTCGGCGCTCCCGGTGATTGGGAGGCAAAGCAAGCGCAGCGCATCGCCCGCTGGACCGAGCATCTTGCGACCAAGGTGACGATCAGCAGCGATCCGCCTGCGACCACGACCAAGCCGCCGGTGCTGGTTGATCTCGCGGCCGGACGCGGCGGTTTCCGTCTGGCTGCGCCCGCCACGCCGGCCGGCGGCAAAGACCTGCGCTACCTCGACATTGGCGAGTTCTCGCTGTCGATCAAGAACCGCATCATTCGCTTGCGCAAGGGCCAGGCGCCGGCCAGCATGGGCTTGGGCGACGACAGCAACCCGCCTGCTACCGAGCGGCTGCTGATGACCTTGTACAAGCATTGGGGTGATGGCCGGGCCGGTCGTGAACAGGTGCGACGGCCAGTGTCGGGGCGCTCACTGGTGGCCTGCGGTGTACCGGCGATGCACTATTACATTTCCGGCAAGGCCTTCAGGCAACCCGGGCTTCCAACCGAACTCTCGTCGCGTCAGCGCCAGGAGATCGCCACGTTTGGCCGCGTTGCCACGCGTGACGACGATGATCACAGTCTGATCCAGGGCTTTTCGCTTGAAGATTGGGCGATGCATGACGAAAGCGTCGCCGGCTTGCGCCTGGTGCGTGCTTCGGGTGCCACCGGCTCTCGCTTTTCCGCCGGGCAGTTGATCGCGGTACGACCTTTCGATGCGCGCGCCTTCATGGTCGGCATGGTTCGTTGGGCGCAAGTGCAGACCGGCGGCGAACTCATGGTCGGCGTCAAGTCGATGCCGGGTGTACCGATGGCAATGGCAATCAAAGCCGCCGGGGTCAACGCAAGAGCTGAAAAATACCAGCAAGGCCTGTTGTTGCCGGCAGTTCCGGCGCTGCAGTCAACGGAGAGCGTTTTGCTGCCGTCCGGCTGGTTCAAGCCTGGCTGTGTGCTTGAGATGCATGCCGACCTGCATCGGATGATCAGGCTCGACGCGCTCGTCGGGCGCGGCACCGACTTCGATCGCTGCACCTTCAGCGCCGCCTGAGCAGCCTCAAGTCGGGCGTTCGCTGCGCGCCGATCGACCTTGGCAACCCCGGCCGCCTGGTGCGGCAACCGCTGACCGATTGAACGCGCAACCGGTCGCATGCGTTTTGCAATGTCGAGAGCCCGGCCAATTATGCTGTTGTCATTTTTACGCCAAGCCGGTAATATGACAAAAGCATAATATGGCGATGCGCAGGCTGCGCCGCCCGATCGGAGAAACCCATGCCGTCCACTGAATTTCTGTTGCACCAGCGCAGCGGGGTGCGGAGCGCCAAAAGCGCCAAGCAATGGCTCAAGGAATTGCCGATGGCCGATGCGCGCAGCGCGCATCATGCCGGCTCCGCCCTGCTTAGGGAAGTGGCGAACGCCGCGCTGGCGCCGCTTGACCGACTGGAAATACTCGAAACCTTGCGCGGCCATCTGGCCGAGATCGACCTGCTCTACTCGCGGCGCTATGCGGGCAAGTCGCTGCCCCTGGGGTTGGCCGAGCGCAACGCGTTTACACACGCGCAGCGGCAATGGCGGGCGCTGGCCTGCGCCTATCTCGAAATCTTCGAACTGGCTGCCGGTGGCGCGGCGAATCTGGGATCGCGCCGCGCCCTGTGCCTGGCACGTGCCGGCAGCTATTTTTGTGACGCGCTGAAGGGCCATTTGCGCGCCGGACAGGCCGGTGTTGACGATATTGTCGAGGACCTGCGGCGTTTGCTTGAATTGGCAGTCGAGCACGCCCTGCTCGATACGAAGGTGCGCGACAGCCTGCATCCGCGCGGCGCTACCAGCATTGCACTTATCTATTCGCGGGCGCTCCTGATCAGTCAAGGCGCCACCATCAATGCCGGACCGGAACGCGAAGCAATGTTCGCGCTTGCGCAGTCCTGGGAAGGCAAGATTGTCTGCAAGGCGCTGCCGCTGGACGCGCGTGGCGACCCGCGGCGTGAAGAACTGCCCCCAGCGCCCGGCGAGCGTCGCCAGCGCTTGCGGCAGACCAGATTCGGGCAGCTGATGCACGTGATTGATGTCACCCTGCTGTCGCGTTCACTGCGCGGGCGGATGCGCAAACTCGGTGCCGGCGATCCACTCGCGCCCGACAGCCTGCCCGAGCAGTTTCGCCAGTTGCCGGTGCGCGAAGTTCTCGGCCGATTGCACGCCATCTGGTGCGAGCAGCGCGACGCACGCCTCGAAGTGCGCACCGAAGCGGGGCGCATACCGCTTGCGGGCCGGCCGCAGGCGGTCAGCCTGAGCCACGCGGGCGACGACTATGAAGCAATGCATTTCATGGTGGCAGGCCGGTCGCTGGGACTGGATGACGACGCCGCCGGCAGCCGGCGCCGCTACGACGAACTGTTCGTGTTCCAGCACGCTTCCGTGTCGCGCCAGGAGACGCGATTGCGCGAGGCATCAAGGCTGTTCGAGGACTGGGTCATCGTTGACGAGAGCGCAAGTGGATTCGGACTCCGGCGCACGCGCGCCGGAGCGCGCTTCCGCGTCGGCCAGCTGGTCGCGATGCGCTTGCGACTTGACGGCAGCGACGGGCCGGTGGTCCTGGCGCAATTGCGCTGGCTGCGCGAACCCGAGACTGCAAGCGGTGAGCGTCAGCCGGGCGCCCTGGAGGCAGGTGTGGAGTTGCTCAAGGGCAAGCCGCACGCCGTGGGCCTGCGTCCGGGCGGCGCGGAGGCGGTTGTCGGCGGCCTGCATTGCGCTGCTTTCCGGCTTGGCTCGTTGCATGCGAAGGAAAGCGTCACGCTGATCGCACCATGCGGCTGGTTCAAGCCGGACCGACCGCTGGAGATGAATGACGCAGGCCTGGTGTATCAGCTGCGGGCATCCAATTTGTTGCACCGTGGTTGCGATTTCGAACAATTCGAGGCCGTGATTCTTGCCTGACCGCATTCGCACGGCGCGCGTCCGGGAGCGACCCGGAAGTTCTTGGCCGTGCGTTGCACGGGCGGTCCAGGGATTGCGCAAATAGCGGCCGGCGCAGGGTTTGGCCCATGTTATAGTCCGCCGCGCCATGGCTGGACTGACCAAGAATTCCCCTTTGCCGACCGAAATTCTGCTGCATCAGCAGACCCGACGTCTCGAGATCGCGTTCTCCGACGGTGAGCGTTTCGAATGGTCGTTCGAGTTCCTGCGCGTGCATTCGCCGTCGGCCGAAGTACGCGGCCACGGTCCGGGGCAGGAAGTGCTGCAGGTGGGAAAACGCGAGGTGGAAATCCGCGAACTCGAGCAGGTCGGCAACTATGCGGTGCAGCCGACCTTTTCGGATGGTCACGCCACCGGCATCTACTCCTGGGACTATCTCTACGAGCTGGGCCAGCGGCGCGATCAGATGTGGGCCGAGTATCTCGGACGGTTGGCGGCGGCGGGTGCGTCGCGCGACGCGCCTGGTCATGCCTGAAACGCATTTCGGCTTTCGCAACGTTCCGGAAGGCGAGAAAGCCGCGCACGTGCGTGCCGTCTTCGAATCGGTGGCCGGCAAGTATGATGTGATGAACGACCTCATGTCCGCTGGACTGCACCGGGTCTGGAAGGCGTTTGCCATCGCGCAATCCGGTGTGCGGCCCGGGCAACGGGTACTCGATGTCGCAGGCGGTACCGGCGACCTGGCGCGGGCGTTCGCGCAACGGGTCGGGCCCGACGGGCAGGTATGGCTGACCGACATCAACAGTGCGATGCTCACGCACGGCCGCGACAGCCTGATCGATCGCGGGATCACCATGCCGGTCGCGCAGTGTGATGCCGAGCGCCTGCCGTTCGCCGACGAAAGCTTCGACCTGGTCAGCGTCGCCTTCGGGCTGCGCAACATGACGCACAAGGATCTCGCCCTCGCGGAAATGCGGCGTGTCATCAAGCCCGGGGGCAGGCTTCTGGTGCTCGAGTTTTCAAAGGTCTGGAAGCCGCTGTCTGCCGCCTATGATTTGTATTCATTCGGCGTCCTGCCCTGGCTTGGCCGCCAGGTGGCCGGCGATGCGGAGAGCTACCGCTATCTGGCGGAGTCGATTCGCCGTCATCCGGATCAGGAAACACTGAAGGCGATGATGAGCGATGCCGGCTTCGACCGTGTTGATTATTTCAACCTGACTGCCGGGGTGGCGGCACTGCACCGCGGCTTCAAGTATTGATGGCCGGTTGCAAGCCGATAGCCTGCCTCCTGCTCTGCGTGGCGCTGGGCGCTTGCAGTACGGGCGGGCGGCATACGCAGGAGCCGCGACCGGCGCCACAGGCCGGTGAGCCAAAGTCGCCGGCCACAACGCCCGCAGCGCAATCCGGTTCTGCGCCGTCGACGCCTGGTTCAGCGCGACGCGGCGCCTACTATCAGGATGACGGTCCGGGCGACAAGGAACCGCCCAACCTGGAGGCGACACCGGACGCCGTGCCGACCGATGATCCGCCGTTGCGCAGTGCGGCGAACCGGCCCTACGTGGTATTCGGCAAGACCTATTCGCCGCTGACCTCGCTGACTTCATTTCGCCAGCGCGGCACCGGTTCATGGTATGGCCGCAAGTTTCACGGCCAGAAGACATCCAGCGGCGAGCCGTACGACATGTACGGCATGACGGCTGCCCATCCGACATTGCCACTGCCAAGCTATGTGCGCGTCACCAACCTGACCAATGGCCGTTCGGTGGTGGTCAAGGTCAATGACCGCGGGCCGTTTCACTCCGACCGCATCATCGACCTTTCATATACCGCGGCATTGAAGCTGGGATACGTCGCGCAAGGCAGCGCGCTTGTCGAGGTGGAGCGAGTACGTTCCGGCGATGCCGGCATGCGCGGCGGCGGCGCGATGCCGGCATCCGTGCCGGCCGGCAAACCGGCTGCGCCGGTGGTGGCAGCGGCGTCGGGCGAGGCGCGGGTCGCGCGTGATTCCCGCCCGGAAAACGCGCCAGCTGCAGCCGATGGGGCGCCGGCGCCGGTTGCGACCGCGGTGCTGCTGACCACCAGCCAGCCGGACGGCGTGTATCTGCAACTGGGGGCGTTCGGCGCGCGCGCGGGGGCTGAGGAATTCCGCATCAAGACCTATCAGCAGCTTCCCTGGCTGGTCGAGACCATGTACATCGTCCTGCGCAACCAGATTCACCGCGTCCAGCTCGGGCCGTTCATTGACCGCGCCGCAGCCCAGGCGGTCGCCGATCGCATTCGCGACGCGCTGCAACTCATGCCGGTTTTTGTACTCAAGCAGGAAGGGTAGTGCCCTGGCCTGCCGCCCTTAGCGCGAGGGCGCGCTGGTACAACTCGTTCTTCGCCGTCCCGGTGATCGACGCCGCCATCCTGGCAGCCGATTTCACCGGCAATTCGGCCAGAAGAAGCTTGAGGATGCGATCAATTTCGGCGTCGTCCTGATCAACCGCGGAAGCGCCCTCGATGACGACAACGAACTCGCCGCGCTGCTGGTTGGGGTCGGCCTTGAGCCACCCTTGCAGGGTTGCCACCGTCAATGCCTGCACCGTCTCGAAGCGCTTGGTGAGTTCGCGCGCGATCACCACGTTGCGCGAGGCTTCAAGTTCGGCCGCAAGATCATGCGCCAGTTCAACGATTCGGTGCGGCGCTTCATAAAGAACCAGCGCGCAAGGCAGAGACTTGAGGCGCTTCAGGGCCGCGCGGCGCGCCGCACTTTTGGGCGGCAGGAATCCGCAAAACTGGAACGGACCTTCGAGACCGGCGACCGACATCGCGCATACGACTGCGCTCGGGCCGGGCACCGGGACCACGGCGAGCCCGGCGCCTTGCACTGCACGAACAATACGGGCGCCGGGGTCGGACACCGCGGGCGTGCCGGCATCGCTGACCAGTGCCACCGACTGGCCGGAATTGAGCAGTGCGATGATGTGTTCGGCGGCGGCGCGCTCGTTGTGATCGTGAGCGGCGATGAGGCGGGTGCGGATCCCGTGGGCGGCCAGCAAGGTCGCCGATGTGCGGGTGTCTTCGGCAGCCACCACGGCGACCGCGGCCAGTATGTCAAGTGCGCGAAGGGTGATGTCGCGCAGGTTACCGAGCGGTGTGGCGACCACATATAATGCAACCGGCAGTTCGGCAGATTGCGAAAGACCGGGGGCGGGAGCGTGGTGTTGATTAGCCTGTATGGCCATCGTTCGGGGGCGGGGGCGGAGGGACGTGCGGCGGCGCTGGTTCGCCGTGCGTTTGCGTGCTGCATGATCGCGTTGCCCGCATTGTGCGCGGGCCAGCAGGATCCGGCAAGCCAAAGCCGGCTGGTGCAGGGCTCTGGCGCAGCCGAAACCCAGCCGGGCGCGCTTCAGCGTTTCATTGATGGCTTGTTCGGCCCACGCGAAGAGCGCGGCTCTGCAACCTCGAAATCGCGGCGCATGCCGGATGGCAGCAGCATGCAAGTGGAGCAACCGGCGTCGGTGCCGGCCCCGGTATTGCTGATGTCGCCGCAGATTTCGCCGGTGCCGGTGCCGGCCGACAAGCCGGAGGCAACCGCTTCGGAAGCGCCGGCAACCACAACAGGCACGATTGAATCTCCGGTCGTCGCCGTGGCGCCGGCGCGTTCCGGGATTGCGCTGATATTGCCGGGAAAGTCATCGCAGTTCGCGCGCGCAGGCGACATCGCGCTTCAGGGTTTCATGGCCGCGCGCGGGGTCGCCAGCGTAAAGCCCGAGGTGCGTTTGTTCGAGACCGACGGAACCGCCGAGAGCGCCCGCGAGGCTTATGGCCAGGCGCTGGCCAGCAATGTCAGCGTGGTCGTCGGTCCGCTGACCAAACTTGAGGTTGGCGGCCTGGTGAAGTTGTCGCTGGCTGTCCCGACCCTCGCGCTCAACACGCCTGACGGCGATGCGCCGCTGCCCGCCAATCTGTTCGCCTTGTCGCTCAACACCGAATCGGAAGCGCGCGCCGCGGCGGCGGCGGCGTTTCGCACCGACGCGCCGGTAGCCGTGATTGTGACCACCAGTGCGCCGCTGGCGCGTCGAGCGGCCATGGCGTTCGCCGATGCCTGGGGCAAGCTTGGTGGCAGCGTCAGGGAAAGTGTCGAATTCGCCGGCAGTCTGGGGCGGGTGCGGCAGGCGGTCGAGCGTGCGCGCGGCGATGTCATTTTTCTGGCTGCCGATGCCGAGCGCGCCAGAATGTTGCGCCCCTATCTGGGCCGCAATGCGCTTCTCATTGGCACTTCCCAGGTATTCGCCGGCAGCGCCAAGGCCGACATGCAGAAAATGCATGAGCTCAATGGAATGCGCTTTTTCGACATGCCCTGGCTGCATCAGCCCGATCATGCGGCAACCATGATATTTCCGCGCCCGGACGGGCCGTTGACAGCGGATCTCGAACGGCTCTATGCCCTGGGTATCGACGCCTTCCGGATCGCCGGCGAGTTGGCGCTTGCGCGCACCGATTTCGTGATTGACGGGGTCACCGGCAACCTTACCGTTCAGGCAGGCTTGATCGTTCGAGTGCCGCTCCAGGTGGAGTACCGCGGTGGTGCGGTGCTGCCACTGGCGGCGCGCTGAGCGCCGATGAAACCCCGGCGCGCATCCGGGGTCGATGTTGGCGCAACTGGCCGCCTGGCCGAGGATCTCGCGTTCACCTATCTGCAGGGGCATGGCCTGGTGCCGATGACCCGCAATTTCCGTTGCCGCCTGGGCGAGATCGATCTGATCATGCGCGATGGTGACTCGATTGTGTTCGTCGAGGTACGTTTGCGGACACCTGGCGCGCATGCGAGTGCTGCCGAAAGCATCGATCCGCGCAAGCAGCGGAAAATCGTCGCCGCGGCGCGCTACTTCCTGGCCGGCCGCGCCGAACAGCCTTGCCGTTTTGATTGCGTGCTTCTGGAGCGGGCGCGGGCGGACGCGATTACATGGATCAAAAATGCGTTTGAGGCCTGATGCATCGGGCGGCCGGATATAATCGCACCATGGAAGAGCATGGTGTTGCCTCAGCACAAAGCATCCCGTCGGCGACGCTGAACCTCGAGCAGCGCATTCGTGCGCAGTTCGATGCCAGTGCCGCGATCAAGCAGCGCGCCGCCGCGATTCTCGCCGCGCCGATCGCGCGTGCGGTCGACATGATGGTGGCGTCGCTCAAGGGCGGCGGCAAGATACTGGCGTGCGGCAATGGCGGCTCCGCCGGGGACTGCCAGCATTTCGCAGCTGAACTGGTGGGGCGCTTCGAGCGCGAGCGACCGGGGCTGGCGGCGATCGCGCTGACCACCGACACGTCGATCCTTACTGCAGTCGCCAATGATTACGATTACACGCAGGTGTTCGCCAAACAGGTGCAGGCGCTTGGCCAGCCTGGCGACGTGTTGCTGGCGATTTCCACCAGCGGCAATTCGGCGAATGTGATTGCCGCGATCGAAGCGGCGCGTCGACGCGGCATGCGGGTGGTGGCCTTGAGCGGCAGGAACGGCGGTGCGATGCGTGAACTCCTCGGCGCCGACGAGATCGAATTGTGCGTGCCGGCGGACCGTACTGCGCGCATCCAGGAAGTGCATCTGCTGGTGGTTCATTGCTTGTGCGACGGCATCGATTGCCTTTTGCTTGGAGAAGAACCATGAATTCACGCCTTGCCCTGACCCTTGTTCTGGCGGCCGTCGCGCTGCCCGCATTGCAGGGTTGCTTTCCGGTGATCGCCGGCGGAATCGCCGCCGGCGCGCTGGCGATTGACGATCGCCGCACGCTGGCCATCCAGGCCGAAGACAAGACGATCTTCGCCAAGGCCGAGACCCGGCTCAACGAGCGCCTGGGCGACCGTGTGCACATCAACGTCACCAGTTTCAACCGTCGCGTGCTGTTGACCGGGGAGGTGCCGGATGACAAGGCGCGCGCCGAGGCCGAGCGCATCGTCGGCGGTGTGGAGAATGTGGCGACCGTCGTCAATGATCTGCAAATCGCCGGCATTTCGTCGCTGACCGCGCGCACCAACGATTCGATCATCACCAGCAAGGTAAAAGGCAATTTTGTCGATGAACGCGACCTGCAGGCCAACGCATTCAAGGTGGTGACCGAGGCTTCGGTGGTCTACCTGATGGGGCTGGTGACGCGCGCCGAAGGCGATCTCGCGGCGCGCGTGGCGTCGCGTACCAGCGGGGTGAAGCAGGTGGTCAAGGTGTTCGACTATGTGCCGGTGGCGCCGCGGGCCGCGGAGGCGAAGAAGTAGGCCGCCTGGATTCGGCGAGCGGAAGCTTGGCCCATCACCCGCGCTGCGCTTGAACCCCTAAGCTGCTTGCCGCTTGAGCCAGCGCATCAGGGCGCCGAGCAGAGGAAGCTTTTCGTACAGTTCTTCGGCGGCGTCCCAATAGTCGCGGTGATAGGCGATTCGCCCGTCGGGCGCGAAGCGCAGGTGTGACGCGCCACGGATGATTTGCCGCGTGGGCGTGTCGAAACGCTTCATGCGAAAGCTGAAGTCCCAGGTGAGGAACGCCTGCATATCCTGTTGCACAGCTGTCAACACCGCGAATCGCGGCTCGTCGACCTGATCAAACATGTGCAGGAAGATGCGTCGTACTTCGGCTACGCCGCGCACCTCGTTGAACGGGTCCTTGAACCACGCATCGTCGGTATAGATGCGATCGATATGTCCGAGGGCGGCCGCATCGATACTCTCGAAAAAACGCACCACGCGAGCCGCTTCCGCGGGCAGGTCGCCGCGCCAGGCCGAAACGCCGGTGTTGGCGCCTTCCATGCTTCAGAGGCCGGTGACGCGGTGCACGGCGCGAAAGTAAAGGCTGTAGGGCAGCAGACGCATCGCCTTGAGCCAGCGGGTGAAGCGTTTTGGAAAATGGATCTCGAAATTCCCGCGTGCGAAGCCGGCGACGATTTCGCTGGCGGCTTGATCGGCGCTGATCAGTGCCGGCATGGTGAATTTGTTTTGGCGGGTCAGGGGCGTGTCGACAAATCCGGGTGCGATCAGGAACACGCCGATCCCGCGCGGGGCGAGGTCAAGGTAGAGCGTTTCGGCAAGATTGATCAGCGCCGCCTTCGACGGACCGTAGGCCAGTGCGCCGGGCAGGCCGCGATAGCCGGCCACCGAGGCGACGATCGCAATCGCCGGTCTGTCGCCACTGCGCGCGAGGAAGTCCGGCAGCACCGCCGCCAGGCCATTGACGACGCCGTGATAATTGACCGCGAAATGCAGGTCCATGGTTGCGAGATCGAATTGGTCGGCGCGCATTTCGCTGTAGGTGCCGGCGTTGAAGATCACCAGGTCGGCGCCGCCCCATCGGGCGACGATGCTTGCATAGGCATCGCGTTGTTGCGCAACGTCGCGGACATCGAGCGGCAACACCAGGGCGCCGGGCGCGGCGACGGCCAGGACGTCGAGCTTGTCGCGGCTGCGCGCGGACAAGGCCAGCCGCGCGCCGGCCGTGGCCAGCCGGCTCGCGAGCGAGGCGCCGATGCCGGTCGAGGCGCCGACGATCCACACGCGCCGGCCTTGCCATTCCACGATCGGTACGTTTTGTCCCATGTCGCTCCCTGACTGCCTACTTGCGCTTCTTGAAAGCGATCGTGACCTCGCCAAGCGCAAAGCCGAACTTGCTCATTCGCGCCCGGTTGAGCATCACATCGTCATCCATCAGGTACATCCAGTCATCGAAATCCACATGGTAGCTCTTGTCGCCGACCTTGAGATCGAGCACATAGCGCCAGTTGAGCGCGTTGCCGGCGGCGCTTCCGATGGCTTCGCCCACCACATCCGCAGCAGTGCCGATGTAGCGGCCGGGCGCGGTTTTCCGGATCGTCCAGACGCGCTTTTCGCGCGTCCCGTCGGAGTAGCTGAAGTCCTCATCGAGCGTGCCGGTGTCGCCGGTCCAGGAGCCGCGCATCACCACGCTGAAACGCTTGACCACTTTGCCCTGGCGGTCGGTGAACATGCCCCAGGCATCGATGGTGCCGCTGAAGTAGCGATCGAGTTCAAGGACCGGCTTTTCGGCGCGGTAGTCGTCGGGCGTCACGCTGGCGCAGCCGGTGACGAGGCAGACTGCAACCAACAGGACCATCAGGTACTTCAGCCGGTGCAGCATCGAACTCTCCTTGTGGACATCGGTGTGGCGGGCGACCGCCGTGTGGTTCCGCGGCGACACTCGGGTATCGGAGGCAATTGGTGTTTCACCGGCGCATTCGCCATAGGCCCGCAATTGCCAGCATTTTCAAGGCGCACGGCAGCAGGCAGTACATTGCCGCCAGGGCGGTGGTGCCAACCGTGGATCCGGCCCGATAACCGAGCATCTCGAGCAGCGGCAGCGCAAGCCCCGCAGCAAGCGCGAGGTTGAGTTTGGTGACCAGGTTCCAGACACCGAAGTAAGCGCCGGTCGCTGCGCTGGCCTGGTCGGCACCGATGACGTCGGCGAGCAATGCCGGCGGCAAGACGAGATCAGCGCCCAGCGCGGCGCCCGAGACCGCCGCGATCACGGCGAACGCGATGGCTGCTCCCGCCCCCAGCGAGAAGGCCCAGACGAATGCCGCGATGGCCAGCGCCATTGAACAAAGCCAGGCCTGCCGCATTCCGATGCGCGCGGCCAGTCGGACCCACAAGGGCAGCGCCAATGCCGCACTGACGAAGTACAGGGCGAGGAACAATCCGCTCCTTTGCTGCATGCCCAGGACGTCGGCGACAAAGAACAGGAACAAGGTGGCGGGAATCGCCGAGGCGATGCCGTTGAGCGCGAATACCAGCAACAGGCGGCGAAAGCGTGGGCTTGCAAGAACGCCAGGGGCGCTACGCGCGCCACGGTGCGCGCCGGTCGATGCAGGTGGCGCGGCGGGCGCCCGGCCCAGGGTTGCAGCAGCACAGACTGCGAGCAGCGGCACAAAGGCCAGGGCGGTCGCTGGCAACCCTTCCTCGACGCTGGCGCCAAACAGCTGCGGCAACAATGATGCGAGGATCACTCCTGCCAGGCCAAAAGCTTCGCGGGTGGCAGTCACGGTCGTGCGTTCGGCCGGGCTGCCGATTTGCGCGCCCCACGCCTGGTAAGCAATGCTGGCCGCCGAGAATCCGAAGGTGACGACCACAACCGATCCGGTCAACCATGCCGCCAGCGGAATGCTTGGCGGCGGATGAAACAGGCCGAACATGCCCAGCGCGAGCGGGATCAGCGCGAACCCGATGAACTTCTTCACCCCGGGCGCACGATCCGCCGCCGATCCGAGCCAGGGGTCGATCAGGCCGTCGGCGATGCGGGCGAACAACAGGATCGCGCCGGCCGTGGTCAGCGACAGACCCAGGCCGGCATAGAATTTCGGCGCATAGACGTAGACCGGCAAGGCGGCGAACGCCAGCGGCAGGCCGAGCGCGCCATAGGCGATCAACTGCACACGACCCAGGCCTGCGCCAGGCGCGCTCATCTGGTTTCCGCGATTGCGCCCAGCAGGCGGTTGCGCAGGTCCGGTGCAGAGGTACGGGGATCGAGCCAGATCGCAAAAAACGCCTGTTTTAGGCGGTCATTGTCGATCACCCCCAACAGTCGACCATTGTGAAAGAACTGCGCGGCGCCGCGCGCCGGCGCAACCCCGGCAAGTCGGTCGCCGGCTTGCACATCGGGAAACAGGTTGACCAGAACCGCGAGCCATTCCGCAGCTTCGCGATCCTCTACCAGACCGAGTTTGCGTATTTCGCTGATGCTGCGTTCCGCGATATCGCGGCCCTTGAAGGCTCTTGCGTAGGTGAGTTCAAGCGCCAGCGGCGCGTTCTCGACGAAGCGTCCATGGTCCGCAAAGAGCGCCGCGTCATAAGCGTGAAAGCCGAACCAGGTGAGGCGCCCGGCACCCACCTGCTTGGCGCCGGGGATCAGGGCGCGGATGTGGTTTCCGGGCTCCCGCGCCTGGCAAGCGGTCGCCGGCAGCCACGCCATTGCCGCGGCGGCCGCCGCCAGCAGCAGGCGCAATGCCAGTCGATGCGCGTAAACACCGATCGCGGCAACGCTCACGTGGCGCCGTCGTTCAGGACCAGTTCGAACTGGATGACGTCGGTTGAGTCGGCATTGAACGCACCTTCGCAATACGCCATGTAGAACTCCCAGAGGCGGATGAAGCGATCGTCAAAACCGATGCGGCGCACTTCCGGCAAAACGTTCATGAAACGCTCGCGCCAAAGCCTGAGGGTGCTGGCGTAGTCATGGCCGAAGTGAAATTCGTCGACCACGCTCAGGCCCGCAATCGTGGCCCGGCGGCGGAATTCGGTCGGGCTGGGCAGCATGCCGCCTGGAAAAATGTACTGCTGGATGAAATCGGTGCTCCTGCGGTAGCGATCGAACAGCGCTTCGTCGATGGTGATGCTTTGCACCAGCGCGTGGCCGCCTGGTTTAAGGTTGCGACGCAGGCAGGCGAAGTACTGATCCCAGTATTGCTCTCCCACCGCCTCGAACATTTCGATCGAAACCACATGGTCGAAAGCGCCTTCTACATCACGGTAGTCGCGCAACTGGAACTCCACACGATCGCCGAGGCCGGCGCGCGCCAGGCGCTCGCCGGCAAAGCGCATTTGCTCGGCGGACAGCGTGAGGCAGGTCACGCGGGCGCCGAAGTCACGCGCGGCGACTTCGGCGAATCCGCCCCAGCCGCAACCGATTTCAAGAATCGTCTGCCCCGGGCGCGGTGCGATGCGCTCGAGAATTCGTCGATACTTCGCAAGCTGTGCCTGCTCCAGTGTCTGCCCGACCGTGCCATCGAACAGGGCGCTCGAATAGGTCATCGAGGAGTCGAGCCAGAACGCATAGAATTCGTTGCCGAGGTCGTAGTGGGCGGCGATGTTCTTGCGCGCCTGCGCGCGACTGTTGCGATTGAGCCAATGCTTGAAGCGATACAGGGCGCCCGAGATTGCCGATCCGTAGATGGCCCGCTCAAGCGCGTCGCGATTGCGGCACAACAGCGTCACCAGACCGACAAGGTTGTCGCAATGCCAGCGGCCTTCCATGTAGGTCTCGGCAAAGGCGATATCGCCGCCCTTGAGACAGCGCTCCAGTACCTGCCAGTCGGCGAGCGTGAGGCGGGCCTGGATCCCGCCACCATCGCCAAATGTGCGCTGGAAGCTGCCCGGCGCGCAGAGGGTCAGGCTGCCGCCCGTGAGGCGGTCGAGAAATGCGAACAGGACGCGGGCCGCATACGGCGTCGCGACGGACGGCGCGCGGGTCATTGTTTGAGCTGTACTCATTGCGTTGGATGCGTTCGTGATGTTCAACGGGTGACAAAGGTTGTTGGCGGAGCCGGCTTGCGGACCAGCGGCACGCCCTTGAGCAGCAGCTTCAAGGCCTGCAGATGGATGCGTGCGACGATCGTCAGGGTCATCAGCGGATGGGTGAAGCAGGCGCGCAAGAGCTTCGCTACGGAGAACTCGCCGCCCGTACCGCCGACGCTGGTGCGCAGCAAGTCGCCCTCGTCATCGTGATAATCGATGCGCGCGACCATCTGCATGCGGTTGTCGCGCCGGGCGGCAAGAAAACGGAAGCGATACCCGCCCGCGGTCTGGCAGAAAGGCGAAACGTGAAAGACTTTGATGGCGGTGAGGATCTGCCCTTCGCCGATAGTGCCACCGGCCGGACTCTTGAGCAGATAGCAGTGCCGCTCGCCGAAGGTGTTGTTGACTTCCGCGATGATCGTGCGCAGCCCGCCGTCGGCCGAGTGGCAGTACCAGAAGCTCACCGGATTGAATACATAGCCGAGAATGCGCGGGAAGGTTTGCAGTTCGATCTCGCCATCGCAGGCGGCCTCGCCTTCCCGCGCGAGCAGTTCGCGGATCCAGGTGATCGGAGCACGGCCGTCGCCATGGTCGGCGAAATGAAAACTCAAAAGATTGAAGCGGTTCAGCGAAAACACCAGGTTGGATAATTCTTCCAGGCGTGACAGTGGAAAACGCAGGAAAAAGACCGGGTAGCGAAACGTATTGGCAGCCGGACGCAGCCTGCGGTGCAGAACCATGCCGGTGTACAGCCAGTTGCGCATCGGGTCAGGCCGCCCGGCGCGATGAGGCGGCGATTACATCGGCCAGGCCCGCGGCTGCGGCCAGTCCGGATTTGAGGCCGTCCTCGTGAAAGCCGTAACCGGTCCAGGCGCCGGCGAACCACAGGTGATCGGCACCCTGGATTTGCGGCAGGCGTCGCTGTGCGTCGATGGCGCCCTGGTCGAATACCGGGTGCATGTAGTCGAACTGGCGCAGCAAGTGCCCGATTCGTGGCGCGACTTGCGGATTGAGGGTCACCACAACCGGCGAGTGAAACGGCAGTGGCTGCAGCTTGTTGATCAGATAGCTCACCGCTACCGGGTGCGCAGAACGGCCGTTGGCAGCATGCCGTGACGGCGCACCACCAAGGTAGTTCCAGGCCGCCCAGACGCGCTTGCGGCGCGGCAGAAGGGCGGGGTCGGTATGCAGGACCGCGCTGTTGGCCTGATAGCGTATTGCGCCCAACACCTCGCGTTCGGCTGCAGCCGGCGTCTCGATCATCGCCAATGCCTGGTCGCTGTGGCATGCGAGCACGGCGTGGTCAAAGCGTTCCACCGACGCCGGTCGGCTACCCGAAGGCGCGCAGTGGACCAGCACGCCGGCGGCGGTGCGGCGGACCAATGCCACCGGGGATTTCAGTCGAATGTCGTCGAGCACGGCGGCCATGCGCCGCACATATTCGCGGGCACCGCCGCGCACGGTGCACCACTGCGGGCGATCGGTCACCTGCAGCAGCCCATGGTTGTGGCAAAAGCGTGCGAAGGTTGCGAACGGATAGTCCAGCATCGCCTTGGTCGGGCATGACCAGATCGCCGCCGCCATCGGCAGCAAATACCAGTCGCGAAACGCGCCGCCGTAGCGATTGCGATCGAGAAAGTCGCCAAGCGACATCGCAGCGGCTTCGCCTGCCGCCGCGGTCACCGCGGCGCGATTGAAACGCGCGATATCCATCAGCATGCCGAGGAAACGCGGACGCAGCAGGTTGGCCGGCTGCGCGAAAACGGTGGCAAGGTTGGTGCCGGCCCACTCGAGTTCGCCCCCCAGGCTCACCGCGAACGACATTTCGCTGGCGGCAACCGGCACTTCGAGGTCGGCGAACAAGCGCACCAGTTGCGGGTAGGTGCGGTGATTGAATACCAGAAACCCGGTGTCGACCGGATGGCTGATGCCGTCGACATCAACATCGACCGTATTGCTGTGGCCGCCAAGATAGTCGGCGCCTTCGAACAGGGTGACCTGTTGCCGGTGGTGGCGCGCCAGCTGGTAGGCGCAAGAAAGGCCGGCGATCCCGCTGCCGATGACTGCGATTTTCATGACGCCGGATTTCTCTTTCGAATACTTGCATTACGACCGCAAGGTGCGGGTGGATTCAGCAGGTTGGCGCACCAGGGCACCGATGCCGGCCGCAGCGCATCGCGCATGCGCAAGTCGACCCGGACGCCCGGCGACGCGATGGCGATGGGCGGCGGCGCTGTATCCGCATCAGGCGACCTGCCGCTTGTCGAATTCGATCAACGCGTAGGCGGAATGGTTGTGGATGGACTCGAAATTCTCCGATTCGACGGTGAACGCCGCGATGCGGTCATCGCGCTTGAGTTCAAGGGCGATGTCGCGCACCAGATCCTCGACGAACTTCGGGTTCTCATAGGCGCGCTCGGTCACGTACTTCTCGTCCGGTCGCTTGAGCAGTCCGTACAGTTCGCAGGACGCGGCGCGTTCGGCGATGCCCACCAGTTCGCTGATCGCAACCGCGTCCGCGATCAACGCCTTGATGGTCACGTGCGAGCGCTGGTTGTGCGCACCGTAGGCGGAAATTTCCTTCGAACAAGGGCACAGACTGGTCACCGGGACCAGCACCTGCAGCCAGTAGTCGGTCTTGCCGTCGTCCTGGCGGCGCTCGCGACGAATCGTCACGTCGTAGTCGAGCAGGCTCTGGACGCCGGAGACCGGCGCGGTTTTGGTCAGGAAATAGGGGAAGCGCATTTCGAGGAAGCCGGTCGGAGCATCGAGGCGATCGAGCATGCGGTCGAACATCATGGCAAAGCCGGCGCTGGAGATGTCCTGGCCGTGCGTCTCCAGGATCTCGACAAAGCGCGACATGTGGGTGCCTTTTTGCTCCGGTGGCAGGCCCACGTACATGTCAACGGTCGCCACCGTTGTGTTTACCGTTCCATCTTCCGATCGTACCTTGATCGGATGGCGCACATCCTTGATGCCGACGCGCTGGATGGCCAGGCATCGCAAGTCGGCAGAGGCCTGAACATCGGGTAGGGGCAGGCGTTCGGGAGCGTTCATGTCGAGTTTTCTAAATGTGAAAAGTGAAGTCGCGGGATAAACGGCCCGCCACAGGGGGCGGGATGCTGGCGTCCGGGTTTTTCACCAGAACCAAGTCAAAATGCACTTTTGTCTATGTCAAAAAGTGAAGTTGATGTAATATATGAATTCGTTTCGTTTTTGTCAAACGAAATGTCTTGGACAAATAGATGGAACAAAAGAGCGATTTTGCAGTCCCGAAGACTCACCCCACTGCCGCCCAACGTGAATCGCCGGCGCCTTGCGGCTTTGTGGGCATCGGTGCGGTCGAGCGCGATACCGGGCTGACCAAAGACACACTGCGCGTGTGGGAACGCCGCTATGCTTTCCCGAAGCCAGGTCGTGACGCGTTTGGCGAGCGTATATATCCACGTGAGCAGGTCGAGCGCTTGCTGGCGATCAAGCGGCTGATGGATTGCGGCATGCGGCCGGGCAAGATCATTCATCACAATCTGCAGGAGTTGAACGCACTCTGCCAGGCGCGCGACACCGGGCTTGGGCGGGCCAGCCTGCTGCCAGCCCTGGCGCCCTATCTTGAAATGGTGCGTAGCCACCGGGTCGAAGAACTGCGCAACGCCCTGGGTCAGGTGGTGGCGCGCAGCGGCCTTGGCAGTTTCGTGACCGATGTCGTGGCGCCGCTCAATGTCGCCATCGGCGAGCTGTGGATGCAGGGTGTGCTCGAAATCTTCGAGGAACATCTGTACACCGAGTCGGTGCAGGTGGTGTTGCGCAATGCGATCGGCAACGTGCCGCGGATATCGATGGCGCCGCGCCTGCTGTTGACCACCCTGCCACAGGAGCAACATGGCCTGGGCCTCCTGATGGCCGAAGCGATGCTGGCCATCGAAGGTGCACGCTGCATTTCGCTGGGCGTGCAGACACCGGTTCGGGACATCGTGCGCGCTGCAGCCTCGCAACAGGTGGATATTGTCGCCCTCTCCTTCAGTCAGGCGTTTCCCGTGGCGCAGGCGGTTGACGGGATGGTCGAACTGCGCGGGCAGTTGTCGGCGGCGCTCGCCATATGGGTCGGCGGCGGTTCGGCGGTGCTGGCGCGCAGGTTGCCCGCAGGGGTTCTGGCGATCCGCGGACTGGCGGACCTGAAGGCGGCAGTCGGCGAATGGCGTCTGCGCGCCGCCCAGGCAGGCCAGGGCATTCCTGCATGAGTGGCGGCAAGGCAACCGGTTTCCGCGGCAACAAGGCGGCGTTGCCGGCCAGGGATTGCCATGCGTGCGGGCTGCCGATGGTCTGGCGCAAGGCTTGGGCGCGCGATTGGGCGCAGGTCAAATACTGCTCGGTGCGTTGTCGGGCGGGCGCGAAATCACGCAAGGTCTGATCGCTTGCGCAACTTCATTCTGGTACTCGGCGACCAACTCGACATCACAAGCTTGGCGTTCACCGGTTTCGACGCGAAAGTCGATCGCATATTGATGGTCGAGGCGGTCAGCGAGGCAGGCGCGGTCTGGAGCTACAAAGCCCGGATCGTCCTGTTTCTTTCGGCAATGCGTCATTTCCGCGATGTCCTGGTCGGCGCCGGCATGCTGATGGACTACAGCCGATCGGCCAAACGCAGGGTCACGGCTATGCACACCATATTCAGCGACTCATGGTGACCGGCAACTTCGCTCTTTTGGCGGGCATCTCTCCGCTTGAGGTCCATCGCTGGTATCTCGCGGTATATGTTGACGCGGTCGAGTGGGTCGAGACGCCAAATACGGCGGGCATGGCGCTGTTTGCCAATGGCGGGCGCTTCACATCGAAACCATAGGTGGCCTCTGGTGCGTATATCAAGCGCATGAGCAACTTTTGCAGCGGCTGCTGCTACAAGCCGGAAGTGCGCCATGGCGAGAAAGCCTGCCCGATCACCACCCTTTACTGGAATTTTCTTGCGATTCACGAGTCTGAACTGAAAGGAAATATGCGAACCATGCTGATGGTGCGAAATCTGGCGCGATTGCCCGAAGAAGAGCGAATCGCCATCGGCAACCATGCGCAGAAGCTGTTGTAGCATCTCGACTCCGTGTAACGGGTCGGCAACCCGCCTTTGTTAGAATCGACCGAACACGGCGACAGCGGCCTGGCCTATGTCAGGTGCGCAGGAGAACCCAATGTTGTATCCGGAATTGTTCAAGACCCTCGAAGCCGTGCGCTGGAACATGGAGTCCGATGTGCCATGGGACACGTTCGACGCGTCCAAACTGTCGGACGAGCAGGCACGCACCATCAAGATGAATGCGATCACCGAGTGGGCGGCCCTGCCGGCCACCGAGATGTTCCTGCGCGACAACCTCGATGACTCGGATTTTTCGGCCTTCATCAGCGTGTGGTTTTTCGAGGAACAGAAGCACTCGCTGGTGTTGATGGAGTATTTGCGTCGTTTTCGCCCGCAACTGATACCGACCGAAGCGGAACTGTATGCCGTGCGTTTCACCTTCGACCCGGCGCCGGCGTTGGAGACCCTGATGCTGCATTTTTGCGGGGAGATTCGTCTCAATCACTGGTACCGGCGTGCCTCCGACTGGCATACCGAACCGGTGATCAAGCACATCTACGGGCTTATCTCGCGCGACGAGGCGCGCCACGGCGGCGCGTACCTGCAATACATGAAGCGCGCGATCGGCCGGTTCGGCGACCAGGCGCGCGCCTCGTTCGCCAAGATCGGCGTGCTGATGGCCTCGAGCAACCGCACCGCGCAGGCCCTGCATCCGACCAACCTGCATGTCAACGCCTCGATGTTTCCCGAAGATACCGTGCAGTCGAAGCTGCCGGACCCCGCCTGGCTCGAGCATTGGCTGTCGCGCCAGATCAATTTCGATCGCGAATGGGAGGGCAAGGTGGTCGAACGGATTCTGCACAATGCCTCGATCCTGTTTGATCGCACGTTCGAGTCGGTGCAGGATCTCAACAAGTACCGGAAAGAGGTCACCCGTCGCCTGGGCGAGAAGCTCAGCGAAACCCTGATTGCGCCGGCGCTTCCGGGCTGATCGGCGCGGCGCGGACAAGCGTCGGTAAAATGCGGCCGGCTCCGGATGATCCGGATCCGCAACCGCGCAACCATGGCCATCAGGGCCGACAGGGTCGATAACTCCAATGCCCATTACTTTCCATTACGGTTCCGGTTCGCCGCCCGCCTGGCGTGTCTGGCTTGCGCTTGAGTTCAAGGCCCTGCCCTACGAGTTGCGGCGGCTTTCATTCGATGCCGGTGATACCCGGCGGACCGAGTTTCTGAAGATCAATCCGCGTGGCCGCGTGCCGGCACTGGTTGACGGCGACTTTGCACTCTATGAGGCCAACGCGATTGTCGAATATCTGGAAGAACAATATCCGGCGACACCGCAATTGTTCCCTGGCTCGACACGCGAGCGTGCGCGCGTGCGACGCTGGATTTCGGAGATCGATGACGATTTCGCACGAGCGGTGACTGAACTGGGCGCCGCCATATCAGTGCCGAACGCGGAGTGGGACGGGGCCCGAATCGCCGCCGCGCGCAAGGCGGTCGCCGATGAATTGCAGCTCATCGACCGGCTTGTCGAGGGTGACTTTCTTGCCGGCGCCAGGGTGACTGCGGCCGATTTTGCGCTTTACCCGTTGCTGGCACTGCTGGGCCGCTACGACTTGAGGAATGCTGAACTGGGCGTTGCCGCCGCGGTTCCGCCCCGGCTTGCTGCCTGGGCCGGCCGCATTCGCGCCCTGTCGTTTTTCGACAAGACCATACCGCCGCACTGGAAGGCCGCGTGAGTTCCGGATTGCCGCTGCCAGGGTTCGAGGCAAAAATCTGCGCCGGCGCCGACCTCGCGCGCCGCGCCGCCGAACTGCCGCGCCCGATCGTGTTCACCAATGGCGTTTTCGATCTCCTGCACCGCGGACATGTGACTTACCTGGCGCAGGCGCGCGCCCTCGGCGCGAGCCTTGTGGTGGCGATCAACAGCGACGCCTCGGTCAGACGCCTTGGCAAGGGCGACGACCGGCCGATCAATAGCGAGCAGGACCGGATGGCGGTACTGGCCGCGCTCGAATGCGTGAACCTGGTGGCCTGCTTTTCCGACGACACGCCCTTGAGCCTGATTCTGGCGTTGCGGCCGGATGTGCTGGTCAAAGGCGGCGACTGGAAGATCGAGGCGATTGTCGGCGCAAGCGACGTGCGGGGCTGGGGCGGCAGCGTGCATTCAATCCCGTTCCTGTTCGAGCGCTCCACCACCGCGACGCTGGCGAAGGTCAGGGCTACGCAGTAACATCGGTCCGTGGTCAGGGGATCATGTCGGACGCTCAAATCTTGTCAACCAGGGGAAGCGCTTGTTCAGCATCATTGGCACCATCATCATCGGCTTCATCGCAGGCCTGATCGCGCGCGCTGTCAAGCCCGGGGACGACAAGCTTGGTTTCATCATGACGGCTGTGCTCGGCATCGCCGGCTCGTTTCTGGCCAAATTTGCCGGCCAGGCTCTCGGCTGGTACAAGGAAGGCGATGCGGCAGGATTCATCGCCTCGGTGATCGGCGCGATCATTCTGCTGGTGATCTACGGCTTGGTGAAGTCGAAGTCGGCAACCGGCACCGACAACAAGGCCTGATACAGGCTTGACGATGGTGCGGCGAGCAGCCGCGCCGGCTATCGATCATTCCCAGGAACATAACGGCCCCGCCGCCGGCATGTTTCTTGTCATGAATTCTGCCAGTCTCAATATGCCGGCGGCGGCCCCGAATCGGGCCGGCCGTGCCGTGGCCGATGATCGCGCGCGACGCGGGCAGGGGTGCAATCACCCCTTGCCGTTGTCGCCCTTGCGATCCTCGATCGTGCAATCCTTCAGATCCTGCGACGCGAACTCCTTCTTGAGCTCGGTCAGTTTCGCCTTGAGCGCTTCATCGACTTCACGGAATTGCAGGATCGTTCTGGCGACGCGCGCTTCGCGTTCGGCCGCGCGGGCGGTCTTGACCCCTTTTTTCTCCAGCGCATCGAGGTAGTTGCGGGCCGCCTCTTCGGTCTTGAAGACGCCCAGCGAAATCGACAGCTTGTTCGGTCCGTCTTCATTGATCACGAAGAAATCAATGATGCCCAATTGCTTGAGCTCGGCGCCCTTCTTTTCAGCGGCCGGCTTGTTGGGTTGCGGCGGCAGGAACACCCACCAGCCGGCGCTTTCGTCAACCCGCCTTGTGGTGAATTTTGGCGCCGGACTCATCGCGGCCAGCAGCACCTGAGCACGCTCGAATTCCGGCGGCGGGAAACTGCCCCATTCGACACAGGCCAGGGCCTTCGGAGTTATCTTCACCAGCTTTCCGGCTTCGCTAGCATTGATGATGCGGATCTTCTCAGGCCTGATCTGCTGGGACAGGCGCACCGCTTCGCCGGCCGATTCCGGATTCGGGTTGAGGTAGCCGGCATGCCATGCATAGAACAGCAGGTTGGCCAGCACCAGCAGGAAGAACAGGGCGCGCATCGGGCTTGTCGGTGACGTTATACCGCTATCGGGTCGAGGGTCAGGCTGATTCGGTGCAGCCCTTCCAGCACCAGATTTTCGTGGTAGCGGTAGGGGATCGACAGGCGTGGCGCCACGGTCTTGCCGGCGCCGCCGGAAATCAGGCAACGCAAATCGCCATATTCGGCCCGATGGCGGCGGAACAAACGCTCGATGGTGCCCGCCTGGGCATGCTGGCAGCCGGAGGTGATGGCATCGACGGTCTGCGTCGGATGGTTGAGGTATTCGCCGTCGGCGTCGGGCAAGGCCGCGGTGTTGGTGTGCAGGGAGCGCAGCATCAAGCCCATGCCGGGCAGAATGTTGCCGCCCATGAACTGCCCCTCGGGCGACAGCAGGTCGACCGTGGTCGCCGTGCCGCAGACCACCACCAGCACCGGGTCTTGCGGGATCAGCGCGCGCGCGCCGATCAGCGCGGCCCAGCGGTCGGTGCCGAGTTGCGCCGGGTTGCGATAGCCGTTGATCACCCCGCATTGCTCTTGCCGCGAGGTGATGAAATGAATCGGCCCGCCCGCATTCACATACTGCGGCCATACTTCGAGCGCGCGCAACAGGGGATTGCGCACCCGCGTGCCGGCAACGTTCGACACCACCACCAGTTGCGGCGCGGCCTGCGAACGAAATTCGTCGGCCAATCCGGAAATCTCCTCGATCAGCATGCGGCCGCCGGCGCCCTGGGTGGTCGCAGCATCGACATGGTCCGGTCCGCGAACGTGCCGGCTCCACTTGATGAAAGTGTTTCCGATGTCGATCAACAGGCTTTCGGCGGCGGGCATGGGTGACGATTCTACGTCAGTGCTTGCTTGCCTCAGAGCGGCCGCGACGTCGATTTCGCATTTGGCAGATGCCGGTAGCGATAGACCGACAAGTCGGCATTGGTCACGCCTTCCCCATGGCATTCGACGATGTGGCTGGCGATCGGCTTGAATCCCGCGCGATAGTGGATCCGGCTCTTGAGCAGGATGAAGCGTTTGCGCGTGGGTTCGATGCCGCAGTGGCGGAAGATCACCAGGTCGAATGGCTCGTGGTGCAGGCTGGTGACCACGATCTGCGCGCGGCCGCGTGCGCCGGTGACCTCCAGCACGGCGGTCGGCCCGAGATGCGATTTCAGCCCGGTGTACATCGGGCCGCGAAACACGATCTCGCCGTCGGTGATGGTGCGCACGCGGCCGGACACCGTGATCGGCCGGCCGGTCAGTCCGATGCTGGGCATGTCGGTGTTGCCGCCGAGTGACAGCGTGACGTTGTTGCCGATGCCGGCGGCGATCATCTTCTGCACCGCCAGCGGGTCGCGAATCGGTGCGATCGCCACGTCGTCGAGGCCCTGCTTGAGCACTTCCTCGACCACTGTCATCACGTCCTGGGTGCCGCCGGAGCCGCAATTGTCGCAATGGTCGATCAGCAGCACCGGGCCGGCCGGCCCGTCACGGCCCAGCGCGTGGGCGCGCGCGACATCGTTGGCGAGGTTGGTGGGCAGGTAGGCGTATTCGCGGGCGCGGTTGCGGGCGATTTCCAGCATCGCGTCGCACAGCGCCTGTGCCGCGTCCGCGCCGCCGGGTTTGCCGGCGTCGCCCACCACCACCACCGACAGCGCGGTAAAGCGGGTGTCGGCATGGGCGAAGGCCGGCAGCAGGGTGGCGGCAAGCACCTGGCCGCTGGCCTCGGCCGCGCGCGCGAGTGCGAGGATCGCGCCCGACGGCCCGTCTTCCGGTGCATGGCGCATGATCGAAGGCACGATCGCAAGGCCACCGCTTTTGAGCACCGGCTTCACCCGCCCCTTGATCGCGTCGACCAGGATCTCGCCTGCCAGGCGCCCGGCTTCGTACATGTCAACATGCGGATAGGTCTTGTAACCGGTGATCACGGTGGCCAGCGCGACGGTCTCCGGCGACAGGTTGGTGTGATAGTCGAAGGTCACGGCGATCGGCGTGGTCGGGGCGATGGCGCGCACCCGGCGCAGGATCTCGCCTTCGGCGTCATCGCAATCCGCGACCACCATCGCGCCATGGAGGTCGAGAAAAATCGCGTCGCAGCCGGCGCGTACGGCGGCCTCCAGCGGCCGCAGCAACTGCTCGAAGGTGGCGCGGCTGCAGGCCGCAGACGGCCAGGATTCGGCCGCCACCGGCGTCACGATCTCGGCGCCTTCGCGCACGGCGATGTCGATGAAGGCGGCCATCGGGGTGGCCGACCCCTCGAACGCATTGCGCGCTTCGCGCCCGAAGTCCGGGCCATGACCGTGGCCGAAGCGCTCGAGCGGGGTTTCGATCGGCGAGAAGGTGTTGGTCTCGTGCTTGATCAGGGCGATGATGAAACGCTGTGGCATGAAAGCTTCCCTCAGGCGAAGACCGGCCCCAGCGGCCGCAGGCGCATGCCGCGGCGCAACTTTCGCCAGGCGAACTCGGCCGGGTCGGCCAGCGCCGGGCCGGGCGCTTTGACCACCAGCACCTCGCGCGCGATCGGCTGGAAGTCGGCGCGGAAATGCACCGAGCTCTTGACCGCGACCAGGCGTTGCAGCCGGGGTTCGATGCCGACATGGCGAAACATCTCCTGGTCGGCGGTCTGGCATTTGGTGGTCGCCAGCACCAGCCGCACTCCTGGCGCGGTGACGCTGCGCAGGCTGGCCATCGGGCCCATGTGCATCTTGAAGTTGCGATAGAACGGGCCGCTGCCGGTGAAGTTGCCGTCGCCCAGCGCTTCAACTTTGAAGCGTGAGCGTACCGGGTCGATGCCTGCAACACCGGAAATCGCGCCGACCGAAAACTCGGCGCTGTTGCCCAGGCCGACCTCGTGTGCAAATCGTGCCGCCTGCGGGTCGATCAGCATGCCCATGGCCGCGTCTGGCGGCGCGATTGCCAACAGCGCTGCCAACAGGCCGGTGGTGTCGCCATTGCCGCCGGCGCCCGGATTATCCTGGGTGTCGGCCAGCACGGTTGGCAGGCCGATGGCGCCGGTTTGCATGGCGCGGCGAATCGCTTCTTCCGGGGAATGCAGCAGCAGGGCGAAGTCAGGCTCGGCGGCGACCACTGCGGCGTATAGCTCGTTGATCGCCGCATTGAGCGCAGTCTGGTCATGCCCGTAGCCGCAGATCGACATGCCGCATTCGGCAAAGTCGGCCATCGGAAAGCCGGGTGCGAATGACAGGGTCACGCCATGTTTGCGATCGAGACTGTCGATCAGCGCATACAGCGACTTGCAGGGTTCGATGAAGCTGCACTGCGAGGGAATGCCGGTCAGGTAATCGAAAGTGCGAAAAGCCTTGGCCGGCCGGCGGCCGCTGGCCAGCATGTCGACCAGCAGGGCGGCGGCACGGGCACCGGTTTCAGCCATGTCGACATGCGGATAGGTGCGGTAGATCGCGATCGCGTCGGCCAGCGCGATCATTTGCCGGGTCACGTTGGCATGCAGGTCGAGGCTCACCGCGATCGGCACGCGCTCGCCGACGGTGGCGCGAACCCGGCGCAGCAGTCCGCCCTCGCCATCGTCGAAGTTCTCGGCGACCATTGCGCCATGCAGGTCGAGGTAGACGCCGTCGACCGGCAGTGCCGCCTTGAGGCGGGCAATCATGTCGCCGGCGATCCGTTCGTAGGCGTCAGCGGTGACCTTGTCCGAGGGGGAGGCCGCCGCCCAGGTCATGCCGACGGTCTGATGCCCTGCCGCGGCGAGTGCCGCGAAGGCGCCACCGGCTGGAATGTTGGCGCCCGCCACCGCTGGTTCGATCGCTGTGCCCACACACAGGCCCGGCCAGCCACCGCCGGATTCGAATGCCGCGTAGTCAGCCGGCGTCGGGGCGAAAGTATTGGTTTCGTGCTGAAAGCCGCCAACGGCGATGCGGGCCATTCGTTCTCCTCAAGAGTTTGAAAGAAAGCGCTTGAGGCGGGCGATCACTTCCTGCAGTTGCGCGATGTCCACTGTGTAGGTCAGACGCACATATTTCGCCGCATCGACATCACCGAAGTCGAGGCCAGGAGTGATCGCTACGCCGGTGGCGTGCAGCAGTTCGGTGCAGAACCTGTAACTGTCGGGAGCGAACTTCGAGATGTCCGCATATACGTAGAACGCGCCTTCAGGCATGCCGGCGATGCCAAAGCCGAGTTCGCGCAGCGCCGGCACGAAATAGTCGCGCCGGCGTGCGAATTCGGCACGCCGCGCCTCGTAGACCGCCAGCGTCGCGGGCTCGAAGCAGGCCAGCGCCGCATGCTGTGCCACCGTTGAAGGGCAGATGAAAAGATTCTGCGCAAGCTTTTCCACCACCTTCATGTGCGTCTCGGGCACCACCATCCAGCCCAGGCGCCAGCCGGTCATGTTGAAATATTTGGAAAAACTGTTGACCACGATCACGTCCTCAGCATCCGCCAGCACGCTGGTTTCGTTGATGAAGGCGCCGCCGGCGTCGCGTTCGTAAGTAAGGCCGTGGTAGATCTCGTCAACCAGCAGCACGCCGCCACGCGCGCGCACCACCGCGTGAATAGCGCGCATCTCCTCAGGCGCGATCGTGGTGCCGGTCGGATTCGACGGTGTGGCGACCATCACGCCGCGGGTGGTCGGCCCCCAATGACGGGCCACCAGGTCGGCGGTGAGCTGATAGTTCTGCGCCGGCCCGCACGGGATCAGGCGGGTGCTGCCGCCATAGAGTGAAACGAAGCGCCGGTTGCAAGGGTAGGTCGGGTCGGGCATCAGCCATTCGTCGCCCGGGTTGATCAGCGTGCCGAAGGCGATCAGCATCGCGCCCGAAGCGCCGGCGGTCACCGCGATGCGGGAGGCCGGAATGTCGAGTCCGTAGTGGCGCCGATAGTGGGCGCTGATCGCTTCGCGCAGCGGCGCGATGCCGAGCGCCACCGTGTAATGGGTGTCGCCGCGGCGAATGGCGGCATCCGCCGCATCCATCACCGCGGCCGGTGCGGCGAAGTCCGGTTCGCCGACATTGATGGCGATGATCGAGCGGCCCTGGCGCGCAAGTTCGTAGGCTTCGCGCGCGATCTCCATCGCATGGAACGATTCGATATCGTCCATGCGCCTGGCGATCGGCAGCGGGTTGGCGGGGATGTTGGGAATGGCGGGGGCGTTCATGGAGCGCAACGGAGTAAATGCCAGGGGATTGTAGCGTTTGCGAAATAAGGGTCAGCGAATCGCGATGTCGAACGCTCGATGCTCATCGAGGATGTCCGGATGCATTGCGTGGGTTATCCGGAAGAAGGCCTCGCCGGTCAATCGTGAACTCCCGCACGAGTGTGAAGCCACGCAGTGGCAAATGTCCGACGATTCAAGTGCGATCAAAGCCGCAAATTTAGCCGGCGAACGTGGCCGGACATACCAAAAACACAACGCCTCGCGTCCGCGCGACATTTCCAGCAGCCGCCAAAAAGCCGAGATAACCAGGCGCACCCAACTATCGGCCATCGCTGGCCAGACCGAACTCGGCCAGCGATGGCCCGCGACCGCTGCAATCAATCAAACAGCGACCGCGCGCTCCAGCGCCTGGCTCACCCACTGGTTGAGGCTCTTCCCGGCGCTCTGCGCGGCGATGGACGCCTTTGCGTGTAGTTCCGGGGCAACGCGCACCATCATTCGCCCCGAGTACGGCTTCTCGGGCTTGGCACCCAGTTGTTCGCTGGCCCAAAGATAATCATCGACCGCCTTGCGAAAGCGGCTCTGCAGTTGCTTCACCGTAGTGGCGTCGAAACTCACGATATCGCGCATGCCGATCAGGTGGCCGACAAAGCAGCCATCCTCCTCGCTGTATTCCACCCGCGCGGTGTAGCCCTTGTAAGTCATCGAATTCATGGTTTGATCCCCGCGAGTGTCAAGAATTTGGCGGTATTGCGTACCACATAAGGCTTGGCTTCCTTCTGCGGATGCGGCCGGTGCACGTCGAGCCGCGCGCCGTTGAGCATGAAGTGCACGGCGGAACCGTCCCGGTTGACCTTGCGCGCGCCCAACGCATCGAGCAAGGATTCGATATCGGCCCATACCAGGTTTTTCGGCACTGGCGTCGCGAGAATATCGCGCCCAGGGTTTTGCTTTGCCGACTGTTCATCGCGCAATGCTATCAAAAAGTGCTGCCATTGGCAAACAAGGTTGGTGATGCGGCCAGCCTCGCCGCAGTACAGTTACAGGCCGGTGACATGAAGGTGTAGCCGGAAAGGCATTGAAGAAAAGGTTGCTAGAAAAAGCGAATCTGGCCCTTCCAGTGTGGAGGAGAGATGATGGCAGGGCACCAAAGATTCCGCGTACAACAAATGGCGAGGGGCGGGCGATGATCATCCAATCCAAGGCGGAGCAGCATCGCCTATTGCGAATGTTTGCAGTCGCCAGCCTGGCTGCCATCTCGACAATCTCCATTAGCCAAACCGTCCCATCGTTCGGCAACTTCGGCGGACCACCTGCAGCCAGAACCGCGCCCGCGCCGCGCGCCGCGCAACTGCCGGGCAAGGTCAATTGGTTTCCGATTCAAGCCAAATTCGCGCCGGACAGATCGTGGGGGATTGTCAATCTATGCAGCGTGCACAGTCCGAACTACTGTCGTCTGGTGCGCTGGGAGCCGGACGGCCCGCCACAACCATTGCCAGGAGTTGTCGGCCATTGGTCGATGCGCATCGGTGATCCGACCAACACCTGGATTGCCGGCGTTCCAAGCGACCCTACCCACGATTCACAATTCACCACCGGACACTGGCGCTTGATCGCAGGGCAGGCGGCGGACAAAAGCTACATGTGGCCGGCAATCTCTTGGGACGGCAAGAAGCTTGCCTACGTGGTCGCCGATTGCGAATCGCGCCCCGCTCCTGGACGCCCCGGTGCGCCCTACGATTGCGCGACTTCCGCGGCGCAACCGGCGGTAAGCGAATCCGTCGAAACCATCGCCGCGCACCGCATTCTTCCAGTCACCACCGTGACGCGTCCAAGCTTTCGGCCGGACGATCAGGCGATTATTTACTGGCGGGTGCTAAGTACCAGCGTGCTGGCCAGCGGCCGCACGATCGGGGCCAAGAGTGTTTATGAATACGACCTGAAATCGAATATCGAAGTACCGAAGCTTGACCACAAGGTCACGCCAGTTGTGTGGTTCCAAGAGATCACAACACCTTTTTACACGCGCGACGGCAAGACCTTCAGCATCTGCGGTGCTGGCGGCGACAACGCGCGCTTGTTCATGGAGTCTCAGCGACAAATGTGCGTCGACGTGGATGCCCAGAAGATCGGCATGATGCACGCGCTGAACGACCGAAAGCGTGATGAGGTCAATGGCTCATCTACAAAATCGAACTGGCTATTTTCGTATATCGATTGGCGGGATTTGCCGGCGCAGGATTTGTTGGGGGGAGGTAGCTTCGACAAGGTCTTGACAGGGTGGCGCGACGGCAAGGCGCTAGTCAACCAAGGAAAC
>JANPGJ010000178.1:0-9867 GCA_031423955.1 Burkholderiales bacterium
CGCCCATGTGCCCGAGCCAGCGCAGGGTCCACCACACCCTGCCGGCATAATTGTTCTGCGAACTGTCATAAACCACGACCTGACGCCCGGCGGCAACCCCGAGGCGACTGAACACAGATTCCAGCGCAGCCGCGGCTGGCAGCGGATGGCGGCCGTTGCGGCCGGTCTTGACCCCGGCCATGTCATCCTCCATCGAAACGAAGTGCGCGCCGGGAATGTGCTCCCGCATGTATGACTCGCGGCCAAAGGCGTGATTGATCAGGTCGTGCTGACAGTCGAGGATGATCCAGTCGGGGTCGGTGAGGTGGGCGGCCAGTTCGGCGCAGGAGACGATCGTTTCGTGCATGTCGGACTCGAGTGGACTTGGAGGTGGCGCGCAGTGTAGCGCGCTGCGTGATGTTTGCGAAGCATCGGGCTGCTTGCGTTGCCACAGTAACGCGCCTGGCGCGGCGCAGAATTCCGGTCCGGCAGCGAGGACGGGGTACGCGCACCCCGGGTGTGGCGGTACGGGCCGTAGCGCCGCTGCCGGTTCAGAGCGCAACGCCCAGTTGCCGCCGCACGAACTCATGGAAATGCTGCATGCCATCTTCCATCGGCGATTGGTAAGGCCCGACCTGATTGATTCCCTGCAGCATCAGGGCGCGCCGACCGGCATCCATGCGCAGCGCGATCTCGTCGTCTTCCTTCGCCGTTTCAACGTACGCAGCCTGCTCGGCGGCGACAAACTCGCGCTCGAACAGCACGATCTCTTCGGGGTAATAGAACTCGACCACGTTGGTGGTCGATTGCGGCCCGCGCGGAATCAGGTGCGATACCACCAGCACGTGCGGGTACCACTCGATCATGATGTTGGGGTAGAGCGTGAGCCAGATCGCACCGTGTCGTGGCACCCGATCGTCGAAGCGCGCCTCGCGGTACTTGAGCACCTCGGCATGCCACTTGCGATAGGTTTCGCTGCCCGGCCGTGCGAGCGAGTTGTTGATGCCTACCGTCTGCACCGAATAGCGCTCGCCGTATTGCCAGGCAAGGTCGTCGCAGGTGACGAAGCCCCCGAGACCGGGATGGAACGGGGCGACATGATAGTCCTCGAGGTAGACCTCGATGAAGGTCTTCCAGTTGTATGCGCATTCGTTGATTTCGACGCGGTCGAGCATGTAGCCGTCGAAGTCGAGGTCGGCCGCCACGCCGAGTCCGCGCAGGTCGGCGGCGATATCGCGCGGGCCGGTGAACAGCAGACCGTTCCAGTCCTGCAGCGGCGATTTGTGCAGGTCGAGGCAGGGCTTGTCCCTGAAATGCGGCGCTCCCAGAAGTTTGCCTTCCAGGTCGTAGGTCCAGCGATGCAGCGGGCATACAATGTTCTGCCGGTTGCCGCGCCCGCCCAGCATGATGGCCTGGCGATGCCGGCATACGTTGGACAGAAGCTCGATGCCATTGCCGTTGCGCACCAGCACCCGGGCGTGGTCCTGCCATGCCAGAGTATGGAAATCGCCGGGGTCTGGCACCATCAACTGATGGCCGACATAGGCCGGCGCATCAGCGAACAAGGTGCGCATTTCCTGCTCGAAAATACGCTGGTCATGGTAGGCGTGAACCGGCAACTGCGAAGCCGCAGGTTGCAAACTGGAAGTGCGTCCGATGTCCGACATGGTGGCAAGCCTCTGGCGATTCGCGGCCGGGTCAGCCGCGAATCGCCGCGAATCCATCAGTGATGAAGTGAAGCTCCGCGCGATGGCGAAGCCCTGAAGGCGGATTTAGGCGCGCGCCGGCCCGTCACGGGCCAGTGGGGAGAGGAAGCGAACGCGCGACGAGCTCATGTCAGGTGGGGGCGATTGGAGTGTCGAAGCGGGCTTGTATTGCGTATACCGGTACTGGTACGTATTTGCTTTGTTCGGGAATCCGCGGGCAGACAGGGCGATTGCACAATGAAACAAGGTGGGTTTCGAAGCAGCATGCCCGGCAAATTGATCAAATTGGCGACGCTTCGACCTGATTCGCTGGCGGCGGCTTGTCGTCGCTGCTGGCGACGTTGGCTGTTGCCCGAAACGTCTGCAATTGGTCGCAAGAGCCATGCGATGCGCTTGAATTACCACCACTCCCGCATTCTACCCCGGCGCAATCCGCAAAGACACTCTAAAATAGTGCCTTAATCCTCACATGAACTGTGGGCATGGCGCAGCAGTGCGCCGTGTCCTGCCTGCAACGTGCCGAAAAACCCTGTCACACCGGCACCGGCGGATACTCTCGATTTCGAGGCGGCCGTCAGTGAACTCGAAGCGATCGTCCTGCGCATGGAATCCGACGATCTGCCGCTCGAGGACTCCCTTACCGCCTACAAGCGGGGGGTCGAACTCATTCGCGCCGCCCAGACACGATTGGCGGTGGCCGAGCAGCAGGTCCGGTTGCTCGAAGACGGCGTACTCAAGCCCCTGGCCGATGGCGGGAGCGAGCCCTGAGCGCCGACTTCGCGACCTGGATGGGGTCGGTACAGCAGCGCATGGAGCAGGTTCTGGCGCGCCTGCTGCCACCGCTCGATGCGTTGCCGGCGCGATTGCATGATGCGATGCGTTACGCAGTGCTGGGCGGCGGCAAGCGGGTGCGGCCCTTGCTGGTGTTCGGTGCCGGGGAGTTGACCGGCGCGGCGACCGAATCGCTGGAAATTCCGGCCGCCGCGGTAGAAATGATCCATGCCTATTCGCTGGTGCATGATGACCTGCCCTGCATGGACGACGACATCCTGCGCCGCGGCAAACCGACATTGCATGTCGAGTTCGACTATGCCACCGCCCTGTTGGCCGGCGATGCCTTGCAGGCCCAGGCGTTTCAATTGCTCGCCGCGCACCCGGCGGCGGCCGATGCCGCTACACAATTGCGCATGCTTGAGATTCTGGCGCGGGCGGCGGGTTCGCGCGGCATGTGCGGCGGCCAGCAGATCGACCTCGATGCGGTCGGCAATGCGCTTTCCGAACCTGAACTGGAGTCGATGCATATCCACAAGACCGGCGCGCTGATCCGCGCCTCGGTCAGTCTCGGCGCGTTGGCCGGCATGCCGCTGACAGCGCAGCAGAATGCCGGCCTCGACCACTACGCGAAATGTGTCGGGCTGTTGTTCCAGGTCGTCGATGATGTCCTCGATGCGACCGCCGATACCGCCACGCTGGGCAAGACGGCGGGCAAGGATCATGATCAGCACAAGCCGACGTATGTCTCGATTCTCGGCCTGGCACCAGCCAGGAGGCGGGTTGCCGAATTGCGCGACGCCGCGCTCGCTGCCCTGGCGCCGTTCGACGGGCGGGCCCGGCGATTGACCGAACTGGCGCAGTTCATCGCCGGGCGGACCTTCTGATGACGCTGTCGAACCAATCCCAGGCGCGGCACCGCCCTGGCCACGCCGGCACGAAGAGCGCACCGCAATGACCGTGTACAAACTACTCGAAACCATCAACAGTCCGCATGATCTGCGCCGCCTCGCGCGCCGCGACCTGACCCTGCTGGCTACCGAACTGCGCGCTTATGTTCTCGATTCGGTGTCGAAGACCGGCGGGCACCTGTCGTCCAATCTCGGCACCGTTGAACTCACCATCGCCCTGCATTACGTTTTCAATACGCCGCACGACCGCCTGGTCTGGGACGTGGGTCATCAGACCTATCCGCACAAGATTCTGACCGGCCGCCGCGAGCGCATGGGCAGCCTGCGCCAGATCGGCGGCATATCGGGTTTTCCGCGCCGCGTCGAAAGCGAATACGACACCTTCGGCACTGCCCATTCCTCGACGTCGATATCGGCGGCACTCGGCATGGCGCTGGCGGCGCGGCAGAAGGGCGAGGAGCGCCACGCGGTGGCGGTGATCGGTGACGGCGCAATGTCCGCCGGCCAGGCCTTCGAGGCACTCAACAACGCCGGCGTGTGCGAGGATGCGCGCCTGATCGTGGTGCTCAACGACAACGACATGTCGATCTCGCCGCCGGTCGGCGCGCTCAATCGCTATCTGGCGCGCCTGATGTCGGGCCGCTTCTATGCGGCCGCGCGGCGCGCCGGCGAGCGGGTGCTGGGGGTCGCGCCGCCATTGTGGGAACTGGCCAAGCGTCTCGAGGAGCATGCCAAGGGCATGGTCGTCCCCGGCACGATGTTCGAGGAGTTCGGTTTCAACTACATCGGTCCGATCGATGGTCACGACCTCGATTCGCTGATTCCGACCCTGCAGAATCTGCGCCTGCTCAAGGGGCCGCAATTCCTGCATGTGGTGACGCGCAAGGGCCAGGGCTACAAGCTGGCCGAAGCCGACCCGGTGCTGTACCACGGTCCGGGCAAGTTCGATCCCGAGCAGGGGATTGTCGCCAAGGCCGGTGGCAAGCCGACCTATACCCAGGTGTTCGGCGAATGGTTGTGCGACATGGCCGAGGCCGACGCGCGCCTGGTCGGCATCACCCCGGCGATGCGCGAGGGGTCGGGCATGGTCGAGTTCGCCACGCGTTTCCCGCGGCGCTACCACGATGTGGGGATTGCCGAGCAGCACGCCCTGACCTTCGCCGGCGGACTTGCCTGCGAGGGCCTGAAGCCGGTGGTGGCGATTTATTCGACCTTCCTGCAGCGCGGCTACGATCAGTTGATTCACGACATTGCGCTGCAAAACCTGCCGCTGCTGTTTGCCATTGACCGCGCCGGACTGGTCGGCGCTGATGGCGCCACTCATGCCGGCAGCTACGATCTGTCGTTTCTTCGCTGCTTGCCCAATGTGTCGGTGCTGGCGCCGGCCGACGAGAATGAATGCCGCCAGATGCTCTATACCGGCTTTCTGCAGGACCATCCGGTGGCGGTGCGTTATCCGCGCGGGGCCGGGCCTGGCGTCGCGGTGCAAAAGACGATGAGCGCGCTGCCATGGGGCCGCGCCGAGGTGCGGCGCCGGGCCGCAGGCGGCGGCCAGGTTGCAATCCTGGCGTTCGGCTCGATGGTCGCGCCTGCTGTTCTGGTGGGCGAGGAAATCGATGCCACCGTGGTCAACATGCGCTTTGTCAAGCCGCTGGATGCCGAACTGGTGTGCGAATTGGCCAGAACCCATGCGCTGGTGGTCACGGTCGAGGAAAATGTGATTGCCGGGGGGGCCGGCAGCGCCTGTGCCGAAGTGCTGGCGGCAGCCGGTTTGGCAGTACCCATGCTGCATCTGGGATTGCCGGATCGATTCATTGATCACGGTGATCCAGGCAAGCTGCTGGCCGCCGAAGGGCTGGATGCAGCCGGCATCCGCGCATCCATTGCGGCTCGGCTCCAGCCTGCAGCCACGCTGCAGGTGGTTAAGACGGCTTGAAAAAGCCGAGTAGTGCCGCAATTCGTAAGCTGTTTCAATCCGGAGTCGATCAATGCCGCGAGTGGCCATTGGCATCCAGGAAACACCCGGCGAGTCCCGGGATCGGGATTGCCGACCGCCGGTACGACAGTTCAATCGCAAAGACTCTGCATTCGAGAGTCCGCATTCCAGGGACTTGTTCAGCGTTTTCCCAAAGAGGACCTTCCATGAATACCCGTGACGCCGGATTCGAAAAAGCCGCGCCGATGGCCGATGTGCAAAGTGCTGCCGACACCAGGCGTATCGCCATCAACAAAGTCGGCATCAAGTCGATCCGCCATCCGGTCAAGATCGCCGAACGGCCGGTCGCCGCCGCTGTCGCCGGCATCCAGCACACCATTGCCACGTTCAGCATGACCGTCGGACTGCCGCAGGAATTCAAGGGCACCCACATGTCGCGCTTTGTCGCGATCCTGAACGCGCACGAGAAGGAGATTTCGGTTGCGTCCTTTCACGTGATGCTCAGGGAAATGGTCGAGCGCCTCGACGCCACCACCGGCCACATCGAGATGCGCTTCCCGTATTTCATCAACAAGGCGGCGCCGGTATCCGGCGTCATGAGTCTGATGGACTATGACGTCACATTCATTGGCGAAATCGTCGACGGCAAGACCAGTTTCCGCATGCAGGTGCTGGTACCGGTGACCAGCCTGTGCCCGTGCTCGAAGGAAATCTCCGCCTACGGCGCCCACAACCAGCGCTCGCATGTGACTGTCAGTGCCGAGACCGAGGCTTTTGTCTGGATCGAGGAACTGGTCGAACTGGTCGAACGCCAGGCATCATGCGAACTGTACGGCCTGCTCAAGCGGCCGGACGAGAAGTATGTGACCGAACGCGCCTACGACAATCCGAAGTTTGTCGAGGACCTGGTGCGCGATGTCGCCGCCGCTCTTGATGGCGATGCGCGGATCAGCGCCTATCAGGTCGAATGCGAGAACTTCGAGTCGATCCACAACCATTCGGCGTACGCCCTGATCGAGCGTGACAAGCGCGTGGCCTGACCGCAGGGTTGGCGCAGCGGCTGGTTGACCGATGGTACGGCGCCGCTGCGCGGCATCGACGGGAGATCGCTGCGCGGCAGGTTGCCCACCGATTGCCGGCTGCCCAGGCCGCGGCCGGCAACATGGAGCGCGCTGGCCCTCAGGAAATCCGGGGTGCAACCCGTTAATGTTTCTGGGGCGTTGAACCGATCGTTGTTCGTTCGGACGTCGCGGGATCTCGGCACTGAACTTACAACGGATAACGACAGAAAGCGATGAAATCGGGCTGGATCAACATGCGGGCAAGCCGGCTTGCAATCGGATTCGGATTCATGACCGTCGTCATGATCGGCCTGGCTGCAATCGGTGTGGCAAGTGGGCTGCGCGAGCATGCGATCGCGGAAGCCGGGCGCCAATTGAGCAGTCTGTCGCTGGTGCTCGCCGATCAGGCCGACAAGACCATGCTTTCCGCCGCGCTGGTGCAAGATGCGATCACTGACGAAATACAGGTCGGCAGAAGTCGTGACGCCGCCGCCTGGCGGCGCCGCATGGGCAGTGAAGAGGTGCAACGCATGCTGCGCGACAAAATCCGCGGCATGCCGCAAATCGATGCCGCAACGGTGATTGCGGCTAACGGCGATGTGCTCAACAACAGCCAATTGTCGCCGGCGCCGCAGGCCAACCTGGCGGATCAGGACTTTTTCAAGGCGCATGCCGGCGATCCCCGGCTGGCGAACTTCATCAGCTTGCCGGCGCGCACTGCAAGCAATGGAAAGCGGGTTTTCCATCTGAGTCGGCGTCTCAACCATGCTGACGGCAGCATGGCGGGACTGCTGCTGGTCGGCATTGCGGTCGACGGGTTCGAGAAATTATATGAACGGCTTGCCTTCGGCCTCGGTCCTGGCGCGACTGTCGGCTTGCGGGGGAGCGACGCCACGCTGCTCGCGGGCTATCCGCTGGTCGATGCAATGGTTGGCAAGGATGCGCGCGCTGACGCCGCGGCGGCGATGATCGAGTTTGGCAAAAGCGGTGCCAAGGTGGTTGACAGTGTGCGGCTTGGGACAATCGCCGGCACGCGCGCAGCGGCGGGCCTGACTGCGCTGCGGCATGTGGAAAGCCATCCGTTGATTGTGATCGCGTCGCTGCCGGCGGACGTCTACCTGCAGGGGTGGCGCCGGTCGGCGGGGGCGATCGTCGGGTTCGCTGCTTGCGGCGTTGCGGTCACGCTCGCTGCGCTGGCGCTTTTGCTGCGCAACCTGAGGCGGCACGAACACGAAATACAAGCCGTCGCCGGTGGCGACGCCGGCACCCGTGCGCATGCCATCGCGCCCAATGCGGCCGCCGAAGCAGTCGGGGAGGAAAAGCAAGCCTGCCGCGAATTGCCGGCCACCCCGAGCCCTGAGGTCGGCGCGCCGATCAACTGCAACATCGGCCTGGCTGATGTCGTATTAGGCGCCGAACTCAAACCGGAGCAGCGCGAGGACCTTGCGACCGTCCAGGGTTTGACCAGATCCCCGTCAGCGATCGTCGACATGGCAGTGCGGCGATCGCCTGGGCCGGCACCTGGATTGCTGCCGGATTCAATATCTTCAGGTGCGGCGATCGGCGCCGCGCCCGTCGCCGTGCCGGAGGCCGTGATGTCGCCGGCGACCAAGCCGGAATTCGATTACGCGCAGGCGTTGGCCGAGTGCAATCCGGAACTCGTCAGAATGATCGGCGCCGCGGCGATCGAGCAGTATCCGCTGGACATCGCGGCCATTCGCGCGGCCCTCAGCGCGGCCGATGGCCTGGCGGCGGCGCGCGCCGCGCATTCGATGAACGGCACGCTGGGCTTGTTCAAGGCGCGGCCGGCGGTGGCGTCCGCGCGCCTGATCGAGAAATTGGCGCGCGCCGGACGCTTTGACGAGGTCGCGCGCGAACTGGCGGTTTTAGAACCGGAAATCGCGGCATTGCAAGGGGCGCTGGCGCTGCGGGTTGCCTAGGCCCGGTTATCCCCGATGCACTGGTGCTGCAAGGCCGGTGGCGCGCAGGAACATCGCCACCACCGCTTCGGTGGCCTCTGCATACTGCCGGTCGGATAGCCTTGCCACACCTGAGACGGCGTTGATCTGCGCGGCAAAATCGGCGTAGGTCTGGGTGGTCGCCCAGATTGCGAAGAACAACTGCACCGGATCCTGCGGTGCCATGCGACCGGCGGCGATCCAGCCGCGCATGACGCGTGCCCGCGCGCGCACCAGGGCGCGCAATTCGTTCGCCAGGAAATCGCCGATCTCGCGGGCGCCGTGCAGGACCTCGTTGGCGAACACCCGCGAGGCTTCCGGGAACTCCCGTGAAAAGCGCATCTTCGCGCGAATGTAGTGTTCCAGGGCCGCGCGCGGATCGGCGTCGGCGACGATGCCGTCGGTTTCCTTGAGCCACAACGCGAGGATGTTGGTCAGCACCGCGCGATACAGGTCGCGCTTGGTGCGGTAGTAGTAGTGCAGGTTGCCCTTCGGGACGGCGGCCTCGGCGGCGATGTCGGCAACCGTGGCGCCGGCGAAACCGGCGCGCGCGAACACCCGCTCGGCGGCCCGCAGCAGGGCCGCCTGGTTGCGCAGGCGCACCCGGCCGGCCTGCGGTGCCGGCTTACTTGGTGCCAAACAGGCGGTCGCCGGCATCGCCCAGACCGGGCATGATGTAGGCGTGGTCGTTGAGCTCGCGATCGATCGCCGCGGTGTAGACCGCGACATCCGGATGTTCCGCGCCAAGCACTTCGATGCCGCGCGGCGCGGCCAACAGGCAGATGTAGCGGATCGAGCGTGCGCCGAGTTCCTTCAGGCGGGACAGGGCGGCGGCCGCCGAGTGGCCGGTGGCGAGCATCGGGTCTAGCACGATCACCAGTCGCTCGCCGATATCTTCCGGCACCTTGATGTAGTACTCGACGGCATCGAGCGTGGCCGGGTCGCGGTACAGGCCGACATGGCCGACGCGCGCCGCCGGCACCAGATCAAGCATGCCGTCGAGCATGCCCAGCCCGGCGCGCAGGATCGGCACGAAGCAGAGCTTCTTGCCAGCCAGCATCGGCGCATCCATCGGTTCCAGCGGTGTTTCGATGCGCCGCATTTCCAGCGGCAGATCGCGTGTGGCCTCGTAGAGCATCAGCGGTGAAAGCTCGCGCAACAACAGGCGGAATTCGCCGGTCGAGGTCTGCTTGCGGCGCATCAGCGACAGTTTGTGCTGTACCAGCGGGTGGTCAATGACAACGGCGGCTGTGCCCATGATGAAAGCTCCGGTCGATTCTAGAAAAGCGTGCCATCGCTGGCGATTGCAAGCGGCGGACCGCCATCAGCGCGGCGCTGGCGCGCCAACTGCCGACCGGCGGCCCAGGTGCCGCCTTCGAGCACGCGTGCCAGTGGCAGTGTGCGAGCATCCTGCCCCAAACGTTCGCGCACGCCGGCGGCAACGCGGTCGAGCAGCGCTACTGTCAGCGAGCGCCATTCCACCACCGGTTCGCTGGCCGCCTGCAGGGTCACCCGGGCCAGTTGCGGATCTCGCGGCTCGATCAG
>JANPGJ010000179.1:0-2494 GCA_031423955.1 Burkholderiales bacterium
CACCGGCGCGCGCGGCCCGCTGACGAGTTGCGACCAGGTGCAAAGCTGGCAATACACCGGCATCACCGGTTCGAAGGCGACCACCAATCCGGCGCGGCCGGCGAGTCGTGCGAGAAACACCGCGACCTCGCCGTAGTTGGCGCCAATGTCGTAGCAAGTATCGCCTTCAGCGACGACAGCCGCATAGATCTGCTCCTCGAATGAGCGTGGTGCCGCGCCATCGACCTCTGCGGCCGGTGGCCGGTGCGTGCCAAGGACAGCGCTGGCGACCCGTGCGATCAGGCTCACTGCGCCGGCGCCGGCTTCCTCGCGCCGCTGCCGATATCGCCGACCTGCCGCACGATGTGGCGGTAGCGGTCGGGTGCCGCAAGTCGCAGCCTGGCACGCACCTGCTCGAGGTTTTCGCCCAACAAGGTGTTCCAGTCCACACCCGGCAACCAGTGTGCGTCACGACCGGCACGGTAGGCGTCAAGCACCGCGGCGCGCACCGGCAGCCCGCGCAACACGCGGCCGATGCGAAACGTGCCCAGCAGCGCGATCGCGCCCAGGCCGGTCAGGCGGGTTTGCGCAAAGGTGAAGGCCAGCAGCGACACTTCGCCCAGCGGGTCGCGGCCGTAGCCGGTCAGCACATGCCACAGGTCGTGGCTGTCGCGCATCTGGCGGCGGAAGCTTTGCTCGTCAGGCGTGGCTTGCGACATCTCGTCGCGCTTTTTCGCCGCTTCGGCCAGGCCCTGCGCCGACAGGCTTTCGGCGACCACGAAATCAAGGTAAGCGCGCCCGAGCGAGCCGGCGGGCAGGGCCGCCAGCGCGGCGCGGTCGGCCAGGATCGGCAGCAGCACATGGCGGCCGGCGAGCACGTCACGACCCAGTTCGGTGGCGCGAAAGCGTTCGGTGGCACGGGCCAGGGACTTGCCGCGCAGCGCTTCGCCGATCATGAAGACCTGGTGGGTGTCTTCCGGGTTCTTGACCAGCTTGCGAAAAGCGCTGAGCGCCAGTAGCGGCTGGATGCGGTGGGTAGCGGCTGCGTGCATATTGGCTCCTGGGTGCCGACGGTTGTGGCTTACAGCGTGCCGGTCGCTGTCAATGATAGCCACATTTCCACGCGATGCCCGGCTTCAGGACGATACCAGGGCCATACCCGGTCAGGCCCCGTTGCAAAGCGGATTGGCCGATTCACGCCGCCGGGAATCGACGACTGCAGGCGAGGGGCGCGCTGGTCAGATGGCGGATATCGGACACATGATCGAACGTTGTACACTTTCCGGTCAGGAGGTAGCCCATGACAGCCGACGTCCACACCCGTTTCAGCAGAATCACCATCAATCCCGCGGTGCTGAACGGGCAACCGATCATTCGCGGCACACGCATTTCCGTGAGGCGAGTCGTTGAAGCGGCGGCGATCTATGCGGACCGCAACGAGCTCAAGTCGGAATATCCGGGTTTGACCGATCCGGACATCGAAGAAGCGCTGCGCTTCGCCGCCCTGAGTGTGGCCAACGAGAACTTCACGCTGGAAGCTGCTTGACGGCTGTCCTGCTTGATCAGGGGCTCCCGTTTTCGGCCACCCGCCTGCTCGCGGAGCGGGGTATCGATGCGGTTCATGTGGCCGAACTCGGCATGGGGGAGTCCGCGGACGAGACCATTCTCGCGACGGCGCGAACCATGGGTCGCATAGTGTGCACGCTGGATAGCGACTTTCATGCATTGATGGCTTTGACCGGGGCATCACGCCCAAGTGTGATCCTGATTCGCAAACAGCGTCTCAACGGGCTCGCCATGGCTACCCTGCTGCTGGGAATACTGACCCGCCCTGACCTGGAGCTTGCCAGGGGCGCACTTGTCACCGTGACTGACAGTGGTCTGCGGGTTCGCCGGCTCCCGGTGGTTTCAGGCACGCCGGGTTCAATCTAGTTCACTCGTCGCCAGAGACTTGATATGGACCATTTCAAAAACTATCCGATGCCCGCGATCCGCGCCGAGGCGCATTTCGGCGACCGCGTGGTGCGCTGTTTCGCCGGGCGGCCGCAGAGTTTTCACGCGATGTTCGAAGCGGCGGCGGCCAACCGTGCCGACCATGAGGCGATGGTGTTCGAAGGGCGGCGCTGGACCTATCGCGCGCTCGATGCCATGGTCGCCCGGGTCGCCGCGGGCCTGGCGGCGCGCGACATCGGCCGTGGCGACCGGGTGGCGATGCTGCTAGGCAACCTGCCGGAATTCATTTTCACGCTGTATGCGGTGCAACGCCTGGGCGCGGTGGCGGTACCGGTCAGCGTGCGCGAACAGAAACCGGGTCTTGAATACATCCTCAACCAGTGCGGCGCGAAGCTGATCATCCACGAAGCAGCGCTCGCCGCGCGGGTGCCGGATCGCGCTGCCTGCCCGGCGTTGCTGACGCGTATCGCGGTCGATGACGGCCTTGGGCAAGACGCTGCAGGCGCCCCGCTGGCGTCAGCCAACGCTGGTACAGGCGAAGACTTCGCCGCCCTGCTGCGCC
>JANPGJ010000180.1:0-9460 GCA_031423955.1 Burkholderiales bacterium
GATGTCGAATTCCTTCACGCCGTTGGTATAGGTGCGGCTGAAGCCGTTGGTGAGCACCACCCGCGCCGGGGCGCGGGCGGTGGCGGCGGGTTGCGCTGCCATTCAGGCCGGCGCAGCGCCCGCCTCGATCGCCGCCAGCACCTTCGGCGGCGACATCGGCAGCTCGGTCATGCGCCGGCCGGTGGCCTGCTTGATCGCATTGGCGATCGCCGCCATCGGCGGCACGATGTTGACCTCGCCCGCCCCCTTGACGCCGAACGGATGATTCGGGTTCGGCACCTCGACCAGCACCACATCGATCATCGGCAAGTCGGAGGCGACCGGGATCCGGTAGTCGAGGAAGCCGGCGTTGACCAGGCGTCCGGCCGCGTCATAGATGTATTCCTCGTTGAGCGCCCAGCCAATGCCCTGCACCACGCCGCCCTGGATCTGGCCTTCGACATAGCTCGGGTGAATCGCGCGGCCGACGTCCTGGGCGGCGACAAAGCGCAGGATCTTCACCGCACCGGTTTCCGGGTCGACCTCGACATCGCAGAACTGGGTGGCGAAGCCGGGCGCCATGCCGCCCGCGTTGACCGCCGCTTCGGCCACGATCGGCCCGCCGGTGACACCGCGCTTGGCGGCAATCGCCTTCAAGGTCAGGGGTTCGAACACACCGATCTCCGGGCTGGCCGGTCGTGCCGCACCGTTGTCCCACACCACGCGGGCGACATCGATATCCCAGATCAGGGCGGCGCGGCCGCGCAGGTCGTCGATCACCTTGTTGCAGGCATCGACCACCGCGATGCCGGTGGCGAAGGTCACGCGCGAGCCGCCGGTCACATGGTTGTAGCCGATCGATGCGGTATCGGCGACGATCGAACGCACCTTCTCATACGGCACGCCGAGCGTCTCGGCCGCCATCATCGCCATCGATGCGCGCGAGCCGCCGACATCCATGCTGCCGGTGGCCAGTGCCACGGTGCCGTCCTCGTTGATATGCACGGTGGCACTCGATTCGCCGCCGCCGTTGAACCAGAAGCCGGAAGCCACGCCGCGCCCCTGGTTCTTGCCCAGCGCCACCTTGTAGGCCGGATGACGTTGCAGCGCCTCGATGGTTTCGGCGTAGCCATCATGGCCATGCTTCGGCCCCCAGACGGTGGATGAGCCCGCCTTCACCGCGTTGACCAGCCGCATTTGCAGCGGGTCCATGCCGATCTTGCCGGCCAGCACATCGAGCACGCTCTCGACGGCGAACGCGGAAATCGGCGAGCCCGGCGCCCGGTAGGCGGCCGACTTCGGCCGGTTGCTCACCACGTCGTAACCGACGGTGCAGACGTTGGCGATCTCGTAGGGCGCGAAAGAGCACATGCAGGCATTCATCACCGGCGAGCCGGGAAACGCGCCGGCCTGGAATTTGAAGAGGCCGCTGGCGGCGACGATCTTGCCGCTTTTCATGACGCCGATCTTGACCGTCATCGACGAGCCGGAGGTCGGACCGGTGGCCTTGAACACATCCTCGCGGCTCATCATGATCTTCACCGGGTGGCCGGTCACCCGTGCAAGGTACGCAGCCACCGGCTCGACATAGACCACCGTCTTGCCGCCAAACCCGCCACCGATCTCGGCCGGATGGACCAGCAGATTGCCGATCTCCATGCCGAGCAGCTTGGCGGTGTAGGCGCGCACGACGAAATGGCCCTGGCTCGACGACCACAGCTGCCCCTGGCCATCGGCATCGAAGCGCGCCAGGCAGGCGTGGGGTTCGATATAGGCCTGATGCACCGGCGCGGTCGTGAAATCCATCGCGACGACTTCGTCCGCCGCGGCGAAGCCGGCTTCGACATCGCCGATGCGGAATTCGATGCGCTTGGAGATGTTCGACGGCGCGGTCGGCGCCGGCTCCACGCCGCGCGTGATCATGTTGTCGAACAGCAGCGGCGCGTCAGGCTGCATCGCCGCATCGACATCGATGACGTGCGGCAACACCTCATAGTCGACGCTGATCAGACGCAGCGCCTGTTCGGCGATCGCCGGGCTGATCGCGGCGACAGCGGCCACCGCATGGCCCTCGTAGAGCGCCTTTTCGCGCGCCATCACATTGCGCGTCATGTGCCAGTAATTCACCGCCACCCGTTCCGGGCCGACGTATTCGAACGGCTGGTCCATCAGGTCGGCGCCGGTCATCACCGCCTTGACGCCGGTGAGCGCGCGCGCACGGCTGGTGTCGATCGAGCGGATCCGCGCATGGGCGTGCGGCGAGCGCAGGATCTTCGCCCACAGCATGCCCGGCGCGGAAAAGTCGGCGCCGTACTGCGCCTGCCCGGTCACCTTGGCAACGCCGTCCGGACGCACCGGACGGGTACCGATGACCTTCAGCTCTTTTTCCTCGATATTGGTCTTGGTCAGCATGTAGAGGCTCCCCGCAGTTCACGTGCGGCATCCAGCACCGCTTCGACGATCTTCTGATAGCCGGTGCAGCGGCACAAGTTGCCGGCCAGCCAGTAGCGGACCTCCTCTTCGGTCGGGTCCGAGTTGCGTTCGAGCAGCGAGCGCGCGGCGATCAGGAATCCCGGCGTGCAGATGCCGCACTGCAGGGCCGCATGTTCGAGAAATTTGCGCTGCAGCACATGCAGCTTCTCGCCCACCGCCATGCCTTCGATGGTCTGGATCGACTTAGCCTGCGCCTCGACACCGAGCATCAGACAGGAGCAGACCAGGCGATCATCAAGGGTGACGCTGCAGGCGCCGCAGTCACCGGTGGCGCAGCCTTCCTTGGTGCCGGTCATGTGCAGTTCGTCGCGCAGCACATCGAGCAGGGTCTGGCGGGTCTCGCACAGAAATTCCACCTCATCGCCGTTGACAGTGGTCGTTACATGATGTCTTGCCATCTCAGTTGCCTCCTTGCGCGCGCTCAAGCGCGATTGCCGCCGCGCGCCGCGCCAGCACGCCTGCCACCTTGATGCGGAACGCACGGGTTCCGCGCTTGTCGTCGATCGGCCGGCAGGCCGCGCTGACCGCCGCCGCCAGCCGTTCCAGCGATAGCGCGTCGACCGTGCTGCCGATCAGGGTCGCCGCCGCCTCCGGCACCAGCAAGGCGCGTTCGGCCACCGCTCCGAGGCCGACACGGGCGGCGATGCATGCACCCCTGGCATCGAGCGTCAGGCTGATGCCGACGCCGACCACCGCGATATCCATCTCGGTGCGCGGGGTGAAGCGAAGATACGCATCGCCCGAGCGCGGCGCACGCGCCGGCAATGCGAACGAAGTCAGGATCTCGCCTTTCGCCAGCACCGTCTTGCCGGGCCCGGCGGCAATCGCCTCGACCGCCACTTCGCGCCGGCCGGCCGGTCCGAGAATGCTGGCCATCGTGCCGGCCGCGATCAATGCCGGCAGGCTGTCGGCCGCCGGCGATGCATTGCACACATTGCCGCCCACGGTCGCGCGCCCCTTGATCTGGATCGAGCCGATCAGCTTGACCGCATCGGTGACGCCGGGCCAGGCCTTGACGAAAGCCGCGTGTTCGACCAGTTCCATGCAACTGACGGCGGCGCCAAAGCGGAAGCCGCCGTTGTCGACCGTGATCGCGGTCATCTCCGCGATGCCCTTGACATTGACCAGCAGGTCGGGAACCCGTACTCCCGAGCGCATCTGGATCAACAGGTCGGTGCCACCGGCCAACACCCGCGAGGATCCAGGAGCCCCCGCCAGCAGCGCCACCGCCGCCGTCGCGGTCGCCGGCATCTCGTAACGTACTTCGCTCATCGTTCATTTCTCCTTATGGCCAAGCGACGCGAATTTCCATTCCGCGATTATTCTATTCCAGGCACGATGTTCGAATTGCGCCTGCCAAAGCAGCGCACCGATTGCGCATTTGGCGCCATGCCCATGCGGCGGCGACGCCGGCGTCGTGGCGCCGGACCGCGCGCGGCAATCAGCCGAGACCGTCCCAGATGCCGTCCAGATCGGACTTCGCGAAACGGTCCGGCAGCGGATGCGCGCTGCAGTATTTGCCGGCGTTGAAGATCAGGGGATCGCCGACACCATAGGAAATCCGGTGCACGCGACCGACAAACAGCAGGTGGTCGCCGCCATCGACGGTGGATTCGGTCCTGCATTCGAACGCCGCCAGCACCCCGGGCAACAGCGGTGACCCGCCGTAGCCGGCGATCACCGGCAGATCCTCGAACTTGTTTTCGCGCGGCGTGGCAAAACGGTGCGAGATGTCGGCCTGGCCGGCGGCCAGCACATTGATGGCGAAATGCCCGGAGTCAAGGAAGCTCTTGATCGAGTTCGACTTCCGGCTGATGCTCCACAGCACCAGCGGCGGATCGAGCGAGAGTGCTGAAAATGAATTGGCGGTCAGCCCCTCCTGCTTGCCGTCCGGCGCGCGGGTGGTGATCACCGTCACTCCGGTGGGAAAGCGGCCCAGCGCATTGCGCAGTTCGCGCGTGTCGTGGCTGCCGTCCAGCAATACCTGCTTCATCTGCATTTCCCCGTTCGGTTGCGTCCTGGCGGCCGGGCCTGACGCACCGGATTTGCCGTTTCAAGGCGCATGTTAACGCGAGAACGCAAGGTTTCAGGACGCTGCCGCTTGAAACACCAGATCGGTGCCGCCCTCCCGCGCCTCGAAGCGACCGACGACCGCTTGCCCGATCCGCGGCGTGCCGCCGATCCAGCGGCCGAGCGCACGCGGCCCCTCCTGCAGGTCGACCGTTACCAGCGTGTAGGGCAATTCGGCGGCGAATGACGGGTGATAGGCGTGGTGTGCGACCGTCCAGCTGTGGATCACGCCGCGCCTGCTGGCCTCGGTCCAGTCTGCCGCGGTGGAATGGCAATTGCTGCACAACAGCCGCGGATAGTGGCGCAGCGTGCCGCAGGCGGTGCAGCGCTGGATCAGCAGGCGGCCAGCGGCTGCGCCTTCCCAGTAGGGCGCGGAAAGCGCACTTGGCGGCGGCACGGGTCGGGCGATTGGCTGGTTCATGGTTTCTACTCCCTGCGCATGATGGCGAGTGCGCCGTCGCCCAAGTCGCCGTAACCGGTCACCACCCCGACTTCGGCGCCCGCGACCTGGGCGGCGCCGCCGTCGCCGCGCAACTGGCGCGTGAGTTCGACCACATGATTGAGACCCCAGACGTGCGCCTGCGAGAGCAACCCGCCGTGGGTGTTGGTCGGCAGGGCGCCGCCGAGTCTCAGGCGTCCGCCCGCGACGAACGGCCCGCCCTCACCCTTTTTGCAGAAGCCCATGTCCTCGATCTGGCGGATCACTGCGTAGGTGAAGCAGTCGTAGATTTCGGCCACATCGATGTCGGCCGGCGTCACCCCGGCCATCGCGAAGGCGCGCGGCGCCGCACGGCCGATCCCCAGGCTGGTCATGTCCGGCCGCTGGGTGATCGACCCGGGAGAATCGGGATGGCCGGCGGCGACCCCGGAAATGAACACCCGCCGGTGCGGCGCATCGGCCGCGCATTCCGGCGCGCTGACGATCACCGCCGCGCCACCGTCGGATTCGAGGCTGCAGTCGAGCAGACGAAACGGGTCGGCGATCATGCGCGAATTGCGGTGGTCTTCGAGCGTGATCGGTTTCTTCATGATTGCATTGCCGTTCAACAGCGCATGTTCGCGGCAAGCCACCGCAACCTCGCCGAAGTGCTCGACAGTGGTGCCGTAGAGCTCCATGTGCCGGCGCGCCATCGGCGCGTAAATCTGCGCCGGCGCGGAGGAACCCAGCGGGTGCTCGAACTCGGTGACGTAGTGGAACTGCGGCATGTTGTGGATCCGCGCGCCCGCCTTGTTCGACGAGGCCGAGACGTTGCGCCCGAAGGTGATCAGCACATGACGGCAGATGCCGCCGGCGATCGCCGCCGCCGCCGCCTGCAGCGCCATCACCGGGCTGGCGCCGCCATGCGGCACCAGCGCCGAGAAGCGCAGGTCGGTGATGCCGAAATTGTCGATGAAATCGTCGGCCGTGCCGCTGACGATGCCGATCGGGATCACGCCATCGATCTGCGCCGGTTTCAGCCCGGCATCGGCAATCGCCTTCAATGAAGCCTCGATCTGCAACTCGAAGGCGGTGCCGGGGAGCCCGCGCGCATAGACCGTCTCGCCGATTCCGGTGACGCAACTCCTGTCACGCAAGGACATGCTGTTCTCCCTCTTTCAATGCGGCGCTAAACCGCGGATCGGCCACCGCCGTGATCAACCTGCGCCGCTCGGTGAGCGTGGTGGCGCGGATGTCGGCCACACCGTGCTCGGTGACAATGATATCAACGTCACTTTGTGCCGCGGTCACGTAGGCGCTTTCGATGCGCGCCACCACCCGGCTTCTTGATGCCGCACCGACCGCGGACGGCAGGGCCAGGATCGCCAGTCCGCCGGTCGAGCGGCGCGCCGCGCGGAAGTAGTCCGACTGACCACCCACCGCGCCGACATAGCGGGTGCCGACCAATTCCGCATTGGCCTGGCCGTACAGATCAACTTCAAGCGCTGAATTGATCGCCATGAAGGGCGCGGCCGCCGCCTGGCCGTCCGGCGCAACCAGTTGCGCGGGCAGTGCGAAGCCGAGCACACCGTCGGCGGCGCAGCGGTAAAGGCTGCTGCTGCCGACCGCCAGCGAGGCCAGGCACGCCTGGGGGTCGGCCACATCGATGGCACCGCTGGCCAGCAGTTCCGGCAACCAGTCGCCGACCATGCCGGAACGCACCCGGAGCCCGCGATGCCGCGCCAGGCCGCGCGCGACTGCCGCCGCCATGCTGCCAATCCCCAGTTGGATGACCGCACCGTCAGGCACCAGGCGCGCGACATTGCGGCCGACGCAGAGCTGGCGTTCATCAGGTGCTTCGGCCGGAAGTTCGAATAGCGGCTGGTCGCTCTCGCATGCGACGACCACGCGGCTGCGATGCAGGCGGCAGGCCGATCGGGTCAGCGGCACGTGCGGATTGATTTCGACCAGCACCGTGCGTGCAACCTGCGCGGCGTGCCACACATAATCGAGCGCGCAACCGAGGCTGTGGTAGCCCTCGGCGTCGGCGGGCGATACCTGCAGCAGCACGACGTCGGCCTTGAGAATGCCGCTATCGAAGTACGAGGACAGCTGCGACAACTGCGCCGGAATCACCCGGGCCGCGCCGCTGGCGACAACGTGACGGATCGAGCCCATGCCGCAATAGGTGGTCACCGCCAGCGCAGCATCAAAACGGGTGCCCCAGGCCGGGTTGAGCGAGAAGCCGCAGAACGCGTTGACTTGTCCGAGACCGGCAGCCAGCGTGAACAACTCGCCGACCAGGCGCGGCGGCTCACCGGTCGCCTGGCCTACGACCACGTGATCACCGCGCCGCAAATGGCGGGCCAGGACAGACTGGTTCATGCGCGGGCGTCCAGTGATTGATGTTCTCCAAAAAACGCGACAGGCCGGCCGGCGGCAAGTTCCGGGGTCGAATCAAGCAACATGGGGCAGGTCGCCGGCGTCACGCCAGCCTGGCCGATCCGGCTTCAAGCCAGGCCGGCAGGCGCCCGGCGACGGTAAGCGTCATGCTGCCGGTGCCGCTGCTGGCAGCGCCGCCGAAATCGGCCTCGATCCCGACCGGCTGGATGCGGTGCCAGTGCTCCTTCTGTGATCCGTCGGGATAGACGATCTTTGACGGGTGCGAGACGTCCCACACGTCGGATTCCAGGTGATCCTGGCCGCGCCATGCGCCCAGCCCGCGACCGTCGTTGTAGCCGCCGCTGTAGCCCAGGCCCTGCATCGCGATCGACGCACCGCGCGCAGTGACCTCGAGCAGCAGTTGCCTGCCGCCGGCGAACGTCGCGCGCACCTGCGCCACCCGGAACCGCCGCGTACCGGGATGCAGGTCGACCGAAAGTTCGATCTTCTGCGCCACATGAACCGCCTCGCTGTCGCGCTCGGTCACAACGCCGGTGGTGTACGGTTCATCCGCGCCGCGCTGCATGAACAGCAAGTGACCGCTCATCGCAGTGGTCGAAAAGAACAGGAAGGACATCACATGCCCCTTCTCCGCCAGTGCGACCTTGGGGCCGGTGACCGGCTCCGGTACGCCCATGCCGCGGCGCACGCCCCATGAGTGGTCGCGGCAAGACCACCAGTCCGCGATTTCGATACGCCGGCCGTCAACCTCCATCCAGCCGCTGGCCAGGCCGATCTGGTCGAAGCGGCGGTAGTCCTCGACGACCCGCCCCTGCAAGCGGTTGAAGTGCGGGTGTTCCTCGCGCGCCGGTTCGACCGAGCGCCACTGGATAGCCCCCGAGAGCTTGTGCTCGCCCGGCGCGATGGTCAGTTCGAACGCCTCAAGCGGCTTGACCGGTGTGATGCGGATCGGCCCGCATGCGGTCTCGACGCTGCCGTCGAGCGAGCGCGAGACCCGCAGGTTGACCTGCTTGCCGTCGATGATCATCACCGCGCCGCCATCGAGCACGTTCATGTTGCGATAGGCGCCCATGGTGATCTGGATCGCCATCCGCCCATCCTCTGAATAGATGGCGAACCAGTAGCGATCGAAGAACCGCGGATCGCTGGTCCACACGTGGTCGAAGGTGGTTGGCAACTGGTGCCAGAGAGTGTCGTCGAGTTTGGTCAGCATCAGCTTGGCTTCGCGGTCGGGGTGGAGGTGGAAACGTAACGCATCGGCGCACGCGCGGCGCGCGCGCTCATGTGCTCCTGCGCGGCGGTACGCAGTTCGGGCGTCAGGCCAGCGCTGCACAGGGCCTGCGAAAACAGTTCGCGCAGTTCGTCGTTGCGCTGTGCCAGCGCACTGGTATCGGTGCCGGCGGGTTCGGGCCGGGCAAGCGCCTGTGCGATGGACGCCGCCAGATCCGCTGCGACGACGGCCTGAAACCGTCCGAGCAGGCCAGCGGTGGCCCGGTTGTCGCTGTCAAGGAAGGCCGGGACCGCCGGCAGCGCGCCGGTCAGCATGCGCAGGTTGCCGATCAGGCCATCGAGGATGGTGCGCGCATACGGGTCGGCAACACAGGGCGCGACCACCTTTTCAAGGATCCGGCAGGTGCCCTGCAGTTGCTCTTCTACGCTCGGCCTCATGCGGCACGCTCCATCATCTGAAACATCGGGCGGTATAGCCATGATGGGGTCTGGAACACCCGGTCGTAGCGGCCGGCGACGAATTCGTTGACCGCGGTCAACTGGATGACGGCCAGCTTCCAGCAGGAAAACACGTTCCACCAGACCAGCGCCGCTTCATCGACCTGGCGCCCGGTCAGGCCGCGGTAAGCGGCGATGATCTGTTCGCGCTCCCAGGTGCCGGCAATCTGGTGCTCGCGCCGGCGCACCGGGTTGGTCACCCAGCCGAGATCCTCCAGCGGATCACCCAGGTGCGCGGTTTCCCAATCGAGCTTGGCGGTGATGCGCCCTTCGTCGACGAGCGCGTTGCCCGGCTTGAAGTCGCCGTGGACCAGAACGATGGCTTCGGCGTCCGGTGCCCGGCGCTTGAGCCAGGACAGGATGTAGTCC
>JANPGJ010000181.1:0-2132 GCA_031423955.1 Burkholderiales bacterium
CCCGGTTGGGTACCGGGCCGGCGCGAGCCGTAGCGGCTGTTTGCGATACGAATGTGGCTGGCGCCGACGGGCGCGCGAACTTCAAATTTCCTGTGATTGGATCAGACCGTGTTGAGAGAACGCATCGAAGGCAAGTGGATCGACCTATTCGCCGATGTATTCAGGCTGTGCGGCGTGCAGCGCGGAGATAGCGCCGCGATCCTGTCGGAAACCCAGTCGCGCGAGGTCAATGTACAACTGGCCGAACTGGCCCTGGCGCAACTCGGCGCGCGCTTCTACCACCTGGTGCTGCAAAGCCCGAAGCTCTCCGCGCCGGTACCGGTGCGCTCGACCGGCGCCTCGGACGCCATCGGCCACTTGGCGCCGGTGGTCGAGGCCCTGGCCCGATCCTCTTTCGTTGCCGACCTCACCGTCGAGGGTCTGCTGCATGCGTCGGAACTGCCGGCGATCCTCAAGGGCGGCGCCAAGGTACTGATGGTGTCGAACGAACACCCCGAGGTTCTCGAACGTTGCGCGCCGGCGCCGGCACTCGAAGCCCGCGTGCGCGCCGGCATGCGCATGCTCAAGAGCGCCAGGCAGATGCAGGTGCGTTCGCCCGCCGGCACGCATTTGCAGATCGGCCTGGCCGGCGCGCGCGTCGGCGGCGGCTGGGGCTTCACCGCCAGGCCCGGCACCATGAGCCACTGGCCCGGCGGCTTGTGCCTCGCGTTCCCCGCCGCCGGCTCGGTCAACGGTACGCTGGTGCTGGCGCCGGGGGACGTCAACCTGACGTTCAAGCGCTACATGCAGCAGCCGATCCGGCTCACGGTCGAGAATGACTACGTGACCAACATCGACGGCGACCACCTCGATGCGCAATTGATGCGCGAATACTTCGCCGCCTGGGGAGATCAGGAGGCCTATGCGGTGTCGCATGTGGGCTGGGGCATGAACCCGCTGGCGCGCTGGGATTCAATGCTGTTCTACGACAAGAAGGACTTCAACGGCACCGAACTGCGCGCCTTTGCCGGCAACTTCCTTTATTCCACCGGCGCCAACGAGGTGGCCGGCCGGCATACGCTCGGGCATTTCGATTTGCCGATGAAGGGCTGCACCGTTTCCCTTGACGACCTGCCGGTGGTCGATGCCGGCCAGCTGCTCGGCGAATTGGCCGGCGCGTGAGTGTTCCCGCGATCCTTGAGGCCGGCAGCGGCGACACCGCGGTGGTCATGCTGCACGGGGTGGGCGGCGCAAAGGAAGCCTGGCAGAGCACGCTCGCGGCATTGTCGGGCGCCGGGTTCCGGGCCATTGCCTGGGACATGCCGGGCTATGGCGATTCAGCGATGATCGACCCCTACACCAATGAAGGCCTGGCACGCGCGCTCGAAACGCTCGTCGATGCGACGGGTGCTGCGCGCATCGTGTTGCTCGGCCACAGCATGGGCGGCATGGTGGCGCAGGAAGCGCTGGCGCTGTTTCCGCACAAGATCAGCGGCCTGATTCTCTCTGGTACCAGCGCGGCGTTTGGTGCGCCGGGCGGCACCTGGCAACAGGGCTTTCTGCAATCACGCTTCGCGCCGCTCGATGCCGGCCGCGGCATGGCAACGCTGGCGGCGGAACTGGTGCCGGCAATGATGGCGCCCGGCGCGGCGGCCGCGGCGAAAGTCGCCGCCGCTGCGATGATGTCGCGCGTGCCGGAAGCGGCATATCGCGCGGCCCTGTCGGCGATCGTCGCCTTTGACCGGCGTGCCGGGCTGGCGACAATCGAGGTGCCGACGCTGGCGATCGCCGGCGCATACGACACCAATGCGGCGCCGGCGGTGATGCAGAAAATGGCGGCACGCATCCGTGGCTGCGAGTATCTGTGCCTGCGCGATGTTGGTCATCTCGCCAATCTTGAGGATCCAGCGGCGTTCGACGCCGCGGTTCTCGACTTTCTTCAACGACACTTCACCTGATTGCGTGAGGGAGACTGCCATGGCCACTGCCGCGTTCGCCCCAACACCTGCCCCGACACCGGCGCCAGCGCAGGCCGCTACCCCGGTGCGCGGCCGTTACACGCCGCCGCCGATCGACAACGGCTATTTCACCCTGACGCCGAAGCAGGAAAGAATCTTCGCCCTGGCGCGCGATATCGGTTTGAACAAGTTTGC
>JANPGJ010000182.1:0-2532 GCA_031423955.1 Burkholderiales bacterium
GCTGATGGGGATCCCGTTCCACCCGCGAGCGATGCTTGACCGTGATGCCGCTATGCACGTCACCCGCCACCCCCAGGCCTTCCAGCAGGTTGATGCACGGTTGCAGTGCCTTGGAGAACGAATATGCGGCACTTGCGCCGACGGCGATGACTCTGGCTTGCATCAGATCGATCCAGTGAGCCGGGCAGTGTCGCCCGGCACCGCTGACATCAGACTTTAACCTCGCGATTGAAGCGCTCGATGTACTCGGCGCGCCGCGGGTTCAGCTTGGCCCAGTCCACCGTGCTCATCTTGGCCATCGCCGCGGCATCCCTGGCGTAGACCTGCAGCGCCTTGGAGAGCGGCACCTTGGAATTGGTGGGCACCAGCACGTAGGGCGCGTCGCCCATCTTCTGCTGCACATCCACGCTGATCGAGGCGTTGACGTAGGCGGCGGCCAGGTCCAGGTTTTTGGTGTTCTTGACGATGTGCATCGAACTGCGGATCAGGATGTACTGGGTGTCCGGCTCGGAGAGCGCGATCGGCACGCCCTTGGCGGCCATGTCGCCGACGTTGTTGTTGTAGTGCACCGCGATGTCGATCTGGCCTTGCTGGAACAGCGTGGCCAGTGCGCCGGGGTTGGCGGCGACCGCGCCGACGTTGGGCAGCAGCTTTTTCACAAACGCGAAGGCCGGTTCCATGTTCTCCGCGCTGCCGCCGTTCAGGCGCGCCATCTCGGCCATCCATGCCGACATCAGCGTCGAGCCCATGCTGGCCAGGCCGACACGGCCCTTGTACTCGGGTTTCAACAGATCATTCCACGACTTCGGCGGCGTCTTGATCTTCTCTGTGTTGTAGGCGATGCCGATGATCTGGCCGGAACAGAACACGCCCATGCCGCGCGGGTCGACGAAGTGCTTCGGGATGTCTTTCAGGTTGGGCAGCTTGTCGGCCGGAATCGGCGCGAAGATGTCGTGCTGCAGGGCGTTGAGGTAGGGGCCCTCGTCGAGAATGATCACATCGTAGGGCGGGTTGGCTTTCGAAGCGACGACCTTCGACACCGTATCGACGGCCAGGGATGCCACCAGATTGACGCCGGCATTGTTGGTGGCGCGGCGGTAGGCCGGCACCAGGATCGAGCGGTGCGCCTCTTCCCAGGCGCCAGGGTAGGTGGTGGCGGCGATCGGGCCGGCCTGCGCGATCGAGATTCCGGGCATCAGGCCAGCGGCGCTGGCGGCACTCATCGCTTGCAGAACGCGGCGGCGATTCAAATCAGGCATGTTGGAGTCCTTGTGGGTTTGGTGTGGGATCGAGGGCAAGTGCGCCGGGCATGAGGCCCGCTTCATCGACGATTGGCAATTGTGATTAGCAACTTGCGCGCCACGTCGCTCCGGCGGTTTTTGCAAGTTCCGGGGATTGCCCTGCGTCCAGAATGCGCTAAATCGGTGCGCAATATCGCGTACCGCCCCGATTTGATGCGTCGAAACCGGAGGCGCGGGCCAGCAACGCACCGTCAACGTTTTTCCATGGGTGGCATGGTTCGTGATACTTGTTCAGGGTCGCCGCCGCCCCTCTTCAAAAATGAACGCAGTCGCAAGTCCTGTCGCCGGCGCCAGCCTGTTTCTGGAACGCATCTCCCACCGCTACGGCAGCATGCTGGCGGTCGACGATGTTTCGATGCGCATCGAACCGGGCGAACTGGTGGCACTGCTGGGTCCTAGCGGCTGCGGCAAAACCACCCTGTTGCGCATCATCGCCGGCCTCATGCGCCAGCAGGACGGCCATGTGGTGATCGGCGAGGACACTGTCGATGCGCTGCCGCCGAACCAGCGCGGCGCCGGCATCGTGTTTCAGAACTACGCCCTGTTCCCGCACATGACAGTGGCAGCCAACATCGCCTATGGCCTGAAGGCGCGCGGCGCCGAGCGCACCGTGGTCGAGCAAACCGTGGCCCGCATGCTCGCGCTGGTGCGGCTCGAAGGTTTCGACGAACGCTTGCCGCGCCAGCTCTCCGGCGGCCAGCAGCAACGGGTGGCGCTGGCGCGCACCCTGGCGGTAAGTCCGCGTGTGCTGCTGCTCGACGAACCCTTCGGCGCGCTCGACAAGAACCTGCGCCTGGACATGCAGATCGAAGTCAAGCGCCTGCAGCGTGAACTCGACATCACCACCATCATGGTGACCCACGATCAGGAAGAAGCGCTTGGCATGGCGGACCGCATCGCCGTCATGGATCACGGCCGGGTTGAACAGTTCGGCACGCCCGACGAAATCTATGACCGGCCGGCCACCCGGTTTGTGGCGGCCTTCGTCGGCACTTCCAACCTGTTGCCGGGGCGCCTGTCGTTTGGCGCCGACGGCGCGGCAAGCGTCGAACTGGCCGCCGGCGGCCACTGGCCACTGGCCCGGCCGGGGCCATGCTCGCGCGCCGGCGCGGTGGCCTTGTCGGTGCGGCCGGAGCACCTGTGCTTCGCGGCCGCCGGTCAGCCCGGCATCGACGCCCGGCTCATGATGACCCTGCCGCTCGGGCCGACGGTGGTCAATGAATTGTTGCTG
>JANPGJ010000183.1:0-2971 GCA_031423955.1 Burkholderiales bacterium
TGATGCCGGCCGCCATGCCGAGCGCGGAGGACACCGCGAACACAATCATGGTGATGCGATCGATGTCGACGCCCATCAGGATCGCGGCCGGCCGGTTCTGCGCCACCGCCCGGATCGATTTGCCGGTTTTGGTCTTGCTGATCAGCAACGCGACCGCGCCGATCAGCACGAACGCGGTCACCATCACCAACAGGCGCAGTTCAGCCACCACCACATCGCCCACCTTGAAGACGCCGCGATAGGGCGTCCGGATCACCACCTGGTCAGCCCCGAAGGCCAGGAGGTTGAGGCCTTCGACCATCATGGTCAGGCCGAGCGCGATGATGAAGGCGTTGATGTGCGGTGCGTCGCGTACCGGACGGTATGCCAGTCGTTCGATCAGAAGCCCGATCATCGCGCCGGCAAGCATGGCCAGTGCCATGGCCGGGAAGAACCCGACGCCCAGCCGCTCTCCGAACAGGAAGGTCAGGTAGCCGCCCGACATGGCAACCGATCCATGCGCGAAATGCGCGATGCCCAGAATGCCGAACACCACCGTCAGCCCGAGAGCGATGACGGTGTAGACCGAGCCGAGCGCCAGGCCGTTGAGCATCTGCTGAAGAATCTCGACGATCATTGGCGGGCCAGCGCGGCGTTCAAGGGCATGTCCGGTCTTGCCGGCTTACTTGCGCAAGCTGCGCAGGAATTCCGAATACAAGGCGGGGTCCGAGGGCAGGTCCGAGACATAGACCCATTTGCCTTTTTGCCACTGGAAGGCGCCGTTCGAGGTATAGGCCTGGCCGTTGCCATCGAACATGGTGCCGCCCACCGGCAGGTATTTCATGACGGCCTCCTTCGGCACGGTCACCTTGCGCACTTCGGCGGTCACCTTCTTCGGGTCGTCAGCCGAACCCGCTCTCTCCACCGCCTGCTTCAACACATATACCTGGTCATAGGCGTAAGGGGAGCTGGGCGATGGCGGCGCGCCGAAGCGCTTGGTGTAGTTGGCGACATAGGTCTTGGCATTGGCGGCCAAGGCTTCGACAGTCAGTTCGGTAGGGCGCAGGTCCCATACGCCTTCCATCTGCTCGCTGGTGGCAACCTTCAGGAATTGCTCTTCACTGCCGCTGGTGAAGCCGTAGCGCGGGATCTTCATGCCCAGTTCGGTGGCCTGCCGGTAGACGAAGGCGGCCGGTTCCACGTAGCCCAGGACCAGCAGCGCGTCGGGATTGAGTGCGCGAACCTTGGTCAGTTGCGGCGTCATGTCGCGGTCCTTCAGGCCGAAGCTCTCCTTGGCCACGATCTTGCCGCCCGACTTGGCGAATTCGCGCTCGAACGCTTCGAGGTATTGCGTGTAGAAGCCGACATCGAGCGATCCAATCACGGCGATCGACTTGGCGCCGCGCTTGCCGACGAATACGCCGGCCGCAGCACCGGTGAAGTCGGCGGGCGGTCGCGTGCGAAACAGGTTGGGCGTTCCCTTCGCGGTGATGGCGCGCTCGGCGGCGTTGCCTACCAGCATCAGCGCGTTCTCGCGTTCAATGAAGGAGGCCACCGCGCTGGTCGGGCCCGAGCAGCAAAAGCCCAGCAGGTACTTGACCTTGTCACGGTCGATCAGCTTGCGCACGCTATTGGTGGCTTCAGTCGGATTGGCCTTGTCGTCGTTGCTGATGACGCGTAATTTGTAGACATCGCCGCCGGCCTTGATGCCGCCGGCCGCATTGATCTCGTCGGCCGCCATCTGGACCGAATTCGCCTGCGGCAGGCCGTACACCGCGCCCGGGCCGGTGAGCGAGTCGTTGACACCGATCAGGAGTTCCTTCTCGGCTGCATTGGCGCACAGGCAGGCGAGCGTCGCCACCGCGGTGGCTAAGGATCTTGCGAACGTTTTCATCTGTTGGTCTCCATGTTGTAAAGGGTTGTTGCCACGTTGCCTGCGGTCCTGGATCAGTAGCCCAGGTACGCCTTGCTGACTTCGGGATGGGCCTGCAACTCGGGTCCGGTGCCCTCGAGCACGATCTCGCCGGCCTCGAACACATAGGCGCGGTCGGCCAGGCGCAAGGCCATCGATGCGTTTTGCTCCACCAGCAGCACGGTCACTCCCATGGTCTTGATGCGGGCCAGGGTTTGCTCGACTTCGGCGACGATCTTGGGCGCCAAACCCAGCGAGGGTTCGTCGAAGATGCAAAGCCTGGGCCTGGACATCAAGGCCCGCGCGATCGCCAGCATCTCCTGCTCACCGCCCGAAAGGGTGCCGGCACTCTGGCGCGCGCGTGAGCGCAGCACGGGAAAGAGATCCATCATGGCCTCGAGGTCGGCCGACTGCTGCTTGTCGTGCCGTACATGCGCGCCCATTTCCAGGTTTTCCTGGACCGACATGTCGGGGAATACCTGGCGGCCTTCGGGGCACATGGTGATGCCAAGTCGCACAATCGCGTGCCCCGGCAGGCCGTTCACGCGCCGGCCCTCGAACTCGATAGTGCCGCGGCGCACGCCGACCAGCCCGCAGATGCATTTCAGGGTCGTACTCTTGCCGGCGCCATTGGCCCCAACCAAGGCTACGCATTCGCCCGCACTGACGTCGAAAGACACGCCGTGCAGCACGTCGGCCTTGCCGTAGCCGGCGTGAAGGTCGCGCACGGTCAGCATTCAGTGTGCCCCGCCCAGGTAGGCATCGATCACCGCCGGGTTTTGCCGGATGGCGGCTGGCGCCCCTTCGGCAATCTTCTGGCCGAAATTAAGCACCACGATGCGTGAACAGACCTCCATGATCAGGCCCATGTGGTGTTCGATGACCAGCAGCGCGATGCCACGCTCGCGGATGCGACCGATCAGCGCGGCCAACTCCTTGCGTTCCCGGGCGACCATGCCGGCCGCAGGCTCGTCGAGCAGCAGCAGGCGCGGTTCGGTCGCCAGTGCCGTGGCAATCATCAAGAGGCGCTGATGCGCGGAGGAGATCGCCGACGCGGCCTCGTCAGCCACCGCCATGAGC
>JANPGJ010000184.1:0-6309 GCA_031423955.1 Burkholderiales bacterium
AGCCGGCGCGTCGTTGACCGGATTGACCGTGATGCTTGCACTTGCGGTGGCTGTGGAGAAGGCGCTCGCGCCGCCGTTGGTGCCGGTGTTGGCGGTGCCGCCCGCGCTGCCGGACGTCTGGTCCCAGGCGCGGAAGGTGAGCGCGCTGCCGAGGCTGCCGCTGTAGTTGGCGTTGGGCTGGAAGTAAAGGCGGGTACTCGCATCGGCGGCGAGCAGCCGCGCGTTGCTGTCTGCCACCATGCCCAAGGCGTTCCAGTTGCCGCCGCCGTTGGTGGAGTACCACCAGCTGCCGTTGGCTGCGTCCGCCGCGGTGACGGCAATGCCGGTGAGCGCGCCGCTGTCTGGGTCGGTCACGTTGTCCAGCCCGCCGCCGCCGGCAAAATCGACCAGGCTGGACACCAGCGTGCCGACCGCACCGGTTGGCGCACTGGCGTCCTCATTTTGCGCGTTGAGCGCGGGGCTCTTTGCCGCATCGAGTGCCGGAGCGTGTTGCGGATTGGCCGGCGCCACGTCCAGGTAGCTGGCGGCGATGCGGATTTCGTCCAGCACTGCATTGTTGGCAAACAGCGTCCTGGCACCGGCCAGGTCGATTTGCGTGAAGGTGCCCAGATCGAGGTTGTTCTTGCTGGCGGTGAACGCCGAATCGGGTCCTGCAAGCCCCGGGGTGGGGTTGACGTAGAGGGTCATGCTGTCGGCACCGGCCGAGAAATCCATCTTCACCGTCAGCAGGTAGGTCTGGCCCACTTGCGGCGTAATGCCGCTAACCACCACCCGGCCACTGCTGCCGTACTGCTCCAGCACGAACTGGCTGCCGTTGATGCCCGCGAAGGCGCGCGTGGCCGACGGGCTGCCGAATTGCAGGCCGATGTAATCGCCGGGAACGGCAGAATCAGGCTTGACCAGGAAGCTGAGCCAGGCGGTGCTCGCGGCCGCCCCCAAGCTGGTGGCCAGGTCGCGCGTCTGGGCGACGGACCCGAACAATAAAGGTATGGTCAATTGCGCCGTGCCGCCGCTGACCTGCATGTCGACCGCCGGATTCTGCAGGCCGGTGGCTACCACCGTGGTGTTGCCCGCGACGCTGCTCCAGCCCGCCGCCCAGCCGCTGCCGCCGTTCGCGCCGTTGAAACTGCCGGCCGGGTAGGCGAACGGTTCATAGCCGATCAGGGTGGACTCAAAGGCACCGATATCAGTGGCGCCGAGGCGGGCGACGCCGCGCGCATCGGTCGCCGGCGCGCCGGTCGCGGTGCCGGCGTTGATCGCCGCGCTGCCGGCCAGGAGGGCGTGTGTTTTGGTCGGTCCGCCGTTGTCCTGCAGCGCGCCCAGCTTCGGATCGATGGGGGTGCCAGCCGTGCCGCTCAAATCGCCGGCGGCCCGCAGGGCGGCGCTGCCGTCGCTGTCCAGGTTGTTGCCGGCGGAAGTCAGCGCCGTATTGGAATTGTTCCCGGCGGGGTTGTACAAGAGGGTGGTCCTGAGCGTCGCGCTGCCGCCGCCCTGGACGTGTATTCCGTCGGCGCCGCCGGTGGCCGAGTTGAGGGCGATGGTCGAACTGGTGACCGTGATCGCGCGGTTCGTGTAAATGCCACCACCGATTCCGGTGGCGGTGTTGCTGCTCACGGTGACATTGGTGAGCGACATGGATGCGCCGCTTCCCGCGTTGTAGATGCCGCCGCCGTCCTTGGCCGCCGTGTTGTCGCTCACGGTGGCCCGATCCAGCGTGAGCACACCACCGTCGTTGTAGATGCCGCCGCCCCAGCCAGCCCCGGCGTTGTTGCTGACGGTCGTGTCGATGGCGGTGAGCGTTCCGTAGTTGTACAGCCCCGCGCCACTGCCGGTGCTGTTGTCGGTAATGATTGCGCGTGCCAACGTCAGGCTCGCGCCGGAATCCACCAATGCGCCGCCACCCCACTGATTTGCGGCCAACACGCCGCCGCGAAGGGTCACATCGGTCAGGGTCACGCCCACACCGGACTGCACCTCAAGCACGCGATCGAGCGCGTTGCCGTCGACCACCGTTGCGGCTCTGCCCGCCCCGGTAATTGTCAGTGCATCGAGAATGTCCAGGTCACCGGTCGCGGCCACATCTTCGCCGGCGCCTGCGCGCGTCAACAGGTAAGTGCCGGCGGGCAACGCGATCATGTCGGCGCCGGCGGTATTGTTGGTGGCGATGATCGCTTCGCGCAGTGAGATCAGCCCATCCGCCCCCTTGTTGGCCAAGAGGGCGGCGATCGAGGTGGTGGCCCCGTCGACCACGTCATTGGTGGTGGTGACGGTGAGGGCCTGGCTGGTGAACTTCAGCACGAAGGCGTCGGTGCCGCCGTTCTGCGTGCTGTCGTAGGCGCCACCGGTAATCTGCTGCAGGTTTGCCGAGGAGGTATGGCCGGCGATGAAGATGTTGTCCGCGCCATCGCGCGCGATGGCATAGCCCGCATCGTCGCCGCTGCCGCCGAGATAGGTCGAGTACACCAGGCTGTTGCCGAGCGAACCCAGGGTCGCGTAGAAGGCGTCCCTGGCCCCGCCGGCGTAGGCCGCCTGCAGCGCATCGGCCGTGGTCGGCATCGACCCGGTGGTCTCGCCGGTGACATGGGCGCGGCCGAGCGAGTCGAGGGCGATACTCAGCGCCGTCTCGTCGCCTGCGCCCCCCAGGTAAGTCGAGTAGATCAGCGAGGCGCTGCCTGAGAGTGCCGGGTCGAGCTTCGCCACGATGGCGTCAGAAGCGCCGCCGCCGTAGGTGGCGTCGTAGGCATTCTTGGTGGGGAAGCCGCTGCCGGCCGAGCCGCTCACGTAAACCTTGTTGGCGGCATCGACGGCGATCCCGAACGCGCCGTCGCCGCCGGCGCCGCCGAGATAAGTGGAATATGCGAGTGCGCTCCCGGCGGCGTTGAACACGGCCAGGAAGGCGTCGTCGCCACCATTGGCGGTGCTGTCGAAGGCGCTCGCGGTGGTCGGGAAGTTGTTGGCGCCGGTGAAGCCTGCGACATAGGCCTTGCCGGACGCATCGACTGCGACGGCGAGGCCGTGGTCGGTGCTGCTGCTGCCGCTGCTGCCACCCAGATAGGTGCCGAAGATGCGCGAGGCGGCGCCGCTTTGCGTCGCATCGAACTTGACCAGGAATGCATCCAGCGAGCCGCCGAGCGTGGTGTCGTAAGCGCCGACCGAGGCGATGCCGCCGGCGGAGTCGGTATCCCCGGTCAGGTAGGCATTGCCGGCGGCATCGAGCGCGATGGCGTAACCGGTATCGCCACTGCCGCTGCCGCCCAGGTAGGTGGAATACGAGAGCGCCGTGCCGCCGACGTTGAGCTCGAAGAAGAAGGCGTCCTGGGTGCCGGACAAGGCGCCCTGGAAGGCGTTCACTGTCGGCAGGTTGGTCGAGGTGGTGGAGCCGGTGACGTAGGCGTTGCCGGCCGCGTCTGTCGCGATACCCCAGGCGACATCGTTGCCCGAGCCGCCGACGAAGGTGGAGTAGACGACTGCGGTGCCGGTCACGTTGAGCTTGGTGACGAAGACGTCGCTGGCGCCGTTTTGCGAGGTGTCGTAGGCGCCGGCCGAGGTCGGGAAAGCGGCCGATGCGGTCTCGCCGGTGATGTAGGCGTTGCCCGCGGCATCGACCGCGATGGCCCTGGCCTTGTCCAGTCCTGTCCCGCCGAGGTAGCTGCCGTAGCTGAGAACCGGGTCGATCACCAGCGTACGGCTGGCGTCGTAGGCGCCGATGTCGAAGCGCACGCTGCCGTCCTGGCCCAGCACGTAGCGGCTGGCCACGGCCTCGCGACCGCCGGCGCCCATCTGGTAGCTCACAGGTGCTTCGAAGCGCAAGCTGTTCGCGCCGTCGCCACCGGGCAGCGTGAGGCGCAACGCACCGTCGCCGTCGATCGCGACCTGGTCGATGCCTTCGAAGTTGAGCCCGATCGCTCGCCAGTCTGCGCCGGCGCCAACGATGAAGTCGTATTCGAGCGCGCGCCCGCTGCCGTAGTAGCGCAGGTCGATGCCCTCGTAGACGCCGTCGTAGCGCACCGAGGCGTGGTTGGCGACGTCCTGCAGCCACTGGTCCTGGCTGCCGATCAGGTAGTTGCTGCGCGCGGTCACGTCGCCTTCGGCCTGCCCTTGTGCTTCGGCGGTGGCGCTGGCCAGCGTCATTTGCACCACATTGCCCTGGGTGCCGTTTTTCAGGACCAGGGTGGCGTTGGCGTCAGAGAGCGCGATGCCGACGCCATTGCCGCGCGCGATGAAGTCGATCGATGCATCGGCCTGGCCGGCGTTGGTCTCGAAGTTGAGAGGCAGGCTTGCCTGCGCCGCGGCGCTTGAGCGGCCGGTAGCGGGCGGCGCTGCGGCGGCGGTGATGGTGTCCTGCACGGGGGCAGGGGCTGCGTAGTCGCCGCCGGCGTCGAGCACGCGCATCTCGATGGCGCCCGGCATATCGATGGTTGCCGCGGCCAGCATCCCGGCGCCAAGATCGGCGGCGTACATGATGCGCGGCTCGAGCGCCTCCACCAGGGGGCGCTCGAGCGTCGGCCGGCGCTTCTTACGCCACCACATCGGCTGTGCTCCCGTGGCCTTGCATCAGGTCAGATCTTTGCGCGAATCGCCGGCACCGACATCGATTGATCGATGCGCAGGCGGGTAGCGGAACCTGCTGCCGGTTCGCGCGCCGGCGCAACCTGTTGCGGTTTGCGCAGAGGTTCGCGGGCGTCGACGCCAGTGCCATAGGCGGCTGGCCGAAGGCTGCTTTTTGCGCGGTCGCCAGGCAATGTGGTGCCGGGGGCGCCGTTGCCCGCGCCGGCAACCGCGGCCCCGAGATTGGCCTTGCAGCGCAGGCCGGCGGGCAGGGCACCACCGGGGTTGGGCAACGCCAGGCGCACCCGAAAGGTGTTGGATACGCCATCGACCAGTTTGTCGACCAGCATCACCTTCGCATCGCGCGCCGCGGCGCCGGGAAACTCGGGCGTCACGCTGATCACCGCGCCAGGCTTGAGGCTGCCAAACAGCGCCGCCGGCAGCACCACCTCGACCCGCAATGGGTCGATCATCGCGACCCGGAACACCGGTTTTTCCTCAACCCGCTCGCCGATCGCCAGATAGCGGTCGGCGATCACGCCGTCGCTCGGTGCGCGAATCGTGCGCAGGCCAAGCTGCGCCTGCGCCAATTGGTGTTCACGTTCGGCGGTACGTCTGGCCTCGCGGGTTTGTGCCAGGCGTTCGTCGGCGATCCTGGCCTCGGCGCGCGCCTGGTCGAGCGCCTGCGGCGCCAGGAACTGGCGCGCCACCAGGTCTTCGGAACGCGTGAGCTTTTGCCGCGCCAGCAATGCGTTGGCAGCGGCGGCCTCGACCTCCGCACTGGCGGCGGCACGGCTGGCGGCGACGCTGACCGAGGCGCGCTCGACGTCGGAGCGCAACTCGGCCAAGGCCTGGCCACGCCGCACGCTGTCGCCGCGCTCGACGTGGAGGGTGGCAATCACGCCGATCACCGGGCTGCCGACTTCGGCGACCTGGTAGGGTTCGATCAGGCAGCCCAGCGGCTGGACTGCGGCGGCTGCCGGGACGACCGCGAGGCAAGCGGCGACAAGCAGTGGCGCGATGAGAAGGGCTGGTTTCATGAGGCGGTCCTTTGGCAAAAATCAAGTGCGCGTTCGCGCTGGTCATCCAGACGGCACAGGGCGCGACGCTGGGCGCGCTGGTGTCGTTCTTCAAGCCACTGCGGCAGGGTTTCGGTCAAGCCGATCAGGGCGCCGGGCAGGCGTGCGCTGTCGCCGGCCTGCGCGTGCCACCACCCGGGCAGCCGGCGGGTGAACAGCGGCATGTCGAGCGCGAGCATGGTGTCGACGCTGCCGGGTTCGCCGTTGCGCGCGGCGCGGCCGCTGAACTGGCGGTCGATGCGCCGCGCGCTGTTGTGCTGGCACAGGATCACGTGCAGGCCGCCGCGTTCGGCGACGCCGGGCCCAAGCCGGATGTCGGTGCCGCGCCCGGCCATGCTGGTGGCGACCGTGATGGCGCCGGCTTCTCCGGCGTGCGCAATGAGTTTGGCTTCGGCCTGATCCTGGCGCGCGTTGAGCAGTGCGTGCGGCAGCCCGGCGGCGGTCAGCAGCAGCGACAAGTGATCCGATTCGGCCACTGACGCGGTGCCGATCAGGAGCGGTCGCCCGGCTTCATGGATTTCACCGGCACGCCGCACTACCGCCGGCCACAGGGCGCCACGGTCCGCGTACAGTTTCAGCGGGTAATGCAGGCGCCGTGACGGTGTGCGCGGCGCGATGCGCGTGACGGCGGTGCCATACAGGCCTTGCAGTTCACGTTCGGCGCCGCCCAGGGTGCCGCTGA
>JANPGJ010000185.1:0-1836 GCA_031423955.1 Burkholderiales bacterium
AGTGCGCGGCCTGGCCACCCTCAATTCGATTCTGCGCAGCCCGTTTGCAAAAATGCGCATGGGCGCACGCTGGCTGATCAGGCGCGACGGCCTGATGAGCGTGCCCGGGGCGACCGCACATGCCTATGTGACGACCCTGCCAGGCCTGACCCGGCCTGACGTCAAGTTGCAACTGCACCACCTGTCGAGCCCTGACGAGCGCAATCCGAAAAAGCTGGTGCTCGACGACAACGACGGCTTTTCGATCGGCGTGGTGCAGCAAAAGCCGGAATCCCGCGGCAGCATTCACATCCGCTCGGCCGATCCGCTGGCGAGCCCGGAAATCCGCGCCAACTACCTGACCCACGAAAACGATATGCGCGCCGTGGTGCGCGGCCTCAAGCTGGCGCGCCAGGTGTCACAACAAGCAGCTTTCAAACCCTATTACGTGCAGGAATTGCGGCCCGGACCGGCGCTCCAATCCGATGCCGATCTTGAGGACTACATCCGGGCGTCGATTTTCGGCTCCTACCATCCGGTCGGCACTTGCCGCATGGGCATTGACTCCGGCGCCGTGGTCGACCCGCGCTTGCGGGTGTACGGTGTTACCGCGCTGCGGGTAGCGGACGCGTCGATTTTGCCAACCATTCCGGCCTCCAACACCAATGCCGCGGCGATCCTGGCCGGCGAAAAAGCCGCCGAATTCATTCTCGCCGACGCCGCAGGCACCACCGCTAATTGAGGCGATGTGCGACGGCCGTCGCCCACTATCAGCCACCAGTCCGGGCACGCCGGTGCAAGTTGGCGGAACATCGCCCACAATTTCCGCTTTCCCGCCACGCCTTCCGGCAGTCCGCCCGGCCGGGCGCAGAAAACCGGATCACTGCCAAACAATCGCCAACGTGGGAGAATTTCACCTATGGCTGAAGAAAAACACTGGGCATTCCCCGAAAACCTGAGACCGAGTCCCGCCGCGGTCGCCTTCGACCTGCCGAAGGCGCTCGATGCGATGCTACTGCTGCGCTCCGAAATTCCGGCCGACGCATTCACCGCCAACCTGTTGGGCACCGAACGCGCCGGCTACGGCGTGGTGATCGGCGACGACGGCCTGACGCTGACCATCGGCTACCTGATCACCGAAGCGCAAACCGTGTGGCTTTCGACCAATCGCGGCGTCAGTGTGCCCGGCACGGTGCTGGCCTACGACCAGGCCACCGGCTTCGGCCTGGTGCAACCACTCGGCAAACTCGGGGTGGCGCCACTGCCGATCGGCTCGGCCGCCGGTGTCGAACCCGGCGACACCCTGTATGTGCTGGGCCACGGCGGCCTGCCACACGCCCTGACCACCCAGGTGGTGGCCAAACGTGAATTCGCCGGCTATTGGGAATACCTGCTCGACGAAGCCCTGTTCACCACACCGGCCCACCCGCAGTGGGGCGGTACCGCCCTGATCGACCGCGACGGCAGGCTGGTCGGCATCGGCTCGCTCCTGGTGCAGGAGCAGGACAGCGCCGGTGGCGAGGCCAAGCAGATCAACATGTTCGTGCCGATCGACCTGTTGGCGCCGATCCTGCCGGCGCTGCGCGCCACCGGCACCAGCGGTTTACCCGCCCATCCGTGGCTTGGCATGTATGCCCAGGACGACGACGGCCGCCTAGTGGTCGGCGGCGTCGCGCAAGGCGGCCCGGCCGACAAGGCGGGGGTCAAGCCTGGCGACATGGTGATCGGGGTTGCCGGCGACCGCATCAAGGGCCTGGCGCCGTTTCTGCGCAAGGTGTGGTCGCTGGGTGCCGCCGGCGTCGAAGTACCGCTGATGCTGGCACGCGACGGCGACGTCCTGCGCGTCTCGGTACGTTC
>JANPGJ010000186.1:0-12437 GCA_031423955.1 Burkholderiales bacterium
CAAGGGCAAGTAAGGCCCACTCCCGGGCGCGGGCCCGGATTGGCGTACCGGCGATGGATCATGCCAGGCCTGATTGAACATGCCGCACGAGGTGAGCGATACTCCTTGTGTGTATTTCCACCCCTGCGGCGGCGCGGCCCCTTGCGAGCGAATCATGGGTTCCATCGTTATTGAACATGTAAACGTCGCCGACCTCCCGGAGAAATGGCGCGCCAAACTACCGGAAGCGGTCACCGAGCATTTGACGGTGCGCATCGAATCCGAAACGCGTGCGGCGCTACCCGATGCAGGGAACTTCATCACAAATGATCCGGCGTTCGGCATCTGGCGAGATCGCGAAGACTTGGCCGACGTTGAAGCGTATTTGCGTAAAGTGCGCGCCCCACGCTATAACCGCGATGACTCTCACAACGAAGATCAATGACACAGGCTGGTCGATAGCGATGTATGGGTCTGACCTTGCGTAGCCTTGCTCAGTCCACGTCGCCGGTCGATGTGTTGCCGCGCGTGAAGGTATCCGCCGTGGGGCTGTTGGGCACCGTTGCTCGCCGAAAGATCGGGTCTGTGCCCGGCTAGGCCGCACCTGAAATGCGCGTCAACCGTTGCAAGCGCGGCCCCTCCCTTGATCGGCATCCGCTTGGGTTATCCTCTGCCCGACACCAAGAACTAGAGAAGGAGACTCTCGTGATCGCATCGCTTCGGCTTCTGGGCACAATCATCATCGCCGTTGCCAGTGTGCTCGGCGCATCGGGTGTACTCGCGCAAGCATCGTATCCCAACAAACCCATCAAGTTCATCGCGCCGTTCCCGCCGGGCGGGGCGAGCGACGTCATCACGCGCATCATCAGCCAGAAGCTCGCCGAAAGCCTCGGCCAACCGGTTACCGTCGAGAACCGCGGCGGCGCCGCGGGCAACATCGGCACCGAATTCGCTGCCAAGCAACCGGCAGACGGTTACACGCTCCTCTTGGGCAACAGCGCGACCTTTGCCACCAATCCGAATCTGTACAAGCGTTTGCCGTTCGATCCGATTACCGACTTCGCGCCGGTCACTCTGGTTGCGACGGCAGGCTCGATTCTTGTCGTTCACCCAAGCGTGCCGGTGAACAACGTGGCGGAGCTCATCGCCCATCTCAAAGCGAATGCGGGCAAGCTCAACTTCTCCTCGGGCGGCAACGGAACGCCTGCGCACGTGATCGGCGAGAGCTTCAAATCACTCATGGGCGTCAGCATGACGCACGTGCCCTACAAGGGGACGGCGCCCGCGGTCGCCGATCTCGTCGCGGGTCAGGTGCAACTCTGCTTCGCGGACATGGTACCGGCCGTGCCGCAGATACGGGCGGGCAAGATTCGCGCGCTGGCGGTGACCAGCGCGGTTCGCTCGGCGATCTTCCCGGATCTGCCGACCTTGGCCGAAGCGAACGTACCGGTGAAAGTCGGGCAGACCTGGTGGTCGATGATGACGCCGAAAGGCACCCCGCGACCGATCATCGATCGACTCAATGCCGAGGTCGCGAAGATCATGAAGATGCCCGACGTGCAGGAGCGCTTCACATCGCTTGGCGTATTCACCGCACATACCACACCGGAAGGTGTGATCGAGCGCATCAACGCCGACACGCCGGAATTCGGTAGGGTATTGAAGGCTGCGGGGGTCGAGCCGGAGTAAGGCGAGCAGCGCTTTTCAACAACCCAACTTCAGGTTTTTTGCCGGACAAGCCGCACCTGAAGTTCGCACCCCACAGCCCGCGCATAACGCTTTAGCGTGTCGAGCGAAGGCGCATGCCTGCCAGCCGATTCCAATCGCGAAATGGCGCTCTTTGTCGTTCCCATCTTTTCGGCAACGGCATCCTGGGTAAGGCCGGCCCTGGCGCGAGCCTTGAGCATCTGATTCGCAACCGCGTACTCCAGTTCGAGCGCTTGATACGCTTCCGTAAAGCCCTTTCGTGCACTTGCGTTGGCCAGAAATTCCTTCTTGTTGTGAGGCACTGGTTGGAATTTGAGGTCAGCCATTTTGAGATTCCTTCATCATTCAGGCGGGAGTCAGCTCGGGGTTTGAGGAGTCAAGGGGCCGGTTAGGTCTAGCGTGGCGGCGAGGTCTCTTGCGGCAGTTTTACGCCAACCAGATCAGCGCCGCCATCCGCCCACTCTTGCCCTGATCACGTCGATGCGAAAACATGCGCCGCTCGGCGACCGTGCAGAAGCCGCCGCCACCTACGTCTGTCACACTTAACGCCGCCAACCGTTGCCGCGCCAGCGCATACAGATCGCACAGCCATTTGCCCGGCCGCCCCGGATACGGGCGAAAGGCAGCTTGTGCCGCCGGGTCATGCGCAACAAACGCCTGCAACACATCCTCACTTACCTCGAAATTATCCGGCCCGATTGCCGGGCCTAGCCATGCCAGCAGGCGGTCGCCCGGCACGCCCATCGCGCGCACGGTGGCTTCGATCACCCCGCCGGACAGGCCGCGCCAGCCGGCATGGGCGACCGCTACCGCACCGCCGTCGCGATCACACAGGAACACCGGCATGCAGTCGGCGACCATCACCGCGCACGTCACACCAGGCCGGTCGGTCCACGATGCATCGGCTTCGATTTCTCCCTGCCCCGCGGCATTTGCCGCCGCGACAACCGTGGTGCCGTGTACCTGGCGCAACCACGCCGGATCCGACGGCACGCAGGCACGCAGGATGGCGCGGTTGCGCTCCACATTGTCCAACGCGTCGCCGCTGCGCAGACCGAGGTTCATGCTGTCGAACGGTGGCGGGCTCGTGCCGCCGGCGCGGGTGGTGAAAAATGCACGCACCCCGGGTGGCGCCGGCCAGTCCGGCACGATCCATTCAGGGTTAATCTTGTTCACGCCGCTTGCAAGCTATCCAGAAATTCACGCATGTCAGTCGGCAGCGGCGCTTCCCATTGCATTGGCTCGCCGCTGACCGGATGGGTGATCTCCAGGCGCAACGCGTGCAGCGCCTGGCGCGGAAACCAGGTGCGCCAGGGCAGCTTGCCGTAGGTTTGATCGCCGACGATCGGAAATCCGAGGTGTTGCATGTGGACGCGAATCTGATGGGTGCGGCCGGTCTCGAGTCGACATTCGACCAGGGTTGTCGGTACGCCGTTGCGCTGCAACTGGCGCAGCACGCGGTAATGGGTGATCGCCGTCTTGGCGCCGGGATCGTTGTCGGCCTGCACCGCCATCCGCGTGCGCTGCGAGGGGTGCCGGCCAAGGGCGGCCCTGACCTCCCCCGACATCGCGACATGCCCGGACAACAGCGCCAGGTACTCGCGCTTGACGCTCTTCGCCTGCATCTGGCGCACCAGGTTGGTCTGCGCCTCGAGAGTGCGCGCCACCACCAGCAGGCCGCTGGTGTCCTTGTCCAGGCGATGAACGATGCCGGCGCGCGGCACCGCGGTCAACTCCGGCGCGTGGTGCAATAGCGCATTGAGCAGGGTGCCGTCCCAGTTGCCGGCCGCCGGGTGCGCCACCAGGCCGGCCGGCTTGTCGACGATGATGATCGCTTCATCCTCGTAGAGAATCGACAAGGCGATCGCCTGCGGCAGAAAGACCGCGGCGTCGACCGCGGCTTCGGGCCGCACTTCAAGCGCTTCGCCGCCCTTCAGGCGCTGTTTCGGCGTTGCCGGCCGGCCGTCGACGGTGACCCGCCCGGCCTCGATCCAGCTTTGCAGGCGGCTGCGGGAGAACTGCGGCAGCCAGCGCGCCAGGCCCTGGTCGAGCCGGATACCGAGGGCGTCGCTTGGCACCGCCAGCCGAATCGGCGTGTCGGCCGCAGGGCCTCCGTTATAATCGTCGTGTTGTGTTTCATCGGTAACAAGCATGTCCTGCAATCCTAGCCTACATTCCCGCCTGCGAGCATTGCTGGCGGCACTGATCACCGCGGTGTTTCTCGCCGCCTGCGGCAGTACGCCCTCGATCAACGACGAAACCAGTGGCTGGTCGGCGCAGAAAATCTATACCGAAGCGCGCGAGGAAATGCGCGGCGGCGGCTGGGACAAGGCGATCAAGCTGCTCGAATCGCTGGAGTCCAAGTACCCGTTCGGGCGCTATGCCCAGCAGGCGCAGATCGATATCGCCTACTCCTACTGGAAGAGCAACGACCTCACCTCGGCGGTGGCGGCGTGTGATCGTTTCGTCAAGCTCTACCCGAATCATGAATTCCTCGATTACGTCTATTACCTGCGCGGGCTGGTGCTGTTCAACGAAGACCTGGGCCTGCTCGGCAAGGTCTCGAAACAGGACCCGACCGAGCGCGACAATCGCGGTTTGCGCGAGGCTTTTGACACCTTCAAGATCCTGGTCGACCGCTTCCCGGACAGCAAGTACGCCGAAGACGCGCGCCTGCGCCTGAAATACCTGGTCAATGCGCTGGCTCGCTATGAAGTCCATGTGGCCGGCTATTACCTGCGGCGCGGCGCCTACGTGGCGGCGGCGAACCGGGCGCAATTCATGATCCAGACCTATCCCAATGCGCCGGTCCAGGAAGAAGCGCTGTACATCATGATGACCGCCTACGATGCCATGGGCCTCAACGACCTGCGCGACGACACCAAGCGGGTGCTCGACCGCAATTATCCCAATAGCGTGGTGGTGCGCAACAAGGGCATAAAAGACGAGCGGCCCTGGTGGGCGCTCTGGTAGCTTGCCGGCATCGCGCAGTCGCCGCCAGCCGGTCTATACCTTGATGTTTTCATCCGCGATGTATTGCGCCACGATCTCGTCCATCGTGCGGTCCGCCGTGAAGCCCATCGCCAGTGCGCGCGGCGTTTCCAGCTTCGCCGCCCAGGTCTTGACGATTGCCTGAATCCGCTCGTCCTTCACGTAGCGCACCCGCTTGGCCGCCGCCTCGCCGCCCAGCCTGCGCAGCGAATCGACCATTTCGGCCACGCTCACCACGATGCCGGGCAGGCTGACGGCCCGCAGTTCGCCGAACGCTTCGGACGGCAACTCATAGGCGCGCAGCAGATTGGCCACCACCTTGGCCGGTGAGCACATCCACATCAGGGTCTCCGGCGGCACCGGGCAACCATAGGCTATGCCGTTGAGCGGCTCGCGAATCACCGCACTGGCAAACGAAGAAGCCGCGGCATTGGCCTTGCCGGGCCGCACCGACACCGTGGGAATGCGCACCGCGCGGCCGTCGATATAGCCCTTGCGGTGGTAATCGGCCACCAGCCATTCGCCGATCAGCTTCTGCACGCCATAGGATGCCTGCGGCGTCGGCGTGGTCGAATCGGTGATCACCTCGGGCAGCGGCGTTCCGAACACCGCGATCGAACTGGCAAACAGCAGGCGCGGCCGGTTGCCGACCTTGCGGCAGGACTCCAGCACCACCCGCAGGCCGTCCAGGTTGACGCGCATGCCAAGTTCGAAATCCGCTTCGGCCTGGCCGCTGACCACCGCTGCCAGGTGAAACACGGCGTCGCTGTCCATCCCCAGCGCCTCGGCCACTGCGCCATGGTTGCTGACCTCGCCGCGCACGAAGTTGACGCGCGGATCGCGCACCGCATTGGCCGGCTCGGCGATGTCAAGCAAGGTGATGCGCTTGATCGCGCCGCGTTCGCCGCGCGCATTGATCGCATCGCCTTGCGCCAGCAACGCACGCGCCACCCGTTGGCCAAGAAAACCGCCACCGCCAGTGATCAGGATATTCATTCGGAAGCCTCTTCGGTTGAAGTTTCGATTCTATTGGAAGTCGCCTCGCGCCCAGCCAGAAACGCCTCGGCCTCGGCACGCACGCGAGTGCGGCGCATCGGCGGCAAGGCCTGCCACAAGCGCCGGCCGTAGGGTTTGTCGGTCAGCCGGGTATCGCAGATCATCAGCACGCCGTGATCGGTCTCGTCGCGAATCAGGCGCCCGGCGCCCTGCTTCAAGGTGATGGCCGCATGCGGCAACTGGTACTCCATGAAGGCGTTGCGACCCTGGCGCTTCATCGCATCGATGCGCGCCGACAGCACCGGTTCATCGGGCGGCGCGAACGGCAGCTTTTCGTTCACCACCAGCTTCAGGGCGTCGCCCTTGACATCGACCCCTTCCCAGAACGACTGGCTGGCCACCAGTACCGCATTGCCGAGCTTGCGAAACCGTTCCAGCAATTCGGTACGCGAGCCTTCACCCTGCAACAGCAAGGGCAATTCCATGCCGCTTCTGGACAACTGGTCGGCCAGCAGCTCGTGCGCGCGGTTCATGCCGCGCAGCGTCGTGAACAGCATGAACACGCCAGCCGGACCGTTTCGATTGGCGGCGGCGATCAGCGGCAGCGCCTCATCGACCACACGGGCGGTGAATTCCGGCGCCTGCGCTTCCGGCATGTTGGTCGGCACATAGAGCAAGGCCTGGCTCGCATAGTCGAACGGGCTGGGCCAGGTTTGCGCATGGGTGCCCTCGACCTCGTCGAGCCCCAGTTCGCCCAGGTAGAGTGAAAAATCGTTTTTCACCGCCAGCGTCGCCGAGGTGAATATCCAGGCGCGGCGCGCAGACTGGATCTGCTCGCGAAACATCGGCGCGATCGACATCGGCGTCAGGTGCAACTGGAAATTGTGGCCGAACACCTCGACCCAGCGCACCGGCGGATTGGCCTTGGCCGCCTCGGTGGCGGCGCCCGGCTCCCCGTCGGCGCCGGCATTGTGGTCATTGAGCCAGCCCTCGACGAGCGCGGTCAGTTCCTGCGCCCGGCGCCATACCGCCTCCAGGCCTTCGGCGCGCTCGGCATTGGCCTCCAGCGGGTGCGCAAGATCCAGCAGGCGCGCCAGCAGCACGCGCAAGCCCGCTTCGAGCGCGTCGCGCTTCAACAGTTGGGTCCAGGACACGCGGATCGCGTTTTCCGGCAAGGTCAGGCGCGCATCGCGCACCGCATTTTCAAGCGCACGGGTAAGCCCCGCCCAGTCCGCCGCCTCACGCGCGCCGCTGAAGCCCTCGCCAAGCGCATCGCGCGCCAGTTCCATCACCTGCGTACTGCCGACACTCTGGCCGAAAAACAGGCGTGCGGTCTCCGGCAACTGATGCGCCTCGTCCAGAATCACCGTATTGCAGGCCGGCAGCAACTCGGCCATGCCCTCGTCCTTCAGCATGACATCGGCGAAGAACAGGTGGTGATTGACCACCACCACATCGGCCTGCAAGGCATCGCGCCGCGCGGCCAGCACGTAACAATCCTTGTGGTGCGGGCACTCCTGGCCGAGGCAGTTCTCGCGGCTCGATGTCACATAACTCCACACCGCGGCGTTCTCGGGCACCTGCGAGAATTCCGCGCGATCACCCGAGGCGGTGGCCTTGTGGCCGCTGGCGATCAGGCGCAGGAAACGCGCATCATCCTTCGAGGGCAGTCGCCCGGCCTCGATGGTCTTTTCAAGATGGTAGTGGCACACATAGTTGGCGCGCCCTTTGAGCAGGGCCACCGTCACCGGCGCCTTGAGCGCACGGCGCACCGCCGGGATGTCGCGGTGAAACAGCTGGTCCTGCAGATTCTTGGTGCCGGTGGAAACAATCACCTTGCCGCCGGCTAATAGCGCCGGCACCAGGTAAGCCACCGTCTTGCCGGTGCCGGTGCCGGCTTCCAGCACGGCTACGCCTTCGGACTCGATCGCGTTCTGGATCGCCTGCGCCATTTCGACCTGCTGCGGGCGGTGCCGGAAGCCGGGAATCGCCGCGGCCAGGGGGCCGGTGGCGGACAAAAGCGCATTCAGATCGGTATCGGGCAAGGCCATACTTGCCCGGTGCCGGACCGTCGCAAGTCTAAACAGGAAGGAGTGCGATTTTACCGCAGACGCACGCCGCGCCCTCCCGACCCTCGCGTTTCAGGGGAACCTGATGCAGCCAGGCCGGCTAGTCGAACTTGATGTTCATGGCGCGCACCAGCGGCACCCAGCGCGCCCGTTGGGCGGCGCCGAAGGCATCCGCCGATTCGGGCGTCGAGCCAACCAGATTCTGCGCACCAAAACCTTCAATGCGCTTGCGCATGTCCGCACTGTCGAGGGCGCGGTTGAGTTCACGGTTGATGCGCTCGATGATCGCGCGCGGCGTGGCCCTGGGGGCGATCAGGCAATTCCAGGTATAGGCCTCATAGCCCGGCACGCCCGCTTCGGCAAAGGTCGGTACGTCCGGATAGTCGGGGTGGCGGCGGCCGTTGGTCGCAAGAATGCGCATCGCCCCGCTCTTGTGCTGCTGGCCGGCGGTCGCGAAGCCGTCGAACACCAGATCCACCACGCCGGCAGCGAGATCGATCATCGCCGCGCCATTGCCCTTGTAGGGCACATGCAGCAGGTCGACTCCGGCCTCCTTCTTGAAGGTTTCGCCGACGATATGGCTGATCGCGCCGTTGCCGCCGGAACCATAGGTGATGCGGCCCGGGCTGGTCTTGGCCGCGGCGATCAATGCGGCCATGTCAGGCCATGCCCCCTTCTTCGATACCAGCACCAGCGGCGTACTGGAAATCAGGCCGACGGTGGTCAGGTCACGGTCGATATCGAAAGGCATGGTGCGATACAGGGCCGGGTTCATCACCAGCTGCGAACTGGTGCCCAGGCCCAGGGTATAGCCGTCGGGCGCTGCCTTGGCCACCGCATCGGTGCCGATCATGCCGCCGGCGCCGGTACGGTTTTCCACCGTGACCGGTTGCCCCAACTGCTCGCTCAGCCTGGGCGCCAGCAGCCGAGCGATGACATCGTTGCCGCTGCCGGTGGCGAACGCGACGACGATCCGCAGGGGTCGCACCGGCCAGTTGTCCTGCGCCCCTGCCATGCGCGAAACAACACCGCCCGCGAAACCGGCACCGATTGCCAAACTGAATTTGCGACGATCCATTTGCGGTCCCTTTTTGGTTGGAAGTACCGCGCCTACCTGCCGGTCCAGTTGGGCGCACGCTTTTCGATGAAGCCGGCACGCCCCTCCTTCGCATCCTCGGTCAAGGCCAGGGTCATGATCTGCGACTCGAGGAAGGATATGGCCTGCTCGAAGGTCATGTCGGCGGCGGCGCGCATCATCGCCTTGCCGCGGCGGATCGCGGTCGGCGACTTGTTGACGATGCGCTCGACCAGCCAGTCGGTCTTGGCATCCAGTTCGGCTGCCGGCACCACATAGTTCACCAACCCGATGCGCTCGGCGCGCGTGGCGTCGACCGGCTCGCCGGTGATGCACATCTCGGCGATATGCCGCGGCCCGATCAGGTGCTGCAGCACCGACAGCACCTGCGCCGGGAACACGCCGATCTTCACCTCCGGCAGGCCGAAGCTGGCATTGTCGGCGGCGACCGCCATGTCGCACATGCCGAACAGTCCCATGCCGCCGGCCAGGCAATGGCCGTTGACCCGCGCCACCATCGGCACGGTGGAAATCCAGGCATGGCGCAGCAGGTCCGCATACTCAAGATGCGGGATCGAGGGGTCGTACTGGAAAGAGCCGGAGCCCTTGGCCAGATCGGCACCGGCGCAAAAGGCCTTGTTGCCGGCACCGGTGATCACGATCACCCGCACCTCGGGGTCGGCCTGCGCCTGATCGATGCCGCGGCGCATTCCGGCCAGCACGGCCGGGCTCATCGCGTTGCGCCGCACTTCGCGGTTGATGGTCAGCCACAGGGCGCGGCCGCGTTTTTCAATCAGCAGGTCTTCATTATTTGTGTTGTCGGGCATGCTTGTCTCCTAGTTGCTGAACATCGAACCATCGCGCTCGATTTGCCGGCCGGGCCGGCGGTACACCAGAAAATCCCAATCCGGCATCGACCAGGCAGTCAACGTCACTTGCCAAAGCTCTTCAAATACTTCGGATTGGTCGCGAGGTCGCCCGGCCCCTTGCGCTTGCCGATCAGGTCACCCGCCAGATCGAGAATGCTTGGTAGCCCGCGCGACACCGAATACATGGCATCCTGCCCTTCGATCGATTCGCGCGCACGTGCACTCTTGCCATTCTTGCGAGGTGTGCGTTCAAGCGCAGTTCGCTGGCCGCGTGGTTCCGGAATCTTGATGGTGGGAGGTTTCATTGCGCTCAGTCTTTTTTGGCCCGCACTGCTAAAGCGTCAATCATATCGTCCGCGAACAATGTTTGAACTTCCGTCACCGCAAGAATCCGCATTTGGCAGACCGCAGTGCCACGATGTCTTCGGGCCATGTGTCTCACGGCCGAAACGGATTGCGAACCACAAGTGTCTTTTCAATGCGCTGCCCGTGCTGCAGATCTTCGGTGCACAGCGTGGTGCACCCTGATTCAAGCGCCGCAGCCACGATCAGCGAATCGTAAACCGAAAAGCCGTAGCGCTCGACCACCTGCAGGCCTCGTTGATGAATTGTCAACGTCAGCGGCACCACGGTGCAGACGCGGATGATCGGCGCCAGCACCTCGCGCACTTCGCCGATGCGCATGCCGAACTTGCGCAGCGCGACCGACGCGAATTCGTTGAGGACCTGCACGCTGATGGTGGCGCCGGAAGCCAGCGCGGCTTCGACCCAATCGGCTTTTGCACCGTCCGACGACAGCAGGTAGAGCAGAACGTTGGTGTCGAAAAAATGCTCAGCCGCGCTCATTGGCTTGCAGCCGGTCGAAGCGGAAGTCTTCCGGCATCCGGCCGCGGAACTTTCTCAAGGTGGCAAGCAGCTCGCGGGTCCCGGGCTTCCTGGCAATTTCGAAGGCGCCGCGCCCGGCGATCTGGATTTCGATATCGTCACCCTCCTTGAGTTCGAGCGCCTCCACCACCGACGCCGGCAAGCGCACCGCCAGGCTGTTGCCCCATTTGGAGACTTGCATGACCCTCTCCATCAAAATGATATACAACAGATATTGTATATCTTCAGCGGCGAACAGGCCAATCCTGTCGACTTCCGGAAGCAAAGCCGGGGCCGCTCGATCGCACCGGCCGTTGGCGCGCATCAACGCAGCTGCGCGTAAATCCTCTCCGCCAGTTCGCGACTAATGCCTTCGATGGTCGCCAGATCCTCGACGCCGGCGCGCTTCACCCCCTGCAGACCGCCAAAGCGCGCCAGCAGGCGTTGCCGGCGCTTCGGCCCGACCCCTTCGATGTCTTCGAGGCTGGAGGTCACCCGTGCCTTGTCGCGCTTGGCGCGCTGGCCGGTGATGGCAAAGCGGTGCGCCTCGTCGCGCACCGTCTGCACCAGGTGCAGGGCCGGGCTGTCGGTGGCCAGATTGATCGGCGCCCGGCCATCGACGAAAACCAGCGTCTCCAGCCCCGGCTTGCGATCCTCGCCCTTGGCCACCCCGACCAGCAGCGGTTCAGTCAGGCCCACCTCGACCAATACCTGGCGCGCGATCTCGACCTGGCCGCGGCCGCCATCGATCAGGATCAGGTCCGGCTTGATGCCCTCGCCGGCCGCCACTTTTTCATAGCGGCGTGTCAGCACCTGGCGCATCGCCGCATAGTCGTCGCCCGGCGTGATGCCGCTGATGTTGAAGCGACGGTAATCACCTGACTGCATCTTGTGGTGGTGATACACCACACACGAGGCCTGGGTCGCTTCGCCCATGGTGTGGCTGATGTCGAAGCACTCGATGCGCAGCAGTTCGAACCCCGCCGCCGGTTCATCGAGGCCGAGAATGCCGGCCAGCAAGCGGGTGCGGGCTTGCGCCGTGCCGCGTTCGGCCAGCAGGCGTTCGAGCGCGATCGCGGCATTCTTTTCGGCCATGGTCAGCCACAGGCGGCGCTGCTCCTGCGGGAAACGCACCACACTCACACGGCGGCCGGCGTCGCTGGAGAGCGCCTCCGCCAGTTCCTCGACGTCTTCGAGGTCGAGATTGATGACAATCGCGGTTGGAATGAAGCGCCCCGGATAGTGCTGCACCATGAAGGCCGCCAGCACGTCGCCGGCGCTGGCATCATCGACATGCTGCGGGAAGAACTGCTTGTCGCCCAGATGGCGGCCGCCGCGCACCATCGCCAGGCTGACGCAGGCCAGCCCAGCGCGCACCACCGCGGCGATGATGTCGACATCGGTCTCGTTGGCCGCTTCGGCGCCCTGCGCCTGCAGCACCCTTGAGAGCGCGCCGATGCGATCGCGGATCGCAGCAGCTTCCTCGAAGGCCAGCGCCTCGGCCTTCGCCTGCATCGTGGTCTGCAGTTCGCCCAGCACCTCCTGCGAACGGCCGGAAAGAAAGCGCGCGGCGTCACGCACGTCGCGGCCATAATCGGCCTCGGCGATGAAGTTCACGCACGGCGCGCTGCAGCGGGCGATCTGGTGCAGCAGGCAGGGCCGCGAACGATTGGAATAGACGCTGTCGTCGCAGGTGCGCAGACGAAACACCTTCTGCAGTATCTGGATCGACTCGCGTACCGCCCAGGCGTTCGGAAACGGGCCGAAGTACTGGTGTTTCTTGTCCAGGCCGCCGCGATAAAAACGAATCTGCGGAAACGCGTGCCCGGCAGTCCACAGCGGGCGGGTGACCCACGGGCGCGCCCCGCAGAAGGCGAGCATCCAGAC
>JANPGJ010000187.1:0-6201 GCA_031423955.1 Burkholderiales bacterium
CAAGAATTCGACCGATCCCGCAAAGCGCGCCGTTTTCGCCGATATGGACCATGCGCAGATGCCGATCGGTCCGATCGGCAAGCCGGCCGAACTGCATCTGCTGACACAGGCTTTCGCGTTCAAGTACAGCAAGTACCCGAACGCCGCGAAAGAATTCCTCCGCTTCATGTGGGAGAAAGAACAGTACGAGCCGTGGCAGGCGGCGTCGCTCGGCTACATCAGCCACCCGCTCAAGGCATACAACGACAACAAGTTCTGGAACGACGATCCGAAGTACGCGCCGTTCAAGGGCGTGGTCGAACGGCTGCAGCCGCATGCGTTTGCCGGCAACCTGGGCTACGCGTCGGCCGCGTGCCTGGCTGACTGGATCGTGGTCGACATGTTCGCCTCCGCCTGCACCGGGCAAGCGACGCCGAAGCAGGCGGCGGAAAATGCCGAGAAACGCGCCAAGCGTTACTACACCTGAGGCATCGCGGTAAGCGAGACGACAAAGGCGGCCGCGGCCGCCTTTGTCGTCCTGGCCGTCGGTCGTATGAACATGTAACGAGGAAGGACATCCGCATGCGCATCACAGCGATCGAAACCATTCACGTCGGCGCCTATCCGAACATCACCTTCGTCGAGGTGCATACCGATGAAGGTGTCAGCGGGCTTGGGGAAACCTTTCGCGGCCCGCAGGCGGTGGCAGCGCACATCCATGAAGCGATCGCGCCCTACCTGCTCGGCCGCGATCCGTGCGCGGTGGAGGCGCACAGCCATCACATGCTGAACGGCTACCTCGGTTTCGCCAGCAGCGGGGTCGAGACCCGCGCTGCAAGTGCGATCGATATCGCACTCTGGGACCTGTGGGGCAAGGCCACCGGGCAATCGGTGCTGCAGTTGCTGGGCGGTGCGGTGCACGAACGCATCCGCGTCTACAACACCTGTGCCGGCTACACCTACAACAAGGCCGGTGGCCGGCGCCTGATCGATGCCGGTGCGCGTGAAGAGCCGGCCGAAGGGCCGTATGAAGACCAGGTCGCGTTCATGAAACGGCCGGCGGAACTCGCGCATTCGCTGCTTGAGATGGGGATCTCGGCGATGAAGATCTGGCCCTTCGATCCGCTGGCGGAAGCAACCAAAGGCCAGGCCATCGCGCGCGCCGAGCTGGAGAAAGGGGTGGCGCCGTTTCGCGCCATTCGCAAGGCGGTCGGCGAGCGGATGGACATCATGTGCGAATTCCATTCGCTGTGGAGCTTGCCGGCCGCGCTCGAGATCGCCGCTGCCTTGCGCGATGTAGGCATCTACTGGAGCGAAGACCCGGTCAAGATGGTCAATGCTCAGGTGCTGGCCGACTACCGCCGGCAGGCCGGCATCCGGGTCTGCGCCAGCGAAACCCTGGCCACCCGCTGGGGTTTTCGCGAACTGCTGGAAAAGGATGCGGTCGACTATGTGATGCTCGACCTGTCATGGTGCGGCGGGCTGACCGAATCGAAGAAAATCGCTGCCCAGGCCGAGACCTGGCAGCGCCCGATCGCACCGCACGACTGCACCGGCCCGGTGGTGCTGATCGCTTCGCTGGCGCTGGCGCTCAATGCGCCGAACGCGATTTTCCAGGAAGTGGTGCGCGCCTATTACACCGGCTGGTACAAGGACCTGGTGACTGAATTGCCGCGGATTGAAAATGGCTTCGCCCATGCGATGACCGCACCGGGCCTGGGCACCGAACTGTTGCCCGGTCTCAGGCAGCGCCCGGATGTCACCGTGCGCCGCACGACTCTGGAAGGGACGAAATGATGCGATCGGTGGCGGCAATGCTCGTGGCGCTGTTCCTCGGTCTGGCGCAGGCGCAGACCTTCCCCGACCGGCCGGTGAAAATCATCGTGCCGTTCACCCCCGCAGGCTCCTCCGACATCGTCGCGCGCGCCATGGCCGACGGCGCCACCGAGGTGCTGGGGCAGCCGGTGGTGGTTGAAAACACGCCAGGCGCCGGCGGCAATGTCGGCACGCTGCGCGCGGCCAGGTCGCCGGCCGATGGCTACACCCTGGTCCAGTGCACCATCGGCACCTGCTCGATCAACGGCAGCCTGTACAGCAACGCCGGGTTCGATGTGCAGAAGGATTTTGTGCCGATCCTGCTGACCGGTGGGGTGATGAATGTGTTCACCGTCAACAATAATTTTCCGGCCAGGAACATGCAGGAGATGGTGGCCTGGGCGAGGGCCAATCCAGGCAAGCTGACGTTCGGCTCGTCAGGGATTGGTGCATCGAACCACCTGGCGCCCGAGTGGCTGGCGTTTCTCACCGGCACCAGCATGGTCCACGTGCCCTACAAGGGATCGGGGCCGGCGATCATCGATGTGATCGGCGGCCAGATCATGATGTTCAACGACAACGAGCCCTCGATCCTGCCGCAGATCAAGGCCGGCAAGCTGCGCGCGCTGGCAGTGACCGGCCCGCAACGATCGAAGTCGCTGCCGGAGGTGCCGACCATGGAAGAAGCCGGCTACAAGGGCTTCGTGGTCGAGCCATGGTTCGGCTTCATGGCGCCGAAGGGTACGCCGGCTGCCGCGGTTGAAAAACTCAATGCTGCGTTCAACGCCGCCCTGGCCAATCCGCGCGTCAGAACCCGGCTGGAAGAAGCGGGTTTGCGGCCGGTGGGCGGCGCGCCGGAGCGGCTGGGCGAGCAGATCCGCGTCGAGACCGAACGCTGGGCCCGGGTGATCAAGGCGAACAACATTCGCGCTGAATAGTCGAAACGCATTCATCCTGACAGGCCGCGCGTCAAGATCGCCGCGATGCGGCTGCCCCATCCACGATTGACCTGCGGCAGGCGCCGTGCGACAAGCTCGCTCAGCGCCAGGCGCACTTCTTCCAGCGGCGCACGCCAATCGCCGAAGCTGGCTTGACGGAAAACCCGCATGCTCGGGTACCAGTCGCATCGGGCATCGGCGCGCCCCCAGCGCCAGCAGGCGTTATCGCTCAACAGCAACCATACCGGCTTGCCCAGCGCGCCCGCGAGATGTGCAGCGGCGGTGTCGACCGAGATCACCAGGTCGAGGCTGGCCATCAACGCCGCGGTGTCAGCGAACGATTTCAAGTCCGCGCGCCAGTCGATCATGGCGAGCGGGCATGGCCCGGCAGGTGGGTCCACCTGCAGGCTGTGAAACTCGATTCCTGGATGCTTGAGGGTGCCCAGCAGGGTTGCCGGCATCGACTTGCCGGCACCGGAAAGGAACAGCGAGGCGTCATGGCGGCCGATGCCTGCGGACCACACCAGGCCGACCGAGAGGCGGTCGCCGTGCCTGATCCGGGCGGCAAACGAGTCGACCAGGTCGGGCGGCGCCGCGAGATAGGGGGTAGCGGCAGGAATCGACTCGCGCGTCGTGCCGAAGGCGTGCGGCAGCGACATCAGCGGGCAATGGCGGTCAAATGCCGGAAGCTCGCCGTCGAGATCGACCATCTCGGAAACGCCGCCAAGCGACGCAAGGAGGCTACGCAATTGCGGTCGGGTCGCCAGCACCACCCGCGCGCCGCGTGCGGCAGCCAGCGGCGCATAACGGCTGAACTGGATGCTGTCGCCAAAGCCCTGCTCGCTCCACAACAGCAGGGTCTTGCCGGCGATGTCTTCGCCGCGCCATTGCGGCTGCGCGAACGTGCGCGCCTCATGGCGCAGCTGACCAGTCTGCCAGCGCGCTTCGAAGGCCTCCCAGCCGCGCACATGGTCGCCAAGCATCAACAGTGAATTCGCCATGTTCCAGCGTGCCTGGTGGTAGCGGGGGCGAATTGCGAGCGCACGCTGGTATGCGGCGATCGCCTCGGCATGGTGATGGGCATCACTCAGGCCATTGGCGAGGCAGAAATGCGCTTCCGGCATACGCGGCGCCAGTTCTACCGCTTGCTGGTAGGCGGCAAGCGCGCCATCGAGGTCATCTGCCTGATGGAGTACGAGTCCAAGGTTGAGTGGCGGAATGGCCGATTTGCCATCGATGGCGGCGGCACGGCCTAGAGCGGCGATCGCGTCGGCATGATCGCCGATGGCAAGATGCAGCGTGCCGAGGTTGCACCAGGCTTCGAAGCATGCCGGATCAGCGCGGATCGCGGCGTTGAAGTGGCCGGTCGCCGCCGCAAGGTTTCCGAGTTTTTGCTCGGTGCGTCCAAGCTCGACCATGATGCCGGTATTGCCGGGTTCGGCCGCATGCATTTGCCGATAAATCGTCGCCAGGCCCGACCAGTTGCCGGCCTGTTCCAGCTTGCGTGCCGTTTGCAGGCGCAGCACCTGGGGATTCATCGATCCTCACCGATCGATGGCTCGCGCATGCGCGGCAAGGTACACTGGTGCTGGAAGTTCAAGTTCGCCACCTCGTCTCCGATCGATTCGGCGCCAAGCTGCGCGCCTGTCCGCCTGCAGTCCCCCAGGCGTGGCACGCCGCCGGGTGTCGACATGGCCTACATGGCACTGGTCATGCCGCCGTCAACCGTCAAAATGTGGCCAGTCACAAACGAGGCGGCGTCGGATGCCAGAAACACCGCAGGGCCGCCGATTTCGGCCGGCATTCCCCAGCGCGCCAGCGGGGTTGCGCTTTCGACCCAGGCTGAGAATGCCGCATCCTGTGTCAGGGCGGCGTTCATTTCGGTGGCGAAGAAGCCCGGCGCCACGCAATTGACGGTGATCCGGTGCGGCGCGAGTTCGACGGCCAGCGCGCGCGTCATCGCGTGTACGGCGCCCTTGCTGGCCACATAGGCGGAGATCGACGGTCGCGCCAGGATCGCGCTGATCGAACCGGTGATGACGATGCGCCCGCCGCCGGCCGGGATCATCAACTTCGCGGCTGCGCGCGCCAGGGTCCAAACTGCGGTGACGTTGGTATCGAGAATGCGCCTGAGATCGCTGGTGGCGAACTCCACCAGGGCCTGGCGATGCTGGATGCCGGCGTTGGCGGCGACGATATCAAGCCGCCCGTGGCGTGCCATCAGCGCCGCCAGCGCTGCGCTCTGGGCGGCTTCATCGGACACGTCGAATGCGGCCACCTCGGCCTGGCCACCGGCGGCGGTGATCTGCCGCGCCACCGCACCGAGCGCCGCCGCATCGCGTGCGTTGAGCACCACCAGTGCGCCGGCGGCGGCGTAGGCGTTTGCAATGGCGCGCCCGAGGCCGCGCGATGCGCCGGTCACTAGGGCGACTTTACCTGCCAGGGAAAACGGATTGGCCATCGACGATGCTCCAGTGCAAAGTATTGCGTTGCGCGTGCTGCCACTGCTGCGGCAACTCGCAAGATTTTCGCGCATTTGCGGCTTGCGCGGGCGCCTGCCGCGACCTTGGTGGAAATTCGAGTCGGCCATCACCTCCACGGCCTTGCAACGCGCCGCTCGGGCTTTGTTGCTTCGCACAACGCGCCTGTTTCGAAATCCGTCCGATTCCAGGGCTTGGCAGTGCTCATCCGGCTCTGTATATTCAATGGCTCCAGATCAGGGCATCGTCGATCTGCACCGTGTTTCACGCAGGCGCCGGCATTCGACCGTCGCCCGACAACTTTCGCTGGGAGCCAATATGCCGATCACCGAGTTGAACCACTACTTCGTACGTGCCAGCAATCTCGAAAAGAGCAAGGATTTCTATGTCAATGTGCTCGGAATGGAGGTCATGCCGCGTCCAGACTTTCCATTCTTCGGCTATTGGCTAGGCATCAACGGCAACATTCAGGTCCACATGGGACAGGCCGGAATTGAAAATGCCGAGCTGTTTTACCTGGGCACGACGCCGAAGTCAGCCACCGACAATTCCGGCGTGATCGACCACATTGCATTTCTGGCCACCGAACCGGTGCAGTTGATTGCGCGCCTGAAAACCCTGGGCGTTGCCGCCAGGCCGCGCAGCTTTCCCGAGTCCGGCTTGTACCAGTTGTTCATCAAGGACCCGGATGGTCTGGTGATCGAGCTCAACTTCTGGGGCCTCAAGGATATGCCTGAATGGGGCGGCGAGATGTATTCCGAGATGCCGCGCGTGGCCGAACTGCAGCAGTAGTCGCAGGTGACGGCACCCGCCCAGGGTGCCGTCAACGCTATCGACCTGTCCTGCTGCGCGCCGCACACCTGCAGACTTCATCCTGGTTGCGCGGTGCTCAGTGCGGCCCGCGTGAGCGATGCTGCGGGGCGCTGGCATTGCCTGGCGGACGTGCCGGTGATGCTGGTGCCGGCGCTGCAGCCGGGCGCACCGCGGCA
>JANPGJ010000188.1:0-26164 GCA_031423955.1 Burkholderiales bacterium
TCCGCCTCAACGACCCGTTCGTCGCCAGAAGTTTGTGACGTGATTCCCCGTTCGGCCTCATACTCCGCCTTCATGCGCAGGCGGCCCACGAAAGCGAAAATCAGACGGCGACCGAAGTGAATTTTGACAATAGAACCAAACTGGCCAATCGGATAAGTCTCGCCTGCGTAAACACGCGAAAGCTCAGACAGCTTTGGCTCTAATTCGGCAACGATGTGTGACCCGTCAACTTCGATAATTTTACCGATGGCGAGATTGTCGATTGTGTCGTTCGGATTGCGTAGCTCTGTGCTCATCGTTCACCTCCGAGCAGTCGCGTGATGTTTTCAAATTTCCACCACGGCAGGTCTGTAGGGGCTGCATCAACTGTGTCGCCGTGCCAGAATCCGCGCTTTCCGTAAATATGCCGCACGCTGATGGGCGACCCCGAACTGATCATGATCGACGAGCCGACCGAAGGGCTGGCGCCGAAGATCGTCGAACTGGTCGGGCAGTACCTGCGCGAGCTCAAGACGCGCGGCGTGTCGGTGCTGCTGGTCGAGCAGAAACTGGCGATCGCGCTCGATATCTCCGACCGGCTCTACGTGATGGGTCACGGCTCGATCGTGTTCGAAGGGTCGCCCGCCGAACTCAAGGCCAACGAGGCCATTCGCAAGGAGTGGCTGGAAGTCTGAGGCCCGCGCGAGCCGCCGGCAACGGCCGCTGTGGCCGGTCGATGTCGGGCTTGCCCGCGCATCGTCAAAGCCGGCAAGTCCGTCGAATGGAGCGCATGCGGCAACGGTTTGCCGCGCCTCCGGGAAGCGGGAAATCCGAGTAGCATCGCACCACTTCGCGCCTTAGCATGGCGCGCGCACTCTCAAAGGAGACAAGATGAGCAATTACACCCTGCACGGTGCGGTCGCCGTGGTCAGCATGGCGAACCCGCCGATGAACACCATGTCGCATGGCAACCGCAGTTTCGTCAAGGTGGCTGTCGATGCCGCCATCGCCGATGCCGCGGTGAAGGCGATCGTGATCACCGGCAGCGGCAAGGTGTTCTCCAGCGGCGCCGAGATCAAGGAATTCAACACCCCGGCGGCGTCAGCCATGCCGCAACTGGGCGAGGTGATCGAGACCCTGGAAGGCAGCCCAAAGCCGGTGGTCGCGGCGATCCACGGAGTGGCGATGGGCGGGGGCCTGGAACTGGCGTTGGGCTGCCACTACCGTGTCGGCAGTCCGGGTGCGCTGATCGCGCTGCCCGAGGTCAAGCTGGGCCTGCTGCCGGGCGCCGGCGGCACCCAGCGCTTGCCGCGCCTGGTGGGGGTGGAAAAAGGCCTCGAGATGATTGTGTCGGGCGAACCGGTGAAAAGCGAGAAATTCGCCGCCGGCACGCTGTTTGACCAGATTGCCGAGGGCGACCTGGTGGCGGCTGCGGTGGCGTTCGCCGCCGCGATCGCCGCCAAGGGTGCGCCGTTCAAGCGCGCGCGCGACATCAAGCAAACGGTGGCAAACCAAGCCGGGTTTTTCGCCGCCGCCCGGGCCCGGGTGGCGAAGGACTTTCGCGGCTATCCGGCGCCGCAAAAATGCGTGGCCGCTGTCGAGGCAGTGGTCGATATGCCGTTCGACGACGGCCTGGCGTTCGAGCGCGACTGTTTTCTCGAACTGGTGCAGACCACCGAATCGAAGGCGATGCGCCACTATTTTTTCGGCGAGCGCGCGGTCGCCAAGATTCCTGACGTGCCGGAAGATACGGCGTTGCGCCCGATCAGGAGCGCGGCGGTGATCGGCGCCGGCACCATGGGCGGCGGCATCACGATGAATTTTGTCAACGCCGGCATCCCGGTGACCCTGCTCGAGATGAAGCAGGAGGCGCTGGACCGCGGCGTGGCCACTATCCGCAAGAATTACGAGAACACGGCGAAAAAAGGCCGTATGACCGGCGCGGACGTCGAACAACGCATGGGCCTGATCAAGCCCACCTTGAGCTATGACGATCTCGGCCAGGCCGATATCGTGGTCGAAGCCGTGTTCGAGGACATGGCGGTCAAGGAAGTGGTGTTCAGGAAACTTGACGAGGTGATGAAGCCCGGCGCGATCCTGGCTTCCAATACGTCCACTCTGGACGTCGACAAGATCGCCTCATTCACCAAGCGGCCGCAGGATGTGATCGGCACCCATTTTTTCTCGCCAGCTAACGTGATGCGCCTGCTGGAGATCGTGCGCGGTGCGAAAACCGCGAAGGACGTGCTGGCCACCACCATGAAGCTGGCCAAGACGATCAGGAAGGTCGGCGTGGTGTCCGGCGTGTGCGACGGCTTCATCGGCAACCGCATGATCGAACAGTATTCGCGACAGGCGGGATTTCTTCTCGAAGAGGGTGCCTCGCCCGAGCAGGTCGATCGTGCCATCGAGGCGATCGGCTTCGCGATGGGCCCGTTCCGCATGGGCGACCTGGCCGGCAACGACGTCGGATGGTATATCCGCAAACGCCGTTACATCGACAAGCCGCACATCACCTATTCGAAAACCGCCGACCTGATCTGCGAGCAGGGGCGCTTCGGCCAGAAGACCGGCGCCGGCTGGTACGACTACAAACCCGGCGACCGCACTGCCTATCCCTCGCCGGTGGTGGCGGCAATCCTGGAAAAGCATCGCAAGGATCTTGGCATCGCGCCACGTGTCATCGGCGACGAGGAAATCGTCGAGCGCCTGGTCTATTCGCTGGTCAATGAAGGCGCGCAGATTCTCGAAGAAGGCATCGCCATGCGCGCCGTCGACATCGACATGATCTACATGACCGGCTACGGCGTGCCGCCGTATCTTGGCGGACCGATGTTCTTCGCCGACCGCAAGGGCCTGGCCAACGTGGTGGCATCGATGCAGCGCTTCGCGCAAAATCCCAAGGCCGACCCAGGATTCTGGAAACCTGCGCCCTTGCTGGCGAAGCTGGCGGCCGAAGGCAAAACTTTCAATTGACGCCAATCCCGATGCCGGCCACAGGAGTGCGTAGACTGCAATCATGAGCATGTACAGCCTGCTCGCCGGCTTGTGCGAAGCCCGCGTCGATTTCGTTCTGGTTGGGGGATTGGCTGTCACTTTGCATGGTTACCAGCGCGTGACAATGGATGTTGACGTCGTGTTGGCACTGAACGATGAGAACCTTGATCGATTCATTGATAATGCCAAACGGGAAAACCTCAGACCGGTGCTGCCGATACAAATTGATTCGCTGCGTGATGCCAAGTTTATCGATCAATGGCACCGTGACAACGGAATGCTGGCTTTTGCACTGCGGGGCCCGGACATGATGGCGACGGTAATCGATGTGTTGGTGCGTCCGGTGGTGCCGTACGAGCAACTTAGGCTTAACGCCGTCATCAAGCGCATCGGACCATTGTCGATTCCGGTGGCAAGTATCGAGGACCTGATCTGCATGAAAAACGGAACCGGACGCGGCAGGGATGCCCTCGATATCGAAGAATTGCGGAAAATCCGGGAACAACTGATGGCTGACCGTGATGCCAAAGATTGAACTTACGCCGGAGGAGAACCTGCGGCTGTTGCAGGAGGTCGAGGCGAATCGTGCGTTTATCTTGCTTGCTTATCAGTCCGATCCGGATTTGTTGAGGCGGGCTGACCCGGAAATCAGGCGCTTGTTCAAGACTTACGATCAACCGGCCGTGGCGTCTGCCGCGGAACCGGTGTCGACAGCATCATGAATCGATTATTTTGAGATGTCAGCGTGCAGCATTCGCAGTTCTTCAACGTTTTTTCCTCAACTGCTTCCAAAAGACTATTGACAGGAGACATCCATGACCGACGCAGTCGTTGTATCCACCGCCCGCACGGGCCTCGCAAAATCATTCCGCGGTGCCCTCAACAACACCCATGGCGCGACCATGGGCGGCGCTGTCATCAAGGCCGCGATGGAGCGTGCCAAGCTTGATCCGGCCGAGGTCGAGGATGTGCTGATGGGCTGCGCCAATCCCGAAGGCGCGACCGGCATGAACATCGCGCGCCAGAGCGCCCTCCTGGCCGGTTGCCCGGTCAGCGTGTCGGGTGCGACGGTCAATCGTTTCTGTTCGTCCGGGCTGCAGACCATTGCGCTTGCCTCGCAGCGCATCATCGCAGGCGAAGCCGATATTTTCGTCGCCGGCGGTGTCGAGTCGATCTCGTGCGTGCAAAACGAGATGAACAAGCACATGTTGCGCGACGAGAACCTGCTCAAGAAAAAGCCCGAGATCTACTGGAACATGCTGCAGACCGCGGAGATGGTGTCCAGGCGCTACAACATCAGCCGCGAAGCGCAGGATCGCTATGGCGTGGCCAGCGTATTGCGTGCCGCCGCGGCGCGCGATGCCGGCAAGACGCGCGACGAAATCATTCCGATCACGGTCAACATGAAGGTGGTCGACAAGCAGACCGGGGTCGAAACCATCAGGGAGGTGATGCACGACAAGGATGAGGGCATCCGCGCCGACACTACCTATGAAGGCGTATCGCAGATCAAGCCGGCGATCGAGGGCGGGGTGATCGCCGCCGGCAATGCCAGCCAGTTCTCCGACGGCGCATCCGCCGCCGTGGTGATGAATGCCAAGCTGGCTGAACAGCGCGGCCTGAAGCCGCTGGGAATCTATCGCGGCTTCGCGGTCGCCGGTTGCGAGCCCGATGAAATGGGTATTGGCCCGGTGTTCGCCATCCCCAAGCTGCTCAAGAAGACCGGCCTCAGTGTCAAGGACATCGGCCTGTGGGAACTCAACGAAGCGTTCGCCGTGCAGGTGATCTACTGCCGCGACCAGCTGGGCATTCCGGATGACCGGCTCAATGTCAATGGCGGTTCGATCGCGGTCGGCCATCCGTATGGCGTGACCGGTGCGCGCCTGGTCGGCCATGCGCTGATCGAAGGCAAGCGCCGCGGCGTGAAGTACGTGGTGATCACCATGTGCGTCGGTGGCGGCATGGGTGCGGCCGGGCTGTTTGAAGTTGCCTGATGATTCGCTGACTTGACCCTCTCCCGCACAGCGGGGGAGGGGACCTGGTGCCAGCCCAAATGCAGTCGAAACTCCTGTCGCGCCGCGATCTTGCATTCGTGCTCTACGAAATGCTGGACGCCGAAGCTCTCACCGCCCGCGCGCGCTACGCCGACCATTCGCGCGAGACGTTCGAGGCCGCGCTCGATCTGGCCGAAAAGATCGCCACCGAGCACTTCGCGCCGCATAACCGCAAGAGCGATGAACAGGAGCCGGTATTCGACGGCGAACGGGTCAGCATGATTCCGGAGGTCGCCGTCGCGCTCAAGGTCTTTGTCGAGTCCGGCTTGATGGCATCCGAACATGACTATGGCTATGGTGGCATGCAGTTGCCGCAGGTGGTGGCGAAGGCCTGTTTCGCGTTTTTCAACGCCGCCAATGTTGGCACCTCGAGCTATCCGTTTCTCACCATCGGCAACTCCAACCTGTTGCTCGACCACGGGTCGCGCGAACAGATCGACACCTTCGTGCGCCCGATGCTGGCCGGGCGCTTTTTCGGCACCATGTGCCTGTCCGAGCCGCAGGCCGGCTCATCGTTGTCGGACATCCGCACCCGCGCCGAGGCGCAGGCCGACGGCAGCTATCGCATATTCGGCAACAAGATGTGGATCTCGGCCGGCGAACACGAACTCGCCGAGAACATCATTCATCTGGTGCTGGCGAAGATTCCCGGCAGCCCGCCCGGTGTCAAGGGCATTTCGCTGTTCATCGTGCCCAAGTACCTGGTCGACGCCGACGGATCGCCGGGTGGTCGCAATGACGTGGTGCTGGCCGGCCTGAACCACAAGATGGGCTATCGCGGCACCACCAACACGCTGCTCAATTTCGGTGAAGGAAAGTTCACGCCGGGTGGGGCTCCTGGCGCGGTGGCATACCTGGTCGGCGCGCCCAACCGCGGCCTGGGCTACATGTTTCACATGATGAACGAGGCGCGCATCGGCGTCGGCCTCGGCGCCACTATGCTCGGCTATACCGGCTATCTCCATGCGCTCGACTACGCGCGCAACCGGCCACAGGGCCGCCATCCGGGCGCCAAGAACCCCGAAGCACCGCAGGTGCCAATCATCGAGCACGCCGATGTCAGGCGCATGCTGCTGGCGCAAAAGGCCTATGTCGAAGGAGCGCTGGCGCTTAACCTGTATTGTGCGCATCTGGTCGACGAGCAGAAAACCGCCGACGGCGAGGCCGCACGTGTCGAGGCCGGTCAGTTGCTGGACCTGCTGACGCCGATCGCCAAATCCTGGCCCTCGCAATGGTGCCTCGAAGCCAACAGCCTGGCGATCCAGGTGCACGGCGGGTATGGCTATACCCGTGACTATCCGGTCGAGCAGTTCTATCGTGACAATCGCCTCAATCCGATCCACGAAGGCACGCACGGCATCCAGGGCCTGGACCTTCTGGGACGCAAGGTCACGCAGCAGGATGGCGCCGGCCTGGCCCTGCTTGGCCGCGAAATCGAGAAGACCTGCCGTCAGGCACGCGCCCTGCGCGACACCGTGCAGTTCGCAAGGCAGTTGGGCGAGGCGACCGCCCGCATCGGCCTGACCACGCAGAAACTGCATGCCGCCGGTGGCATCGAAGTCACCCTGGCCAATGCAGCGATCTATCTTGAGGCTTTCGGTCACATCGTGCTGGCCTGGACCTGGCTCAAGGCGGCGGTGATTGCCGCCACCCGATTGCGCGATGGCGGCATTGATGCGGATTTTTATCGCGGCAAGCTTCAGGCGGCTACTTTCTTTTTCCGCTGGGAACTGCCAAAAACGACGCAATGGTGCGACTTGCTCGAATCGCTCGACACCACTATGCTGGACATGCAGGACAACTGGTTCTGACGCCGGTACGGGTCCTCCCTCCGGATGCTGATTGACGCAATGGAAAATTGACATGAGCCTGAAAAAGCTGATCGACTTGAACGGCCGGGTGGCGATCGTCACCGGCGGCTCGCGCGGGCTGGGCCTGCAGATCGCCGAGGCGTTGGGCGAAATGGGCGCCGCGGTGGCGATCACCGCGCGCAAGGCCGCCGAGCTGGAAGAGGCACGTGCGCATCTGGCCGGCCAGGGCATCGACGTGCTGACCATCCCGTCGGATCTGGGCAAGCCGGAAACGCCGGCGGCGATTGTCGCGGCCGTGATGGCAGGTCACGGCAAGATTGATATCCTGGTCAATAACGCCGGCGCGACCTGGGGCGCGAACGCCGAAGACCATCCGCTCGACGCCTGGATGAAGCTGGTCAACCTGAACCTGACCGGCAACTTCCTGCTCTGCCAGGCGGTCGCCCGTGCTTCGATGATTCCGCGCAAAACCGGGCGCATCATCAACATCGCCTCGGTGGCGGGGCTGGGCGGCAATCCGCTGCAGATGGAAGGTACCATCGCCTACAACACCACCAAGGGCGGTCTGGTCAACTTCACCCGCGCGCTGGCGGCAGAGTGGGGCAAACACAACATCACCGTCAATGCAATCTGCCCGGGGTTCTTTCCGTCGAAAATGACCCGAGCCACTCTCGATACGCACGGGCAATACTTTGTCGACAACACGCCGCTTGGCAAACTCGGCGGCGACGAAGATCTGAAAGGCGCGGCAGTGCTGTTCGCCTCCGACGCCGGCGGTCACATCACCGGGCAGTGCCTGGTGATCGACGGCGGCGCGATCGTGGTCTGACCATGCACGCGGCCGGCTTCGCTCTGCCTTGCCGCGGGCGGCGTCCGGCGCCCGCTGCCGGCGCGCGGCCTCGTAGGGTGTCGCGGCCGAAGCACGCAGTTCCCGGGTCGACACCGCCGCCACCGGGTCCCGCGCCGGATTGAATTTCAAACACCGCGCCAAATCGTCAATCACGGCGCTTGGTCAGGCCCAACCGCAAAGGATGCAACATGGTCACGCAGAACAAGCAAATCCATCTGGTCAAGCGCCCGCAGGGCGAGCCCGACCTGTCATGTTTCGCCCTGGTCGAACAGACCCTCGGTGAACCTGGCCCCGGGCAGGTGCTGGTCAGGAACGAATACCTGTCGCTCGACCCTTACATGCGCGGCCGGATGGACGATGTCAAATCTTATTCGCAACCGCAGGCCTTGAATGAGGTGATGATCGGCGCCACCGCCGGCGAGATCCTCGTCTCGAACCATCCGGACTTCAAGCCCGGCGACAAGTTCGCGGCCAAGTTCGGCCTCGGCTGGCAGACCCATGCGATGGTCGACGGCAAGCAGATCCTCAAGGTCGATGCATCGAAAGTGCCGCTGTCGTACTACGTCGGCCTGCTGGGCATGCCCGGCGCCACCGCCTGGTACGGCACCATGAAAATTCTCGAACCGGCGGCCGGCCAGACCCTGGTGGTGACGGCAGCCACCGGCGCGGTGGGCGGGGTGGTGGGCCAGCTGGCGAAAGCTGCCGGGGCGCGGGTGGTCGGCATCGCCGGCGGCGCGTCCAAATGCGCGCATGCGCTGAACGCGCTCGGCTTCGATGCCTGCGTCGACTACAAGGCTACAGGCTGGAAGGATGCGCTCAAGGCAGCTGTGCCCGACGGCATCGATCGCGTATTCGAAAATGTCGGCGGCGAGATCTTCGACAACATCCTGGCGCGCATGAATCCATTCGGCCGGGTTGCGGTGTGCGGCCTGATCTCGGGCTACAACGGCACGCCGATGCCGCTTGCCAATTTCCGCTCCGTGCTGGTCAACAAGCTCAGGATCCAGGGTTTCATCATTTCGGACCATCTTGAGCTTTGGCCGCAGGCGCATCGCGAGCTTGCCGAACTGGTGATCGCTGGCAAATTGAAGTATCGTGAAACCGAAGCAGTCGGCCTTGAGAATGCGCCCAGGGCTTTTCTCGGCATGCTCAAGGGCGCAAACCTCGGCAAGCAGATCGTCAAGCTCTGAAGCGCCAGATCCACCAACCCTCGAGGAGTCAATCCATGAACGCACCCGACAGAGTCAAACTCAACGCCGCCGGCATGGCCACCGCGGTCGCCGAAATGTTGCCCAACATGCCGTCGCCGCCAAGCTTTAATTCGATCGCCGAGGAACGGCTGCACCGCAAGCAACGCCTCGCCGCCGCCTTCCGGATCTTTGCCCAATTCGGCATGGGCGAAGGCGCCGCCGGCCACATCACCGTACGTGACCCGGAGTTTCCCGAGACCTTCTGGCTCAACCCTTTCGGTGTTCACTTCAGCCTGGTCAAGGTGTCGAACCTGATTCGCGTCGATCACCATGGCGAAGTGGTCGAGGGCAACCACCCGGTCAACCGCGCCGCCTTCGCGATCCACTCGCGGGTCCACATCGCGCGGCCCGATGTGGTGGCGGCAGCGCATACCCACGGCATCTACGGGCGCGCCTTCTCGGCCCTGGGACGGCCGCTGGCGATGATCAGCCAGGATGCCTGCGCGTTTTATCAGGACCATGCGCTGTATGACGACTACGGCGGCGTGGTGCTGGAACTGGGCGAGGGCGAGCAGATCGCGAAAGCATTGGGGCCGATGAAGGGCGTGATTCTGCGCAACCACGGCCTGTTGACTGTCGGCGGCAGCGTCGACGAGGCGGCTTGGTGGTATCTCTCGATGGAGCGCAATTGCCAAGTGCAGATGATGGCCGAGGCGGCCGCCCATGGCGAGCCCCTGCGGCTGGTGCCGGAAGAGTCCTGCCGCCAGGCCTACAGCGTGGTCGGCGTGCCGTTTTCCGGCTGGTTCTCGTTCAATCTGCTGTACGACAAGCTGGTCGCCGAGGCGCCCGGCTTCCTCGATTGAATCTGGTCTGGCGCCGCATGGAGTCGCATCGGCGGTAGCGAAGCAGTGGGAACTGAACGCTGGTTTTGCGCTGAAAAAAAGGTCATTGGAGAACGTGCAACATGAAGACATTCGCAGGGCGTACCGCCGTCATTACCGGCGGCGGTAGCGGTTTCGGGCGCGAGTTCGCGCTGCTGGCGCACAAGTCCGGGATGAATGTGGTGATCGCCGACGTGCAGCAGGATGCGCTCGACGCCACCCGCGCCGAACTCGAAGGCCTTGGGGCACAGGTATTGGCGCAACGCACCGATGTTGCCAAGGGCGAGTCGGTGCAGGCGCTGGCCGACGCCACCGTCGCCCGCTTTGGAGTGCCAAGTCTGGTATTCAACAACGCCGGCGTCGGCGGCACCGGCGGTTTGCTGTGGGAAAACTCGCAGCGCGACTGGGAGTGGACGATCGGCGTCAACCTCTGGGGCGTGGTGCATGGCGTCCGCATCTTCACGCCGCTGATGCTGGCCGCAGCCGCCGGCGATCCGGCGTTCGAAGGCCACATCGTCAACACCGCGTCGATGGCGGGCTTGCTGACGCCGCCCAACATGGGTGTCTACAACACCACCAAGCATGCGGTGGTCGCGCTGACCGAGACCCTGTACCAGGACCTCGATCTGGTGACCTCGCAGGTCTCATGCTCGGTGTTGTGTCCGTATTTCGTGCCGACCGGCATTTTCAGGTCAGAGCGCAATCGGCCGTCTGAGCTCAACGATGGCGACGCGCCGACTGCTTCGCAGCGGATCGCGCGCGAAATGGGCCAGAAGGCGGTGAGTTCGGGCAAGGTGTCGGCCGCAGCCGTCGCGCAAATGACCTTTGAGGCGATCGCGGCCAACCAGTTCTACGTGTTTTCGCACCCCAATGCGCTGGGCAATGTCGAGACCCGCATGCGCGCGATCGTCGATATCAGGAACCCGCCCGATCCCTTCGCGGCGCGACCGGAAGTCGGGCTGGAATTGCGTCGCCAGTTGCGTGAGCGGTAGCGTTCCGCGCGTAACCGCGCGCGCACCGGTTCACGTGGCACACAACCGGGATGTTTCGCCGGGCGTGGGCGCGATGGCCGCGTCACGACCCCTTCGTTCCGGTGCGCAGGCTGCTGCCAGCCCGTCGGACTTGGCGACTGCCGACTCCTACCGCCGAGCCACCCGTACCACTTGCTTGCCGCGGGATGCGAGTTTGCCCTTTTTGGCGCTTTTCGCGGCGACCTTGGTGTTTCGGTCCTTGCCAGGCGCACCAAGCGCCGCTTTGCGCGCCGCCGGCCCATTATCTGCTACCACGGTCTCAAGCATGAGCTTTTGCCCGGGGCGCACCGTATCGCCACCCAGCTTGTTCCAGCGCTTGATATCGGGTACTGCAAGCTTGAATTGGCGGGCGATAGCCATCAGCGTTTCGCCCTTGCGTACCACATGGCTGCTGCGAACCGTCCTTTCCTCTGCCTCGATCGCTGGGCGCGCGATATTGACCGGCAGCAGCGCCGTATCGGTTGCCGCATCCTTGCGCGGCACCAGCAGGGTTTGTCCGGCGCTCGCTCGCGAACGCGCGGCGAGGCTGTTGATCGATTTCAGGGACGCCAGGTCGATGCCAAAGCGGCTGGCGACACGATCAAGGGTTTCGCCAGCCTGCACCAGATGCGCCTGCCAGCTCGACAGCGGCTTGTCCTGGTTGCTCGCCAGGTTCTGTTTGAAGGTGTCGATTTTGTCGACCGGCAACACGATCACAGGGCGAATGGCGCCTGGAATCACCGGCCGGTTGTGCGAAGGATTCAAGGCCAGGAAATCGTCGACCGGCATTTCCGCCAGGCGCGCCGCGGTCTTGACGTCGATGTCGCGGGTTTTCGTGATGGTCGCGAAGTAGGGCGCGTTGACCACCTCCGGCAACACCAGGCCGAACAATTCGGGCTTCATCACCAGATTCTTGATCGCCTGCAGTTTAGGCACGTAGCCGGCCGTCTCGTTGGGCATCTTCAGATTGGCATAGTCGGTGGGTTCTCCCCTGGCGCGCGCCTTTTCGATCGCTCGTCCAACCGCGCCTTCGCCCCAGTTGTACGCGGCCAGCGCGAGGTGCCAGTCCTTGAACATGCCATGCAGCATCTGCAGGTAATCGAGCGCCGCGCTGGTGGATGCCAGGATGTCGCGCCGGTCGTCGCGCCACCAGTCCTGCTGCAGGTTGTAGCGCTTGCCGGTGGAGGGAATGAACTGCCACATGCCGGCGGCTTGCGCCGGCGACACCGCGCGCGGGTTGTAGGCCGATTCCACCAACGGCAGCAATGCCAACTCGGTGGGCATGCCGCGCTTTTCGATTTCCTCGACGATATGGAACAGGAAGGGACGGGCCCGCTCGAAGCTGCGGCGCAGGTACTCGGGGCGGGCCGCATACCAGGTTGTCTTGTCCTGGGCGGCGGTGTTGGCCAGTTCCGGCATTGCGAAGCCGTTGCGCATGCGCTGCCACAAATCGGCTGCGGGCTTTGCAGTGACATCGACATTGCCGATCGACGATTGCAACACTTCCTGCGGAGTCACCAAGGTGGCCGCTGGCGGCGGTAGCGGGGTAAGAACGACAGGCTCAGCCGGTTGACTCAACGGGACACTGCCACAGGCCGCCAACAGCAAGGGGCATGCGAGCACCAGACACCAAATCACCGCGCTTGATCGATGCATGCGCTTCCTCCTCGTTTTAATGTGTCAATGATAGTTTGCAAAAGCTCGTGCTGTCAATCGAAAAACTTTTCCAATCAATTGATTTGCATAAGGAATTTTCCAATCTCGTGGTTTGCATGCCATAATGCGGCAGGCTGGGCGGAAGCCTGAGCCGGGCGCAAGCCTGTGGCGTCGGGGCGGTTGCGCTGCAGTTCGCGCGGCAACAACCCCAGGGGCAACAGGTGGCGCGGCAACAACCCCAGAGGCAACAGGTGTTCCCGGTACGACCGGGCCCGCCGGATCGGTGTTCCCTGGTCGAATCATGTGGAACTCTGCCTGTCGGAAACCGGCGGTCCCGGCCTTGCATTTGTCAATTGTATTCCGAGCAACCTTCGTGCCCAAGTCAGATCCTCAACTGCCAGCGAGCCCTGCGGTGACCGCCGCAACGACCCTCGCGACATGGTTCACCACTCCACCGGGCGCCTACGTGCTGGCCTGGGAGCAGGCCAGCCTCGATGCATTGGTGACTGATTTGTTTGGCTATTTCGCAGTGCAGGTGGGCCTCCCGGGGATCGATTTTTTGCGCGATAGCCGGATTCCCTGGCGCAGCACCGCGGCACTTGACGGCCACCCGGCGGTGGTCGCAGACGCCCACGAACTGCCGTTCGCCGCCGAGTCGCTCGACCTGGTATTGCTGCCACACCTGCTCGAGACCAGCGCCGAGCCGCACCAGATTTTGCGCGAGGTCGAGCGGGTCCTGCGGCCGGAGGGGCAATTGCTGGTCACCGGGTTCAATCCGATCAGCTGGTGGGGGGTGCGCCGCATGTTTGGCCAGTCCAGCCTGCCGCCCTGGGACGCCGAGTTTGTCAGCGTGCCGCGCATGAAGGACTGGCTCAAATTGCTCAACTTCGACATTCAGGGCGGCCTGTTCGGTTGCTATCGGCCGCCTTTTGAATCCGAGAAATGGCTCGGCCGATTCGGCTTTCTGGAAGCCGCCGGCAGGCGGTGGTGGCCGATTGCCGGTGCGGCCTACATCATGCAGGCGAAGAAGCGGGTCGCCGGCATGCGTCTGATCACGCCGGCGCGGCAGCTTGCGCGGCGCCAGGCGCGGCTCTTGGTACCGGCAGTGCGCCAGGGCAGCGTTCCGGCCAACCTGTCCGGTTGCATGCGCGACCGGTCCGGTGGCACGGTCATGAACGCCTATTTTGCGTCACCGGCTTCGCCAGGCAATCCCGCGCCGGCATTCGGGTGCGGCAATGCCAGTCCGCGTCTGGACAGATTTTCCCTCGCCCGGCCCGCAGGCCCGCAAACGTCGACACCATGAACGAACCGCGAAAAAGCGTTGTCATTCATACCGATGGTGCCTGCAAGGGTAACCCCGGGCCGGGCGGCTGGGGCGCGCTGCTGGTCAGCGGCGCACACCAGAAGGAATTGTTTGGCGGCGCTGCGCAGACTACCAACAACCGGATGGAAATGACCGCGGTGATCGAGGCGCTGGGCGCGCTCAAGGCGCCATGTCATGTCGTGCTGTATACCGATTCAAGCTACGTGCAGAAGGGGATTACCGAATGGATCCATGCCTGGAAGGCGCGCGGCTGGAGAACCGCTGACAAGAAGCCGGTGAAAAATGATGATCTGTGGCGACTGCTCGACGTCGCCGCAGCGCGCCACGAGGTGGAGTGGCGCTGGGTGAAAGGCCATGCCGGCGACCCCGGCAACGAGCGCGCCGACCAGCTTGCCAATCGTGGCGTCGATTCCGTGCGTTGAGACGCGCCGTGCCGCCGGATGCCGCAGTATCGGCAACCGGCCGGCGGTGGTGGCGGCCGCGGGCCGGTCAATCCAGCAGCACCGCATCATCGCGTTGTCTCGCTGTGCTAGGCTCACAGGCCGCAGCATTGCCTGGAGATTCGCCATGTCCCTTCGATTGCTTGTTTTGACAGCTGCCGTTGCCGCCTTGCCGATCACCAATGCGCAGGCGCAAGACGTGTATACGCCGCTCGGCAACGGCCCGGTGGTGATCGTGGCGCCGAACGCTGCTGGTGTTCCATACGGCTACGGCGGCTCGGGCCTCGGCTATGGCGGCGTGGTGCAGCCGTACGGGAATTCGACAGGCGTCGCGATCACGCCCCGCGGCGCGGTGCCCTACGGACGCTACAACAAGGATGCGGCCCGCGATGCCTTCAGCATCAACAACGCCCTGGGCGGCATGCGTGCCGCCGATGATGCTGCCGCCCGCTCGCAGGCGCCCCTCACGCCGCTCAATCCATTGCCGGGCGGCTTGCGCTGATGAAGGCGGGGCCGCGCCTGCCATTGGGCAAGCGTGGACATGCCTCCGGCCCGAGGCCTCGCAGTGACTGTGCATTCCTGCTGCCAGGGCGTTGGCGCAAGCGCGTGTCGCTACGTCCCTAACTTACCTTGGCTTGACCACGTAACGTACGAAGGCATCACGCGGGATGTATTTGTCGTACAGGCCGCGAGCGCGATAATTGTTTTCCTTGGTCATCCAGTAGATGCGCGACCAGCCATGCCCGGTCATCGCTGCGACCAGCCAGTCGATCAACGCTTGTCCGACCCCTTCGGCGCGCTGTCCGGGGTCGACAAACAAATCTTCGAGATAGCACACCGGCGACAGTTCCCAGGTGTTCTCGTGAAGGATGTAGTTGGCCATGCCGATCACCCCGAGCGTGGGGTGTTCGGCGACGATTGCCTTGATGGTGGATGCCGGGTCGCAAATGCGCTGCCAGGTGCGTTCGGTCACTGCGGTACCCAGGTCGACCTCGTAGAAGCGGCAATAGCCTGCCCACAGGGACCGCCAGGCTGTTTCGTCGCGCGGCGTCACCGGACGTATGCTGATTGCGGGGGGCGCGCTCATGCCGGATTGGCCTGGTAGTCGATCACCAGGGCGGTCAACAAGCGCACCCCCAGCAACAGGCCGCTCTCATCGACCCGGAACAGTGGCGAATGGTTGGCCGGCGCCTTTGACGCATCGTCGCCCGGCGGGGTGATGCCGACGAAAAAGAACGCACCGGGAATCTGCTGCTGAAAATATGCGAAATCCTCGCCGCCGCCGGTTTTCGGGACATGCACCACGTTGCCATCGCCGGCCACGCGGCTGAGGGTGGGCAGGCTCCAGAGCGTGAGTCTGGTGTCGTTGACGGTAACCGGATAGCCCTTGAAAGTGCGCACTTCGGCCCGCGCCCGGCACGCACAGGCGATGTTGACAGCGGTTTCGGCCAGGCGTTCGCGGATGAATTCACGCTGGCCTTCATCGAATGTGCGGAATGTGCCGGTCAGCGTGACTTCGTCAGGTACGATGTTTTCGCGGACACCGCCATGCACGGTGCCGAACGTGACCACCGCCGGCTCATGCATGATGTCGAGCTGGCGCGAAACCAGGGTTTGCGCTCCCAGCACCACTTGCGCGGCGGCGACGATCGGATCGGTGCCCAGCCACGGCATCGCGCCGTGGGTCTGGCGACCATGGATGCGAATCCAGAAATTATCGGTCGATGCCATCATCGCGCCCGGGCGATAGCCGATCTTGCCGGCGTTCAGGAGCGAGATCACATGCAGCCCGAAGATCGCGTCTGGCCGCGGATTTTCCAGCGCAAGCTCCTCGATCATCAGCTTGGCGCCGCCTTTTTCGTAGTCCGGCAGGCCTTCCTCGGCAGGCTGAAAAATGAATTTGACCGAGCCGCGAAGCTCGTCGCGTACCGCCGCCAGCAGTTCGGCCACTGCCATCAGGATCGCTGTATGGCAATCGTGCCCGCAAGCATGCATGGTGCCGACTTCCTGGCCGCCCCAGGTGGCCCGCACTTTCGAGGCAAACGGCAGGTCGACCATTTCCGACACCGGCAGCGCATCCATGTCGGCGCGCAAGGCGACGCACGGACCGGGTCTGCCGCCCTTGAGGACGGCAACTACACCGGTTTTGGCGACGCCGACCCGCACGTCATCGAGTCCCAGGCGTCGCAGGTGGGCAGCGACGATGCCCGAGGTCCGCACTTCCTGGTTGCCCAATTCGGGGTTGGCGTGAAAATCGCGGCGCCATTCAAGCAACTGCTGCTCGAGCCCTGCAGCATGGTCCTGCAGGCGGGTACTCAGGGAAACTTCGGCTGGTGCATTCATCGCGGATCCTCGCGGCGCGGCCAAACGGCCACGGAGGCCCGATTGTACGTGTCCGCAGGCCGCCGTTTGCCGGATTGCCGGCTCAAAACCTCGAACACCGGCAGGTCGTGCTGCCGTGCGCCAGCAACCTGCCGGCGCCATCCACCAATCGGCCCTCGGCGGCGGCGGAATACAACTGCCGGCCACGCACTCGAAAAACTCCGCGCCGGTAGGGTGGGCAACGCTGCCCGGGTCGATACCAACATGCGGCAAGGTGGGCTTGACTGCATGAAAAATCCGCCTCGGCATGTCGGCATTCATTTTTTGCTTGACCTCCACTGATTAGAAGAGTGTAATTACACCTATGATTACACTTGGCGGGAAAGCGGCGCAACCCGGGGTCCCGCACACAGATGCGGTCGCGGATGCCAATGAGGTGCCCGATGCCGTTGCCAAGCTTGCCTCCGGTGCCGGATGTACCTGCTTCAAGCTGCGCAGCCTGTCGCGGCGCGTAACGCAGTTGTACGACCAAACCCTGGCGCCTGCAGGTCTAAAGGTCACCCAGTATTCGCTGCTGGCGCGTGCGCGCCGACCGGCCGGTCACACCGCGCCTGGCGTGGGCGAATTGTCGCGCGCCTTGTTTACCGATCGCACTACCCTGACGCGCAATTTGCGGCCACTCGTCGATCGCGGCCTGGTTGAACTCGGCCATGGCAATGACGCACGCAGCAAGGCGGTCAAGGTGACGGCGGCCGGCGAAGTGGCGTTTCAGGCCGCCCGTCCGCTCTGGCGGCAGGCGCAGGACCGCGTGCGCGCAACGCTGGGCGCGCAGCAAGTCGCTGCACTGCATACGCTGATCGATGGCCTGCTGCCGCTACTGCCTGGACCTGACGACGCGGTCGACGCATGATTCCCTGTCGCAAACCTGCAACGGCAAGTCCGGATCCGGCATGAAACTGACACGCAGCCAGGTCGTCATCATCGCCGCTGCGGCGTTGATATCAACCCTGGTGTTCGGTGTGCGGCAGTCGCTCGCCCTGTTCATCAGCCCGCTCAATACCTCGACCGGCCTCGGGATCGCGGCGATCAGTCTGGCGTTCGCCTGCGCGCAACTGATGTGGGGGGTGACGCAGCCGATCGCCGGTGCCTTCGCCGACAAGTACGGTTCCGGCCGCGTGATCGCCACCGGCGCAGCGCTGGTTTCCCTGGGAACGGTACTGACACCCTATGCGACCAGTACCTGGATGCTGATCGTGCTGATCGGCATCATCGCCGCCGGCGGCGCCGGCATGACCGGGCTGGGCGTGATGATGGCGGCGGTCGGTCGCGTGGTGCCGCCGGAGTCGCGTGGCATGGCCAGCGGCGTGATCAACGCCGGTGGCTCGTTCGGGCAGTTCGCTGTGATTCCGGTGGCGCAGTTTCTGCTGGGGTCGATCGGCTGGATCAGTGCGTTGACGACGGTCGGCTTTTTCGCGCTCGCCGCGCTGCCCCTGGCATGGCTGTTGCGCGGCAAGGCATCCGCGAGCGCCGAGGCGGCGCCGGGGCCGCACGCCACCAACCTGCGGCAGGCGGTCGGTGATGCGCTGCGCGACCGCAGCTTTGTCCTGTTGGCCAGCGGATTCTTTGTCTGCGGCTTTCACGTTGCGTTCATTGCCACCCATTTGCCGGGAGTGGTGGTGTCCTGCCAATTGCCGGCCGAGGTCGGCGCCTGGTCGCTCGCGCTGGTGGGATTGTTCAACATCGTCGGCAGCTTCACGATCGGCTGGGCGGTTGGCCGCTGGCGCATGAAGTCCTTGTTGTCCCTGCTGTATGCCGCCCGCGCGCTCGCTGTATTGCTGTTCCTGGCCGCGCCCAAGTCCACCACCACTTTTGTGTTGTTCTCGATGGCCATCGGTCTGACCTATCTGGCTACCGTACCGCCCACCATCGGGCTGGTCGGCAAGTTGCACGGCACGCGTTTCATCGCCACCCTGTTCGGTGTGGTGATGCTGACCCACCAGGTCGGCGGATTCCTCGGCGCCTGGCTCGGCGGCCGCGTTTTCGAAGCCACCGGCAGTTTTGACTGGGTGTGGTACATCGACGTGCTGCTCGCCGTTGGCGCGGCGCTGATCCACCTGCCGATCCGCGAAGCGCATGTCGCGCGCGCCGCAACGCCGGCCTGATCCTCACGAAAGCACAAGAATGAAAATCGCCGACAACTGGCGCACGCCGGTGATCGTCATGCTGGCCGGCGCCTTGCTGGTCAATTTCTCGATGGGCATTCGCCACGGCATGGGGCTGTTCCTCACGCCGATGACCACCGACGTGCAAATGTCGCGCGAAGCGTTTTCGCTGGCGATGGCCTGGCAGAACATTTGCTGGGGCCTGGCGTCACCGTTTCTCGGCATGCTGGCCGATCGCCATGGCGCCGGTCGCGTCATCGCAATTACCTGCGTGCTGTATGCGCTCGGTCTGTGGGGAATGGAACTGTCGACCACGCCGCTGGCCCTCACCCTGACGGGCGGCGTGATCATCGGCATCGCACAGGCCGGCTGCACCGTGGCGGTGGTATCCGGGGTGATCGGCCGCAGTACGCCGCCGGCGCAGCGTCAGCAGGCGTTGGCGATTTCCGGTGCGCTGGGCGCCTGCGGGCAGTTCTATTTGACACCACTTCTGCAATGGCTGATCGCCGATTTCGGCTGGCGCACGTCGCTTGTCACCGCGGCATTCCTGATGCTGGCGGTGGTGCCGGTCGCCATCGCCCTGACCGAGCCAGGGCGGGCGCGCCACGTGGCGGGCGTCGGCCAGTCGGCGCTGGCGTCGATTCGCGAGGCGATGGGCGAGCGCAGCTTCATCCTCTTGTGCCTCGGATTCTTCGTCTGCGGCATCCAGGTGGTATTCATCGCGGTGCATCTGCCGTCCTATCTGCGCGATGCCGGCATGAGCGGAAAAACCGGGGTGATCGCGCTGGCGCTGATCGCGATCGGCAACATCTTCGGCACTTACTGGTGGGGTATGCAAGGTGCCCGCGTGCCGCGCCGCTACCTGTTGTCGGTGATCTATTTGCTGCGCGCCATCGTCATCGTGCTGTTCATCGCGGCGCCCTTGTCGCCGGCCTCGGTCTATATATTCGCACTGGTCATCGGCAGCCTTTGGCTGGCAACGGTGCCGCTGACAAATGGTCTGGTGGCGCATATTTTCGGCGTCAACTACCTTTCCATGCTGGCCGGCGTGGTGTTCCTGAGCCACCAGATAGGCGCCTTCCTCGGCGCCTGGATGGGCGGCTTTCTGTTCGACCGCACCGGCAGCTACACCCAGGCATGGCTGATCGCCGCCGCGTTCGGCATTTTCGCGGCGTTGATACACCTGCCGATCCGTGAACAGCCGGTCAAGCGCCTGGCAATGGTCTGACATACAGCACTGCCGCGCCGTGAGGCGGTGCGGTGCCACAGCGCCGTGAGCTGTCGCTGCATCGGCCCCATGGCAGGGTGAATTGGTGGCGCCACGCTGGCTTGGACGGCGTTCAGCGTGGCGCCCCGGGTGCCGCAGCCTGTGCTATCTTGCGCCGCCTGTCCGCGCACCATTGGCCTACCATGCAGTCCGCAACCTTGCCCCTGGGCATCAGCTCCGCGGCGACGCTTTCGGCAAGACAACGTGGGGTTGAGGGCGGGATCCCTGCTCGCCGCCAGAACCCGATCGATCATGCGCCAAATCGTCCTTGACACCGAAACCACCGGTCTCGATCCTGCCAACGGTCACCGGGTGATCGAAATCGGCTGCGTCGAACTGTTCAACCGTCGTCTCACAGACCACAACTTTCACCGCTATCTCAATCCGCGCCGTGACAGCGATGACGCGGCCCTCGAGATTCACGGTTTGACGACCGAGTTTCTCAGCGACAAACCAGGCTTTGAAGACATTGTCGCGGAGTTCGTGGAGTACGTGGCAGGGGCTGAGATCATCATCCACAACGCCCCGTTCGATGTCGCATTCCTCGACGCCGAACTGGCGCGGGCCGGGCAGCGGCAATTTCGCAAAATCGTCGCCGGAGTCACCGATTCGCTGGCGATGGCCAAGGAGCGCCATCCGGGTCGGCGCAACAACCTCGACGCCCTGTGTGAGCGCTATGGGGTGTCCAACGCACACCGCACCCTGCACGGCGCACTGCTTGACGGCCAGTTGCTGGCCGAAGTCTATCTGGCGATGACCCGTGGCCAGGACGCCCTGGGCATGGACCTCGGCAACGACGGTGGTGCCGCCGCCGTCGGTACCGAGGATGTCGGGCCATTGCTGACGTTTGTGCAGGGCGCGTCCGTCGATGAGCAGGCCGCACACGGCAAACTGCTGGACGGCATCGCCCGTGAATCAAAAGGTGTGCCGATCTGGCGATGTACCTGAGCGGCGTGATCCGGCATCGGCGATCGCCCGCGGCGCCCGGGCCGGGCGCCGCCTGGCAAATACGCACGGTGCGCGGTGAAAAGCACTGATTGCACTGAATTCACTGACAGCACCGATTGGCCGGATGGCGCGCGGGCGCGCAGGCCAATCCGGAAACTCAGGCTCGGAAACCGAGGCAATTTCACGCCGGGCCCGGATTTCCGGTCAACCGTCGGAGTCAGGTTGTCGTTAAGCTTTGGTTACAATCGCATCGTTGCGCCAGGCGTGACGATTCAATTCACAGCAAGTAATCCAATAGGGGAATACCATGAACATCATGAAAAACGCGGCAGGTAGCTTGGCGGCGCTGGTACTCGCGGGCGTGGCCGGTTTCGCGGTCGCCGGCAACATCAGCGGAGTCAAGATCGAGCCGGCAAATACGCAGGTCGGAACCCAGGTCAAGGTGACGGTCACTGGCGAGGACGAGGGAATCTGCGGTCTGCGGGTCGAATACGGCAACGGTGACGTCGACGTCACCAAAATGAACAAGGGCAAGGACGACTTCCCGCGCAGCTTCATGAAAAGCTTCAACAAGGCCGGCACCTACACCGTGGTGGCGAAGGGCGGGCGCGAGGGCTCGACCTTCGGGTGCAACGGCGAGGCCAAGGCGCAAGTGGTGGTCGCCGAGGCGCCGAAGCCTGCAGCAGCGGCTGCGCCTGCCGCCGCACCGGGAGCACGCGCGGCGGCGCCAAGCTGCCCGGATGGCTATACCCTCAACAGCAAGTCGGTCAACAAGAAGACCGGTGCCTTCACCTGTGCGGCCAAGAAAGGCGCGACCAAGCCTGAAAAGGCGATCGCCTGCGCCGCCGGCACCGAGTATTTCGCGACGCCGAAGGGCAGTTCGCTGGGATGCCGGGTGGTCAAGGCTGCTGCGAAGTAGTAATTGACGCCCGCAGCTGCGACCAGACAGGGCACCCGCAGGGGTGCCCTGTTTGTTTTTGCGGCCGGGGCTGTACTGGCAACTGCGGCCTGCGTGGCTGCCGAGCCCGGCGTGGTGGAACGTTCGCCGACCGAAATCGCACTTGACGCCTATCCGACGGGTTCGATTCGCTCGCTCGCGACTGCCGAAGCAGCCCTGCGCGACGCCGCGCGGGTCAAGCCGGCACAGGAGGCGCGGTATGCCGAGGCCAAGCGCGCTTGTTATCAGAAATTCCTGGCCGAAAGCTGTTTGAGCGAGGCGCGCCAGGCCAATTACATCGCGACACACCGGATTCGGGAAGTCGAGCTCGAAGCTCGCCAATTCAAACGCAGCGAAGAGGCTGCCGCGATTGACCGGCGGCGTGCCGAGGCGCGGGCGGCCGACGCCGCTGCGGCGCCGCAACGGGCCGCTGAGGCGACCAAGGTCGAGGCCGAGCGAAAAGCCAAACAGCTGGCAGCCGAGCGCGCCGCGCGCCAGTTCGAGGCTGATGCACCAGTACGTGCGGCACGCGCACGCGAAGCCGCGGCATTGGCCAAGCGCCGCGCGGCAGAGCGTGCGCGCGCTGCCGCGGAGTCGAAGGCGCGCGAGCCGGAGCGCGCCGAACGGGCGCAAAAGCAGGCAGCGAAGGTGCGCGAGACACTGTTGCGGGCCGAACGTCGCGAACGCGAAGCGGCCGAGAAGGCGCGCCTGAAGCCTGCTGCGCCGGCCATTGCGCCGCCGCCCTGAATTCGGCGAGGACAACGTCGGTATCGCAAAAAATGCCGGCGTCGGGCACCGGCATGCGCAGTCGTCTTGCCGGACCGGTTTGCTGCCGATCCGCGTCATCTAGAAATCGTTTGCCAGGCCCCTCGAATGGCCACTGCAGGACCGGGCGCCATGTCGATTCGACATGAGGCAAGTGAGCCGTTCTCTACCCGCGGACTTGATTTGTGTTGCCCAGGCGCTCAAACATTGCGCATATAGGCATCGAAGCATTCCTGCCGTGTATTGCCTGGCAGCGATGCCGCTGCCGGTGCGCCCTTGCGACCTGCACGCTGCGCTTTGGCTCGCGCCTTTGGCACCGGCAGGTCGCTGCAGGCGACTTGTGCATGCTTGCGAATGGTGCACAGATCGCCCCATGGATCATTGACCGCTTCACATGACGGGCGCGAAGTGCGTCGTGCGACCCGAGCTTCATCGGTTTTTGTGCTTCGGTCGCCATCGGTGCGACGGCCGGCGCCGCCGGCGGTACTGTGGCCGTTGCCGGCGCCGCGGCAGGGGCCTGCGCGCTTGCTGCGAATGCGCATGCCAGCAATACGCCAGCAAACGCGGCCTTGAAGCATTGATCGACAGGCTTGAGATTCATCACGCGGCTCCCTGGGTGAAAAATTGCGGATGCTGTGCATCCCGGCTGTCGGCACACCACAACACATCGAATAATGCAATGCGCCTGTGATTGGATGCATCGCAGCGCGCCTGACCTGCACCGGCGACGATCGAACTTGCGGAGCTGACGAGGTAAGGCAAAAACTGAAGATTGTGCCCTAAGCCATTGTACACGCGTTAATTTTTTCCGAAAAGCTTGTCGAACATGCCTTTTTTCACGGCTTTTTCGGGACTCGCTGCCACCGGTGGCGGAACGCTGGCTGCCACTTTGGGCGGCAATGCGGAAACCGGCTTTGGTGGCGGCACCGGTGCCGGCTTGGTCTTCGAATCTTCGAAGTGCGTCAGCTTGACGATCGCCAGCGAGCAATTGTCGCCGCGGCCGGCAGCCCGTTCGCGTGCCAATGCAATCAACTGCTCCGATGCGGTGCGTGGCGGGCAGGCCGCGAGGATCGACCCAAGTTCGAGGTCGCTGAAGTAGGCCCAGATGCCGTCGCTGCAAAGCATGAACGTATCGTCCGGCAGCAGCTTGGCCGTGTGGCCGAAGTCGATATGCGGGTCGGTGGTCGAACCCAGGCAGTGAACCAGCAGGTTCTTGTTTGGATGGGTGTCAAGCTGGTCGGCGGTGATCCTGCCCTCGGCGAACAGTTGCTCGACATAGGAATGATCGCGGGTGCGCTGCACCAGCGGCTGGCCGCGGAAGTGATAGAGGCGGCTGTCGCCCACATGGGCCCAATCGGCGCGATCTTTCTGCAGCAGCATCGCCACCACCGTGCTGTGCGGTTCCTGCTCGCTGGTGTAAGACGACAGCGTGATGATGGTATGCGATTCGTTGACGATGGTCGTCAGCAGCTTTCGCGGCGAATCGTCACGCGTGCTGAAATTCTCGAATACCTGCTGCGCGGTCGAGATCACCTGTTGTGCCGCCATCGCGCCGCCGGTGTGGCCGCCCATGCCGTCCGCCAGCACCACCAGCACCACCCCGGGCTCGCGCCTGCTCGGAAGGATGACCAGGCGGTCCTGCTGCTCGGCGCGATCACCGATGTGTTGGCCTGTTCCGGCGTCGATGCGAATGGGCATGGCGCGCGATTATATCCGGCATGGCATCGACATATTCCGCGACGTAACAATAGTTGTCATATGGCGGCCGTGTATGATCGTGGCCCTTCATCGAAAATGGGAACCTGCGGATGCTGACGGCGGAAGACATATTGATCATCCAGGGGCGGATCGCCGAATTGCAGATCGAACACCGCGACCTTGACCTGGTGATCGAGACGCTGAGCGACACTGCCGGGCGCGACGAGTTGCGGCTGCGGCGCCTGAAGAAGCGCAAACTGCAGTTGAAGGACACCATCACCCTGATGCAGATGCGCCTGATTCCGGATATCCCGGCCTGAGCGTCGAACGCCTCGCTACCATGAGCATTCCCATCCTGCTGCTGCGCATCTGTGCTGCCGTGTGGCTCGCCGCCTGGGTGGCGCTTGCCGGCGCACAGGCGCTCGAGATCATCGAATTGCGCAATCGGCCTGCCGAGCAGTTGCTGCCGTTGCTGCAGCCGCTGGTGGCCAGCGGGGGATCAATCGCCGGCAGCGGTTTCCAGCTGATCGTGCGCACTACTCCGGCCAATCTGGCGCAAATCCGGCAGGTGGTGGCCACCCTCGACCGCGCCCAGCGCCAGTTGCTGATCCACGTGCGCCAGGATTTTGGCGCGGCCGGCAGCGCCAGCGGTGTCGGCGCGCAAATCGTGCTGCAGCCGGGCGCCAGCGCGGCGCGCTCCAGCCTCTACGACCGCACCGGCACGGCGCAGGACAACGTGGCGCAGCAGGTGCGGGTGCTCGAAGGCAACCCGGCTTTCATCAGCGCCGGGGCCTCGACGCTGGTGCCGCAGCGCACTGTGGTGCGCACCATCAACGGCGTGGTGGTGCAGGAGTCGGCGCAACGGCGCGACTTCAATACCGGGTTTTACGTGACCCCGCGGATCAACGGTGACCGTGTGTTCCTCGACATAGGTACGCAGCGCGACACCCCGGCCACTCTCGGTGCGGGCAGCGCCAACACCAGCAGCATGGCGTCAAGCGTGAGCGGGCGCCTGGGGGAGTGGATCGAAATCGGCGCGGTAAGCCAGGCGCAGACGGTCGAGGGGCGCGGCGTGCTGGCGCGCTCGTCGGACGCCGGTACGCAGGAGCGGCGGATCCAGGTCATGGTCGAGGAGGTGCGTTGATGCGGCGCGCCGCGCATGCCTGGCCTTGCCGGCCCGCCGGCCAAGCGTGCGCGGGCCGGGCGCGCGCCGGCCTGGGGCGATCTGCGCGGCAAGCGGCGGCGACTTGCGCGGTGGCCTGCTGATGGCGGCGCCGATCAACATACCCAACCTGCTGACCTGGCTCAGGATTGTGCTGATCCCGCTGTTTGTCGGCGTGTTCTACCTGCCGGATGCCTGGCTCGGGGCCTCCGAGAAAAACCAGGCTGCCACCTTCATGTTCGTGCTGGCGGCGGTGACCGACTGGCTCGACGGCTGGCTGGCGCGCAAGCTGGACCAGCAATCGGCGTTCGGCGCTTTTCTCGACCCGGTGGCCGACAAGCTGATGGTCGCCGCCGCGTTGGTCGTTCTGGTGCAACTCGGCCGCTGCGACAGCGTAATCGCGCTGATCATCATCGGCCGCGAAATCGCCATCTCGGCGTTGCGCGAGTGGATGGCACAGTTGGGCAAATCGCGCAGCGTGGCGGTCAACGCACTGGGCAAGATCAAGACCATCGTGCAGATGATTGCCATCCCGTTGCTGTTGTTTCACGACAACTTTCTTGGCCTATTCGAGGCGCAGGTGCTGGGCGACTGGTTTGTCTGGGCCGCTGCCGCGCTCACATTGATTTCGATGGCTTACTACATCAAGGCGGCGGCGCCGATGATGCGTGGTTGACACCGGATGGCCAGAATTTGCTATACTCCGGTTGC
>JANPGJ010000189.1:0-1581 GCA_031423955.1 Burkholderiales bacterium
GGTGATGCGAACGGCTGCACGGTTGCGCACTTCGGCCAGCAACTTCGCGTAGTCGGCCAGGTTGCTGGTGCGGTCCCATTCACGCACCGCCAGAATGCGCTCCTTGAGGATGCCGGCCTGCTCGCTGTCGAGGTCGAGATAGCCGTCGGCGATGAAGGCCAGCGCCGTCGGACCGGCGTTGTAGGCGATATTGATGGTGCTGCAGCCGGCGGCCGCGACCACCAGAAATATCGCTGCCAAGCGACCGAACATGCGGGGAAAACCGCTGTTTACCGCGAAAAGTCGCCTGCTGACGAATGCTAGAATCAACTTCAAGTTTCGCCTCGTGGGTGTGGGTGGATGCCCGGTTGCCATTTGACACCGGGGCGGGCGAAAAGTGCAGAACGCATCGCCGAAGGACTTCCCCGTGGTCCGGGTTTTTCGCCGACTTTTTCGTCACCTGTGCGGGTTTGCCGTGAAGAGCCTATGAGTATCGACATCGTTATCTTAGCCGCAGGTCAGGGCAAGCGCATGAATTCGGCATTGCCGAAGGTGCTGCATCCGCTCGCCGGCAAGCCCTTGTTGCGCCACGTGGTCGACGCCGCCCGCTCGCTCAATCCGCGCCGGGTGGTGATTGTTTACGGCCATGGCGGCGAAACCGTGCGCGATGCGCTGAGCGCGCCGGACATCGGTTTCGCCAGGCAGGAGCCGCAATTGGGCACCGGGCATGCGGTGATGCAGGCCCTGCCTTTGCTGGCTGACGCCGCACCGGCCGGCATCACCCTGGTGCTGTATGGCGATGTACCGCTGACCCGCTCCGAATCCCTGCGCGCGCTGATCACCGCTGCTGCCAACGGCGCGCTGGCGATCCTGACGGTCAATCTGGGCGACCCAACCGGCTATGGGCGCATTGTGCGCAATGGCGGTGGCCGGATCGAGCGCATTGTCGAGCACAAGGATGCCAGCCCGGCCGAGCGCGCGATCGCCGAAGTCAATACCGGCATCATGGCGATTCCGACCGCGCGCCTGGGCGGCTGGCTTGAGCGACTGTCGAATTCCAACGCGCAGGGCGAGTATTACCTGACCGATATCGTCGCGATGGCGGTGGCCGAGGGGGTGGCGGTAACCGCGGCGCAACCGGGCGCCGATTGGGAGACCCTGGGCGTCAACAGCAAGGTGCAACTGGCCGAGCTGGAACGCATCCATCAGCGCAACATCGCCATGCAATTGCTCGAACAGGGCGTGACCCTGCACGACCCGGCGCGCATCGACGTGCGCGGCATGCTGTCTGTCGGGCGCGACGTGACCATCGATGTCGGCTGCGTGTTCGAAGGCGATGTGGTGCTCGGCAACGACATCTACATCGGCCCCAATTGCGTGCTGAAAAACGTGCGCATCCGCGCCGGCACCCGGGTCGAGGCGTTCAGCCACCTGGAAGAGGCCGAGGTCGGCGCGCATTGCCGCATCGGGCCGTATGCGCGCCTGCGGCCGGGCGCGCAACTGGACGAGCACGTGCACATAGGCAACTTCGTCGAGGTGAAAAAATCCTTCATCGGCGCCGGGTCCAAGGCCAACCATCTGTCCTACGTGGGCGATTCCGAG
>JANPGJ010000190.1:0-2951 GCA_031423955.1 Burkholderiales bacterium
ACCCGAAATCCAGATTCTCCAGGTGCTGTTCTGGAAGGGCGTCAACGAGGCCCTGCAATACAGCGCGGAACTGACCGAGCAGAGAAAGCTCATCATCGAATACTGGGCCGATGGTCCGGCCTCGGAATTGCCGCCGGGTCAGTGGGGCGTGCTCGCAGTTCAGGACTTCCCGATCAGGATCTCCTCGACCGCCTTGACCGTCTGCATGAATCGAGCACAGTTTCGAGCAGGCAATACAGTTCGTGCGTCTAGATCGTCCGCCGGACCGCGGCGTCATCGCCTTCACCGTCGAAGATTTTCTGGATCGCCCTGTGCTATGGCCTGTCGGCCGCCGCGTCGATGCAGTCGATCTGCCTGCACAGGTCAATGGTCTGCCGATCGCGGTTGGTATCGGCCCGGGCCACCATGATGCGGTTCAGGCACGAGCCAGCCCGGCCGCACCGATCGACTGGCAGCAGGGCAGCTACCGGGTTCCGATGATGTGATCACCATAGTCTGCGACTCGTGCGAGAACCTGGTCGCGCTGGGCGTGATTCGCGAACCGCGCATGCCGCCGCAGCCGCGGCGTTTCCGGGGCAGCCGGAAATCGGCTTTGTGGTGGATGCACCGAGGCGGTGATAGGGCCGCGGCCCCCCTTTTCGATCGCGCGTTTCGGGCACATAATGCCGTAGCGCCATCATTGGAGGGGACCACCATGCCGCTAGCAAATCAATGGGATCCGGATCACCCGCTGGTTCACAAGGAGCGGGTAGTCGAGGACCCGCGCAAGCGGGCGATTACACTTCGCCACCCGCAATATCCATGTGTGACGGTGGTCCCAAGTGACAATCTGGTGGATTTCCAGACTGCCGCGGCCGTTTACTTGCGCAGGATCGCGCCGACCATGGGTTTCGTTGATGCGGGCGGCAATGTCCTGATCCCGGCCAGTGGCCGCTCTGACTTTGCCAAGTTGCCGAACGGTTTTTGCATGACCTGGTTGCTGGCGGGCGGTGATCCGAACGATTCCTTCTGGGTAAATCGCCGCTTGACCGGGCCGACCAAAGACCGCTCCGTCGTGCTCTTTGCGGTGCAATCGATTACATGCAATGACGCGACGTCCGCGCTCAGAAGCGGACTTGGTGTTCGCATCAGCGCCACGGTACTGGATGCGCCGAATTCGCAATTTTTCCTGCGCATCACCGGCGCCGCCTGCCCGGCCGAACTTGCCCCTGCAATGTTGGAGACGAACTTCGCCTTTGCCGCGCTTGCCCGCTTTTCCGGCGCCAGGAGGGCCAGATTATTGGCCACCACTTTTGGGGAACCCATTGCGTCTTACGTGGGAGAGCAACCGTCTGATGTTTACGTAAGTGGCGTGCGAGTTGAGGCCGGCGGAACCAATCCGCCTGTATTTGAGGTATTCGTTCATGCAAAGCGGCCGGCGGTCGACGGCCTTGAGTCGGCGTACGCGTTGATGGCGCGCGTGCAAATTGACCCTGCATTCACACCAATAGTTCTGTCGGTAACAAAAACACCGCTGGTTGCGCATGCGGAAGACGGCGACGAAGCGGCCGTTGCACCGGTTGTCGAGGCGCACCTCTTCACGCGAGAGCCGAAATCCAACCTCGAGCCCAAAGCCCTTGGCGACCCGACCTCACAGTTGGATACGGGGCAGATCGTCGCAGCGCGTCCAAACCGCGAGAAACTGGAGCGATATCGTCGCCCAATCGCGATGCCAGGGCTCAAACCAGGCAAGGTTCCGCTGAAGGATAGGAACGTGGCTTGGTGGTTTGAAGTCAGACAATCAGACTTGGTTGACCCGGCCGGCGACATAACTAAGATTCACCGTTGCGATCCGACGGCGATTCGCCATGCGCGGACCAGGAATGGCGATTTCGCCGCCGCCAGCGCCTATCGGCAGACCGCTGAATTGTTCGAGAAGATCGACAGGTTCGGCTTGTCTCGCGACGAGTTCTTCAAGTTCGCAACCAAGCCACTGCTTGTGCGCTATCGCTCAACGATGCTTCGGGGTTCCGGCAGAGATGGCAGGGTAGTAAATGCCCAGGTCGACTTTGATCCTCCGCGCAACCGACTCGGCGAAAGGTTACGGGCCAATTCCCTCAAACCGTTGCAAGTACGTTTCGGGCTCGCCGATATCAAACGCTCGGTGTCGCGACGCGAACCGCTCGGCCTCTCGACCGACCCACGCTGGAGCTGGCATGAGTTCTGCCACGTTTTGCTCGCGGCCGCGACCGGTCGGCTGGAGTTGCCGTTCGTGCATAGCGCCGGCGACGCGTTGGCGGCTATCGTCAACGACCCGCGCTCGAATCTGGTCAATGATCCTCGGCGCCCTGAAATGCGCGGCGCGACCTATCCCTGGGTCCATATCAATCGGCGCCATGACCGCGAGGTTCGGCATGGCTGGAGTTGGTCCGGGACGTTCCACAGGCCCCTGCGCTTCGATCTCTCGAACTGCGACTGCCGACACAAGGGCTACGATTCCGAGCAGATACTTTCGACGTCGCTGTTTCGGCTATACCGTGCGCTGGGCGGCGACACCGTCGAGGCCAACGGTACACCGGACTTCCGCGCGCGGCTGAGGGCGTCGGAATTTACGGTTTATTTGATCATGCGGGCGATCCTTTCGCTTGGATCGGCCAATTCCGTACCGACGCAGACCCCCGACCAATTCGTCTCGGCGTTGATTCTGGCGGACGAATCAACGCAGCGCGCGACCATCGGGCCGCTGCTCGGCCGCGCCGGCGGTTGCGCGCATAAAGTGATCCGCTGGGCATTTGAAGCGCAAGGGCTTTACGCTGATGTGCCCGCAGCCGCAGTCCACGACGCACCTGGCGCAGTGAAGGTGAGCGTGGTTTTTGATCTCAAGTCTTACGGCAGCAAGTTCGCTTCTTTTGGGGATAAGTATTATCGCCTGGACGCCGATTACTACAACAAGGTGAAGGAAACTATTGAAG
>JANPGJ010000191.1:0-32525 GCA_031423955.1 Burkholderiales bacterium
GCCTGCTGTTGTTCATTCTTCTGGCCTGCGACACGCTGATCAACTATCGGGTGCGCTGGCAACCCGTGGCGCCAGCCGCAGGGGCGGCCGGATGAACGAACTCGCGCTGCTCCTGGCCGCCACCCTGGCATCCGGCACGCCGCTGGCGCTGGCCGGTCTGGGCTTGCTGCTCAACGAAAAATCAGGAGTGCTCAACCTCGGTGCGGAAGGCATGATGCTGGTGGCGGCGGTCGCCGGGTTCGCGGTCGCCTTTCACACCGGCAATCAATGGGTCGCGTTCGGCGCCGGTGCGGTTGCCGGCATGCTGATGGCGGCGATTTTCGGCGCTCTGGTGATCTGGCTGGGCACCAATCAGTATGCGAGCGGGCTCGCGCTGAGCCTGTTTGGCGGCGGCTTTTCGGCATTTGTCGGCGTCAACTACGTCGGCAAGAAGCTCGACGCGCAGACATCGTTCGCACTGCCCGGCCTGGCCGACCTGCCGTTTGTCGGGCTGGCGTTTTTCAGGCAGCATCCGATGACCTATATCGCCATCGCGCTGACCATTGCGATCGCCTGGTTCCTGTACCGCAGTCGTCCCGGCCTGGTGCTGCGCGCGGTCGGCGAGTCGCCGGAATCGGCCCATGCGCTCGGTTACCGGGTCCGGCTGATTCGCCTGGGCGCGGTGCTGGGCGGCGGCGCCTTGTGCGGGGTTGCCGGCGCGTTTTTGTCGGTGGTCTATGCACCACTATGGGTCGAAGGACTGGTGGCAGGGCGCGGCTGGATCGCCCTTGCGCTGACTACCTTCGCCACCTGGCGTCCGGCCCGTACGTTGTTCGGCGCCTACCTGTTTGGCGGGGTCACCATGCTGCAGTTCTATCTGCAGGGCGAGGGCGTGGAAATTGCTAGTCAACTGTTGTCAATGTTGCCTTACATTGCGACCATTGTCGTGTTGGCGCTGATTTCGCGCAACCCGGCGTGGATCCGCATCAACATGCCGGCCTCCCTGGGCAAACCATTTCATCCAGGGGCCTAGAAATTCTGTTTCGAGCATTCGATTTCACCCGGCAAGTCCAGCAAACTTCAACAGGAGCATGTATGACCGAATTGAACAAGCGTTTCCTGATCAAAGCCGTCGTTGGCGCGCTGGCCATCGCGGCGCTAGCGAGTTGTGGCGAGAAAGAGGCACCGAAGCCGGCTGAAGCGCCGAAGGCGGAAGCCAAGGCAGCGCCGCCGCCACCGCCCCCCAAACCCGATCCGCTGAAGGCCGCCTGGGTCTATGTCGGCCCGGTCGGCGATGCCGGATGGACCTTCGCGCATGACAATGCGCGCAAGGCCACCGAGGCCGAATACGGCGACAAGATCAAGACCAGTTACGTCGAGAAGGTGCCGGAAGGCGCCGATGCCGAACGGGTGTTCCGCGATCTCGCCACCCAGGGCAACAAGATCATCTTCGCCACCTCGTTCGGCTACATGGAGCCGATGCTCAAGGTTGCGGGCGAGTTTCCGGACGTCAGGTTCGAGCACGCCACCGGCTACAAGACCGCGCCCAACATGCGCATCTATGACTCGAGCTTCTATCAGGATGCCTATCTGGCCGGCATCATCGCCGGCAAGATGAGCAAGACCGGAACCATCGGCTTTGTCGGCTCGTTCCCGATTCCGGAGGTGCTGCGCAATATCAATGCCTTCACCCTCGGTGCGCAGACGGTCAATCCGAAGATCAAGACGAAGGTGGTCTGGGTCAGCACCTGGTTCGACCCGCCGAAGGAAGGCGAGGCCGCACAGAGCCTGATCAACGGCGGCGCCGATGTGCTGCTGCAGAACACCGACTCCACCGCCGTGCTGCAGACCGCCGAGAAGAACGGCAAGTATGCGTTCGGCTGGGACAGCGACATGAGCGCCTTCGCGCCGAAGGCGCACCTGGCCTCCGCCGTGGTCGACTGGAGCGGCTATTACAAGAAGGCGATCAAGGACGTGATGGAGAACACCTGGAAGACCGAGCGCACGGTGTGGGGTGTGAAGGAAGGCGCCAATGACCTGGTCAAGATCGCTGATGTCGTGCCCGAGGACATCAAGAAGAAGGTGCAGGAAATCAAGGATGGCATGAAGGCCGGCACCTTCGAAGTGTTTTCCGGCCCGATCATGGGCAATGACGGCAAGGAGCGCCTGGCCAAGGATGCCAAGGCCGACCAGGCTTGGAAAGACAAGGTCGACTTTTATGTCGCCGGGATCGACGGCAAGATTCCCGCGGCCAAGTAATCGAAGTCGCGCGCGCCGCAAGGCGCGCGTGTCGCCGAGTCGCGGCGGCGGCGGATTCGGACTCCGCGGCTTGCCGAGGCTCGGCGCTTGGTGCCCGATCATGGAACGCAACACCCTCGAATCGTTCATCCGTCGCCTGCCGAAGGCGGAGTTGCATCTGCACATCGAGGGCTCGCTCGAGCCTGAAATGATGTTCGCGCTGGCCGCCAGGCGCGGCATCAGCCTGCTCTATGCGTCGGTTGAAGCGGTGCGCAGCGCCTATCGGTTTCACGACCTGCAATCGTTTCTCGACATCTATTACGCCGGCGCCGCGGTGTTGTGCGAGGAGCAGGATTTCTTCGATCTCACCTTCGCCTATCTTGAGCGCGCCCGCGCCGATGGCGTGGTGCATGCCGAAATATTCTTCGATCCGCAAACCCATACAGCGCGTGGTGTGGCAATGGCCACCGTGGTCAACGGGATCAGCGCGGCGCTGGCGGCGGGGCAGCGCGACTTCGGCATCAGCAGTCGCCTGATCATGTGCTTCCTGCGTCACCTGAGCGAGGCCGATGCGCTGGCCACGCTTGCCCAAGCCGAGCCTTTTCTTGACCGCATCGCCGGTGTCGGGCTCGACTCCGCCGAACGCGACAACCCGCCGGCCAGGTTCAGGCGGGTGTTCGAGCGCGCCGCGGAACTCGGCTTGCGACGTGTCGCCCACGCCGGCGAAGAAGGGCCGGCGGCCTACATCGCCGATGCACTCGATCTGCTTGGCGCCGAACGGATCGACCATGGTGTGGCATGTGAAGCCGATGCCGGCCTGGTCGCGCGTCTGGCGCGCGGCCGCGTGCCGCTCACCGTCTGCCCGCTGTCGAACCTGCGTCTGGCCGTGATTGGCGACATGCGTGATCACAACCTCAAGCGCCTGCTCGATCGCGGTTTGTGCGTCACAGTGAATTCCGACGACCCGGCGTATTTTGGCGGTTATGTGCTGGCCAATTTCATGGCGGTGGTCGAAGCGCTTGATCTTTCGTCGGCCGATGTGCGGCAACTGGCGGCGAATTCGATCGAAGCGTCGTGGCTTGATGGCGCCGACAAGACGCACTGGCTTGCCGCAATCGCAGCGGTCGCGCTGCCGCAATGAGCGGCCGACCAATGCCGCGACAATAGCGGCGAATACCCATCCCCGGCAACCTGGCGTACTCCATGGCAATCCATGATCCTGTTGTGGCGAACGACTGGCATCCGGTGGCCAAGTCCGGCGCGATTCCGGTCGGCGGCGTCGCCGCGACCATCCTGTTGGGCATCGAACTGGCCGTTTGGCGCGGCGCTGACGGCGTGGTCCACGCCTGGGAAGACCGCTGCCCGCATCGCGGCACGCGTTTCTCGATCGGCCGGGTGCGCGAGTCAGAGCTCGAATGCGCCTATCACGGCTGGCGTTTCGCCGCGTCGGGCCAATGCAGCGCGGTGCCGGCCCTGCCCGGGCAACGCGCCCCGGCCGGCGCCAGCGCGCGAGTATTCAGCGCGGCCGAACGCTACGGCCTGGTCTGGGTCTGCGTTGGCACACCGAATGCCGAGGTACTGCCGTTTCCCGAGCATGCCGACAGCCGGCTCAACAAGGTCGTCTGCGGGCCTTATGAGGTAGCCACCAGTGGGCCGCGCATTGTCGAGAATTTTCTCGACATGGCGCATTTTCCGTTCGTCCACGCCGGCATTCTCGGCGCGCCGGAGCGCACCGCGGTACGCGACTATCAGGTCGCGCCATGGGACGACGAGGCCGGCGGCAAGGGAATTCTCGCGACCGGCTGCTTTTTCTGGCAGCCGCAGACCAACAGCCTGGCGCATGGCGGCAGCGAGGTCGAGTACACCTATCGCGTGGTGCGGCCACTGACGGCGATCCTGACCAAGGTGCCGCAGGCGCAGACCGGGTTTCGCGAGGCGATCAGCCTGCACATCCAGCCGCTGGGCGAGGCGTTCAGCCGGGTCTGGATCATCCTGGCGCTGACCAATTTTGTACAAAGCGAAACCGAACTGCGCGAGTTTCAGGATCGCATCTTTTTGCAGGACCTGCCGATCGTCGAGAACCAGGTCCCCAAATGCCTGCCGCTCGACCCGGGCGCCGAACATTCGATGGTCTGTGACCGCATGTCGCTGGCCTATCGCGCATATCTCAAGGGGCTTGGCATGACCCATGGCGTGCAGCAATGAATCAGCCGGCGACGCCCGCCGTGCATGCCGTTCGCGGCACGCTGGTCGATTTTCTCGACGATCCACAGGTCGCCGGCAGCGCCGCCCTGCGCCACATCGCCGACGGTCTGCTGGTGATTCGCGACGGCATGATCGAACGCGTCGGGCCGGCCGGGCAACTGCTCGCGCAGTTGCCGCCGGGAACCCCGGTCAGCGACCGGCGCGGCGCAATCCTGATGCCGGGCTTTGTCGATGCGCACATTCACTATCCGCAGACCGACGTGATCGCCAGCCACGGCAAGCAGTTGATGGACTGGCTCAACATCTATACTTTTCCGGCCGAAGGCAGGTTTGACGACATCGACCATGCGCGCCGGGTCGCCGGTTTCTTCCTCGACGAACTGCTGCGCAACGGCACCACCACGGCGGCCGTGTATGCGACCGTGCACAAGCATTCGGCCGAGGTGCTGTTCGAAGCGGCGCAAGCGCGGCAGATGCGGCTTCTCACCGGCAAGGTGATGATGGACCAGGAGTGCCCGCCCTACCTGCGTGATACCGCGGTCTCATCGTATGCCGACAGCGCGGCACTGATCGAGCGCTGGCACGGTCGCGACCGGTTGGCGTATCTGGTCACGCCACGCTTCGCCCTGACCTCCTCCCACCAGCAGTTGAAGTTCGCCTCCCGCCTGCTCGACGAGTATCCGGGGGTTCGATTGCAGACGCATATCTCGGAGAACCATACCGAAATCCGCCTGGTGGCCGAGATGTTTCCGGCCAGCCGCGACTATCTCGGGGTCTACGAGGATTTCGGACTGGTGCGGGCGGGCGGCTTGTTCGGCCATTGCGTGCACTTCGATGCGTCGGCCTGGGCGCGGATGGCCGCCGCCGGCGCAGTGGCGGTGCATTGCCCGACATCCAACCTGTTTCTCGGCAGCGGCCTGTTCGATATCGCGGCGGCGCGCGTCGCCGGAGCGCGGGTGGCACTGGCCACCGATGTCGGCGGCGGCACTTCGTTTTCGATGTTGCAGACCATGAACGAGGCGTACAAGGTGGCGCAGATGGGCGGCCATCCGTTCACCGCGCAGGACGGCTTTTACCTGGCCACTCTGGGCGGCGCACGCGGCCTTGGACTGGAAGCGCGGATCGGCAACTTCGAGCCCGGCAAGGAAGCCGATTTTGTCGCGCTTGATCTTGCGGCGACGCCTATGCTCGCCCGCCGAACGGCGCAGACGACAAGCATCGATGAGCAGTTGTTCGCACTCATGATGCTGGGCGATGATCGTGCGGTCGCCGCGACCTGGGTACTCGGGCGGCCGGTGATGCCGCCTACCTGAGGCTCAGGCGGCCAACCGAGGTACACACCGCGAGCACGTCGTCGAGTTGTTGCACGATGGCGACCGTGTACTCGCCTGGCGTGGTGCGGCCGGGTTCGACCACCAGCGAAAATCCCGACTTGGCGTACAACTGGCTGCCCATCGCTTTTGCGACGTCCGGGCGGTCGACATTGCGTGGCATCTCGAGCATCAAGCCGGGGCCGCCGCCGCGGTCGTATAAGCGTACCCAGGCTTTTTCGGGAATCCGCGGCGCCCGCGGGTCAGCCGCCCAGCCTGTGATTCGCAGCGGTGCGCCGGCCTGCGCGATGATCGGCTCTACGTGGATCACCGAGTCGTTGATCGTGTCGACATAGCAGGCGGTGGATTGCTCAAGAATCTTTTGCGCTTGCGCGGCGGGCGGCGGTGATGCCGGACCCAGCCGCAGGCCGGTAGCGCCTCCAAGACCCAAGCCGCTGCCCTGAAACCGCGGTGCGCCGGACTCTGTGCCAGCGGAATTGTCCGGCCGCCCTGGCGCGCCGCGCGGGCCGGAATCCGCCGCCCGGGCAATGTTACGGTCGGCGGCAGCATTCGGATTGGCGATTTGCGGATTCTCGCGCGGCGCCGCTGCTGCGGGCGGAGTAGCGCCGTCCGGTCCGGGCGCTGCGGCGACCGGCGATGGCTGCCCCGGCGCGGCCGCGAGCTTGCGGTCCACCGTTGCCAGAAACTCGCGGAACGTTGCGCTGAAGTCGGCATTGCTGCGCGTTTCGAGCAGCTTCGGCGCGCCCTTGGCCAGGCCGTCGACGTAGGTCACGGTTCCAAGGCTGGTCCAGTACCTGGTGCTGCCTTCAAACATGTTGAACGCCTCGCGGCGCCAGGTACCCTGGCGCGCGCCCTTGTTTGCGTTGCCGCTCAGGTAGAACGCGTAGTGCCGGATCTTCTCTTTTTCGGCAACCCGGCCTTCGTGGCGCAGAGTGCCGCTGCCGTCGATCAGGCCGTTGCGGCAGGCGCCGTCCCAGGTGACGCTGCCTTCTGCCGCGATTTCCCGCAGGCGGGCAACCGAAGTCGGCGAGGCCAGGACGTGGCAGCCACGGCTTTCGACGAACGCCGCCAGCGGTTCTGCCGCGATCGCGAAATTGAGCGGCACCGGCATGGTCAGTACCGGGCAGAGCAGCAAGGGCAACAGGTGCGGTAACGGTGAGTGAGACGTCATCTTGTCGGCTATGCAAGCGCGAACGCCGCGAAGGCTGGATTATCGATCGTTTCCGGCAACATGGCAGCCGCACCGGCGGCCGGTTTCGGTGATGTTGCATGCGCGTCACTTGCCTTGCATCCTGTCAGTTGGCGCGGCCATCAACTGTGGCAGCGCGGGCTTTCCTACCGCCCGGTACAGGTCGCGTGAGGCGCCATCGGCGCCAGCCACTGCAGCGCGTGCCTCGCGCCGGCGCCGATCGGCTGCTAGCGAATGCGCAATTTGCCCGCCGTCTGGCAAACCGCGAGTTCCTCGCCCAGTTGCTGGATGATCGCCACCGTGTAGTCACCGGTGGGCAGGCGGCCTGGCGCCAACTCAACGCGAAATCCCGCTTTGACATACGCCGGGTCGCCCAAGGTTCTGGCGACGTCCGGGCGGTCGGTGTTGCGTGGCAGGTCGATCAGAAGGCCGGGGCCGCCACTGCTGCCGTAAAGCCGGATCCATGCCTTTTCCGGAATCCGCGCCGCGCGCGGATCGGCGGCCCATCCCTCGATTTTCAAGGCTTCGGACTGCGCAACGGCGATTGGCAGATCACGGGCGGCAGCATTGTTGATCGAATCGACGGCGCAGACCCGCGTTTGTGCAATGACTTTGCGTTCCTGCGTCACCGGCGGTGTGATCTGCCCCAGCCACATCGCGGTACTGCCGTAGGGATTCAGGCGATTGCCGGGCAACCGGCTCTCGACGTCTGCCTCCGCGTCCGCCGCGGCGGGGGGGGCGGCGGACAGCGGCGCCGCGCGATTTGCAGTCGGTGAGGATCCCGGCGCCGCTGGTGCAGCGGCGATTGTCACGGCCGCTACGGGCGGGGTTGTGGCCGGCTGGCTGGCCATTGAATTGGTCGGCTTGGCTGACTGCGTCACCGCTTCGCGCGCGTCAGCAGCCGGCTTGGCCGCCGGCTTGCCTGGCGAGGGTGCGGGAGGGACGATGGCAGGCAACGGATTGCCGCTCGCAGCGGAGGCGTTGCGGCTCTGCGCAGCCGCGAGTTTACGGTCGACGCCGTCCAGCAGGGCCTGAAATGCCGGCGTGAAGTCGGCTTTGCCGCGCACCCGGATCGGGGTCAGCGGATCGCGCGCCACGCCATCGACGTAGGGGATCGCGGTGAGGCTGGTCCAGTACTGGGTGCTGTCCTCAAACATGTTGAAGCTCTCGCGCCGCCAGTTGCCGTCGCGCCGGCCGGCTTTGGCGATGCCGTTGAGGTAGAACGCATAGTGCCGTGTACGATCATTTTCGCGGGTGCTGCCCTGGTGGCGCAGACTGCCAGGTCCATGGATGAGGCCGTTGCGGCACTCGCCATCCCAGGTCACCGATCCATGCGCGGCGATTTCCCGCAGCCGCCGGATCGACCGCTCCGAACCCACAATGCGACAGCCGCGACTCTCGACGAACTCGGCCGTCGCGTCGGCTGCGGTGGAATGCCCGGGCTGCAGACTGACCAGGCAAACCAGCGCCACATGCAGTGCCGGCAGGGAAGTACGCACGATCATTGATGGGGAAAAACGATTACTGGATGAGGCAAAGGATAGAGCACTTTTCGCCGAGCGGTGTGGCCCGATGCCGTGGTTGGCGCGCGCCGCAAGAGGCCGGCGCCGGCGGCGGCTGCCTCGCCGTTGAGTACGCCATATGCGTCAAGCGACAGCGGGCGCCCGGCGTGACCGCAGGTCACGGGCCGACCAGACTCGTCAGGTCGAGTACGCCGGTGCCCCACAGGCCGATCAGCACGTGCGAGATGCTGACGCCGAGCAGCGAGCCGTGGCGGTGGTAGAGCCAGCCCCAGAACAGCCCGGGTACGAAAACCGCGAGCGCGTAACCGAGGCCCAGATGCTGATGGCTGATCGAGAAGATCGCGTTGGCCACCAGGATCGAGCGCAGGGGAACCAGGCGCCCGGTGAGCATCTTGGTGAGGCTGCCCTGCATCATGCCGCGCGCGACGAATTCCTGCACCGGCGACAGCGCGACGTACAGCGCATAGGCCAGCAGGGTGGCGCCGGTGCCGGCCGCCGAAACCCATGGATTGAACAATTGCAGGTGCGCATAGCCGCTAACGGTGTGCAGCAGGGCGGCCTTGGCGACGGTCAGAGCCAGGCAGAACGCGATGCTCCAGGCGAGCGTGTCGGCCACCACCCAGCGCCAGCGCGCCAGCGTGAAGCCGAAGGTGGCGACCGCGAAGCCGCTGGCCTTCATGATCCAGGCGGCGCCGCATGCGGTGAGCAGCAGGAGGGCGGAGGTGGTAAGCGTGCTTGAATCACCGGTGCTTGAAAACTGGCGCAACATCCCGAGCGCGGATGTGTAGAGAAACATCATCAGGATCACGTTGGTGAACAGCATGCCGAACGAGACGCGGATGCGGTATTGCTCCATGCGCTCGCGCAGCCACTGCGCGGCGATGTCGTTGGTGCGCGCCAGGCGCTCGCCGAGCACACCGGCATGCGCCTTGAGCGATAGCTGCAGCAGATCGACGCCGCTGGCCTGCTGAAAGCGCTGCAGCGCGTCCTGCGTCAGCGACCAGACCACGACCTCAGTGTCGGCAATCACCGATGTCGAGCGTGCTGCACCCGACAACATGCCCATTTCGCCGAAATAGGCGCCGGCCTCCAGCGTGCCTAGGCGAGCCGCATCGCCGCCCTTGAACACGCCGACGCGACCGGCGGCAAGCAGGCAGATGCGGTCCGACGCGTCGCCTTCGGTGAGGATCGCCGTGCCAGGCGCATGCTGGCTCGCCACCAGCAACCCGGCCAGATGTTCAAGCAAGGGGGGTGGAACATCGGCGAGGAAGTGGTTGCGTCGCCAGCCCTGCGGGTCGGGCGCGGCCGGAGCCGGATTCATCTGCATGAAACCATGATTAAAATCGCTGCTTTCCTGCATGGTGGCGGGCAGTGCAGATTACTTTTCCGTTCAATCCCGAGTTGCGCGCTGGCTTCGGCGGTGAGTTGGCGACTGATGCCGTAGCGGAATATCGCGAGCGCCAGCGTGCTGCAGACAATGCTGGCCTCTTGATCGCCGCTGCTGGCCTGGAGCTGCGTTCGCCATGAGTCGTCGGGTGCATGATGCGGTCGCGCGCGGCTACAACTCCGACAGCGGGATTATCGCGGCCAAGAACCGGACTGTCGCGGCAGCCTTGCAGGCCCGCTGGGGCGCGCGACGCGACCCGTTGCGGGTTGCCGACCTTGGCGTCGGCGATGGTGCGCTGCTGGCGCAACTTGCGGCCCTGAAACTGCCGATGCGCATGACCGGGCTGGACATCTCGCCGGCGATGTTGCGCCTGGCCGCCGGCCGGGTGCCGATGACACCGGTGCGCGGCAGCGCTGCCGAAGCGCTCGAATACCTGCCCGCGGGCCAGTTCGACCTTGTCTTGTCGCATTTCATTTTCGCCTATGTGGACCGTGCGCAACTGCTGTCGCAGGCCTGCGGCCTGCTGGCGCGTGGCGGCATTTTGTCAGTGGTAACCTCGACCGACGAGGGGGGCGCACCGTTTCACGAAGGACTGGAGCGCGTGTTTCGGCATAGTCGCAATCCGCTGCGCCGGGCGATCGGCTGGGCCGCCGACCGCGCTCTTGCGGCATCGCATGTACCGCGGGATTTCGCCACGCTGGCCGCCGACATCGAGAGCGCCGGTCTGGCCGTGCTGGCGCGCCGCACCTTGCGTACCCGGGTGGTGTTTCACGGTCCGGACGACGCATACCGCTTTGGCGTCGAAGAGGGCTGGGCGGCCGGCATGCTGGCCGTGCCGGGTGTGCCATTGCGCCTGGCGCAAGCTGTTGTGCGCTGGGGTACCCGGCAGTACGAGTATCCATTTGAATTCACCCACGTCACCGAGATTGTCGATGCCGGCCGCGCCGCCGAGCATCAGGCTGGCGCCATCGCCGCCGACACCTCGACGACCGCGGCGAGCGCATCGACAAAGATCTTGATGCCGGTGGCGCAAATGTCCGCCTGCGCGGCAGGCCATGCTGGATGAGACCCGGGTAGTGGCACGCATCGCGTCAGCGGCATGGCGAGTGCTCGCCGCGAGGCGCCGTCGCAAGGTCGACCCGCGGCGCGCAAAGCGAGTGTCTGGCCGCTCACCGGACGCGACATCGGCCGCGCTGGCCCGGCAACGCGGGCGCCAAGCCTTAGCGGCGACGCGGTTGCTGTGGCCGCTGGCCGGTGGTCGGCGCAGGCCGGTCGAGATGGCGAAAGGTGATGCGTCCCTTGCTGATGTCGTAGGGCGACAGTTCGAGCGACACCTTGTCTCCGGCGAGAATGCGGATATGGTGCTTGCGCATGCGGCCGCTGGTATAAGCAACCAGTTCATGGCCGTTTTCCAGCGTGACACGGAAACGCGAATCCGGCAGTGCTTCCGACACCACGCCGTTCATTTCAATCAGTTCTTCCTTGGCCAATCGATGCCTCTCATTCAATGTGGAAAAACGAAAAGCCCGGCGCATGCCGGGCTTTTCCGGTAGGGAGTCTCGATGGTCACCAGGCATCGCATGCCTGTCGCGCACCGGGGGCATTGCCTCGAGGAGGCCACACCCGAACCCAACCGTTTGTCTTACTCGGCTGCCTTGATGTTCGACGCTTGCTTGCCCTTGGGGCCGGCGGTCACATCAAAGCTGACTTTCTGGTTTTCCTTGAGGGTCTTGAACCCCGCGCCCTGGATCGCCGAAAAATGCGCGAACAAGTCTTCGCCGCCGCCGTCAGGCGTAATGAAACCGAAACCCTTGGCGTCGTTGAACCACTTCACAGTACCTGTTGCCATGTCTTGAAACTCCTGAAAAATGAAAATAGGGGAATGCCCCAGAGAGGGCGATGGTCAAGACGGCGGGTGTGAAGGAAGAGGTACCTCGAAGACCGCAGGGTACTAAACCAGACAACAACGACACTAACTTGAAAATCGCGAATTGGAATCATGCATGGAATGCATGGGTTTGGCAAGAAATTCATGCATTTACCCGATTTTCTGTTGCGCGCCAGCAGCAAAAGTACCGATATGCGTACAAAAGCGCCGGAACTGCGAGCCTGCGCGCAGCCCACAGGCCTGCTTTGTGCCGGCCGACGGGCCCCTTTTGTGCTGCCCGCCGATGTCCGGCGGGGTTGGCAACACGCCTGGTCCGGCATCGGCCTGACACGCCTTACAGCGCCGCGCGCAGCCGGTCGAAGCCCCGGTGCATGTCGGCGATCAGGTCGTCACAATGCTCAAGTCCGGCATGCACGCGAAAACAAGGCCCGGCATGCGGCCATTTCGTGGCGCTGCGCACCTCGGTCGGGTCGAACGGCATGGCCAGGCTCTCATAGCCGCCCCATGACGCCCCGATACCGTACAGCTCCAGCCCGTCGATGAGTGCGTCGCGGGCTTCCCTGCGCATCGGTTTGAGCACCACACCGAACAGCCCGCAGGCGCCGGTGAAATCGCGTTTCCACAGCGCATGACCGGGATCCTGCGGCAGGCCCGGGTGCAGCACCCGCTCGACCTCGGGCTGGCTGGCGATCCATTCGGCAAGCTTCTGGCCCGAGGCCCAGTGCACCGGCAGGCGCATGGCCATGGTGCGCAGGCCACGCGCCGCCAGGTAGCAATCGTCAGGCGAAGCGGTCTGCCCATAGTCGTTGGTGACCATCTTGAGGCCGGGCCATGCTTCGCGGGTGCAGGTCACCGACCCCATGATGACGTCGGAATGGCCGACGATGTACTTGGTGGTGGCCTGGATCGAGACATCGACACCGTGCTCGAAAGGCTTGAAGTACAACGGCGTGCCCCAGGTGTTGTCCATCATCACGGTGGCGCCCTGCTTGCGGGCCACCGCGGCGATCGCCGGGATATCCTGCATCTCGAAGGTCAGCGATCCCGGCGCTTCGACGAATACCAGGCGTGTGTTGGCGCGCATCAGCCCGGCTATCCCGGCGCCGATCAGCGGATCGTAATAGGTGGTTTCGACGCCCAGGCGCTTGAGTTGCAGGTTACAAAATCGGCGGGTCGGGAAATACACGCTGTCCGGCACCAGGATGTGATCGCCGACTGCGACGTAGCCCAGGATTGGAATCGTGCAGGCGGCCAGGCCGGAGGGGTAGATCTGGCACTTGTAGCCACCCTCGAGTTCGGCCAGCGCCTCTTCGAGCAGGTGCTTGGTCGGTGTCCCCATCAGGCCGTAGTAGGTGCCAGGCTTTTCGGCCGCGCGATCCTTCTTCTTTTGCTCCCAGTCGGCTACGCTCGCAGAAAGGATGGTCGACGCCCGGAACACCGGGGTATTGACGGTACCGGCGAAGCGTTCCGGGTGGCGTCCGAGATGGACTGCCTTGGTCTGATCGTGCATGGAGTTGGCCTTCGGATGGAGGGAATGCGGGGGGGGGGGGGGGGGGGCGCCGTACACGGCGGCGAAAGCGCACGCCCAGCTGAGAGGGTCGGTGGGATCGGATAACCGGCACGCCGCAGCGTGCCGTCAGGTGGGTTTCGACGTGATTTGCACTGCAAGGGCGGGAGTATAATTTCACCTTCTGCCATTGTCACCGATGGCACGCCCCCCGTACCCGGCTTCTGAGCCTTTCATGTCCTCCATCCTGAAACTGCGCGCTTCGCCCGCGCTGTCGTCGTTTCGTCTCGACAAACTCAAGGCTGCGCTTTCCGGCACCCAGTTCGCCCGCGTGCAGACCGAATTCTGGCATTTCGTCGAGACCGCGGCGCCGCTCGATGCCGACCAATCCGCCGTGCTCGATGCGCTTCTGACCTACGGGCCGGCACGTGAGAAAGAAGCGCGCGGCGAACTGTTCCTGGTGGTGCCGCGTTTCGGTACGGTCTCGCCGTGGGCCTCGAAGGCGACCGATATCGCGCATTCATGCGGTCTTTCTTCGGTGCGCCGCGTCGAGCGCGGGATTGCCTACTGGTTCGGCAAGGGACTGCTCGGCAAGTTTTCGGATGCCGACCGCGTGCGCATCCGGGCGGCGATCCATGATCGCACGACCGAGGTGGTGCTGGGCAGCGTGGACGAGGCCGAGGCCCTGTTCGAGCACTATCCGCCGCGCCCGCTGGCGCGCATCGACCTGTTGTCCGGCGGGCGCGCGGCGCTGGTGGCGGCCAACCTCGAGATGGGCCTGGCGCTGGCCGCCGACGAGATCGATTATCTGGTTGACAACTTCCTGGCGATGGGGCGCGACCCGACGGATGTCGAGTTGATGATGTTCGCGCAGGCCAATTCGGAGCATTGTCGCCACAAGATCTTCAACGCCGACTGGATCATCGACGGCCAGGCGCAAGCGCTGTCGCTGTTCGGCATGGTGCGCGAAACCCACAAGGCCAATCCGCGCGGGACGGTGGTCGCCTACTCGGACAATGCAGCGGTGATGGAGGGGGGGGCGGCCGCGCGCTTCCACCCTGACGCCGATGGCGCATACGGCTATCGCGACGAGGTGGTGCATACCCTGATGAAGGTGGAGACCCACAACCACCCGACCGCGATCGCGCCGTTTTCCGGCGCTTCCACCGGCGCCGGCGGCGAGATTCGCGATGAAGGCGCGACCGGTCGCGGCGCCAAGCCGAAGGCCGGGCTGTGCGGGTTTTCGGTCTCGCACTTGCGCATCCCGCAGTTCACCCACGACTGGGAGGCCAGCATCGGCAAGCCGGCGCGGATCGTCAGCGCACTGGAAATCATGATCGAGGGACCGATCGGCGCGGCGTCGTTCAACAACGAGTTCGGCCGCCCGAACCTGGCCGGCTATTTCCGCACGTTCGAGCAGACCTTCGCAGGCGAGACGCGCGGTTATCACAAGCCGATCATGCTCGCCGGCGGCGTCGGTGCGATCAGCGACAGCCTGACCCACAAGCTGCCGTTCGGCGCCGGCACCTTGCTGATTCAACTGGGTGGCCCCGGCATGCTGATCGGCATGGGCGGCGGCGCCGCATCGAGCATGGGTGCCGGCAGCAATGCGGCCGACCTCGATTTCGACTCGGTGCAGCGTGGCAATGCGGAAATCGAGCGGCGCGCCCAGGAAGTCATCGATCGCTGCTGGCAGCAGGGCCGGAACAATCCGATCCTGGCGATCCATGATGTCGGTGCCGGCGGCTTGTCGAATGCGTTTCCCGAACTCGTCGAGGTTGGCGGCAAGGGTGTCGGCGCCAGGTTCGACCTGCGCGATGTGCCATCGGAAGAGCCGGGCATGAGTCCGAAGGAGATCTGGAGCAACGAATCGCAGGAGCGCTATGTGCTGGCGATCGCCCCGGAGAGCCTCGAACAGTTCAGGGGTTTCTGCGAGCGGGAGCGCTGTCCGTTCGCGATCGTCGGTCGCGCCACCGCCGACGGCACGCTGACGGTCGGTGATCGCCTGTTCGGCGACACCCCGGTGCAGATGGCGCTGTCGGTCCTGCTTGGCAAGCCGCCGAAGATGCTGCGCAATGTCGCCACGGTGGCGCGCCAGTTTCCGCGCCTGGACCTGACCGACATCGCCCTGACCGAAGCGGTGCCGCGGGTGCTGCGCATGCCGTCGGTGGCCGCCAAGACCTTTCTCATCGCCATTGGTGACCGCAGCGTCGGCGGCTTGTGTTCGCGCGACCAGATGGTCGGGCCATGGCAGGTGCCGGTCGCCGATTGCGCGGTGACCCTGCGCGACTTCAAGGGCTATTGTGGCGAAGCCTTCGCCATCGGCGAGCGCACCCCCCTGGCCATGCTTGACGCGCCGGCGTCGGGCCGGATGGCGGTCGGCGAGGCGATCACCAATCTGGCCGCCGCCGATGTCGGCGATATCGGTCGCATCAAGCTGTCAGCCAACTGGATGGCCGCCGCCGGTCACGCCAGGACCGGCGAGGACGCAGCGCTGTATGCGACCGTCAAGGCGGTCACGGTGGAACTGAGCAACGCGCTCGGCATCGCCATTCCGGTCGGCAAGGATTCGATGTCGATGAAGACGGCGTGGAACGACGGCGCGCAGGCGCATGAAATGACCGCGCCGCTGTCATTGATCGTGTCCGCTTTCGCCCCGGTCGACGATGTGCGGCGCTCGCTCACGCCGCAGTTGCAGACCGGCGCCGGGCCGACCTCGCTGATCCTGATCGATCTCGGGCGCGGCAAGCAGCGCATGGGTTTCTCGGCCCTGGCCCAGGCCTGGAACCGGTTTGGCAATGCGGTGCCGGATCTTGACGATCCGGCCTTGCTGAAATCGTTTTTCGTCGCCATCCAGACCCTCAACCGCGAAGGCCTGCTGCTGGCGTATCACGATCGTTCCGACGGCGGCCTGTTCGCCACCCTGTGCGAGATGGCATTCGCCGGCCATACCGGGGTGACCGTCAACCTCGACACCGTATGCTGGGATGCGGCGACTACCGACCACGACGGCTTCGAGATCAAGCCCGACATGGTGCGCGGGCGCTTCAACGACCGAGTGTTGTCGGCGTTGTTCTGCGAAGAACTCGGCGCGGTGATCCAGGTACGCGCCGGCGAACGCAACGCCATCATCGCCCGCCTGGAACAGTGGGGGCTGGGCGATTGCACCTTCGTGGTGGGTTCGCCCAACAAGCGCGATGAAATCCGTTTTGTGCGCAACGCCAGGCCGGTGTTCGCCTTGCCGCGTGCCGAATTGCTGCGGGTCTGGGGTGAGACCAGCTACCGGCTGCAGGCCATGCGTGACAATCCGGACACCGCGCTCGAGGAATTCGATGCACTGGCCGATGTTGCCGACCCGGGCATCGCGCCAGTGTTGACATTTGATCCCGCCGAAGACATCGCCGCCGCCGGCGTGACTGCCGGCGCGCGCGGCGGCAGGCGGCCGAAAATCGCCATCCTGCGCGAGCAGGGCGTCAACGGCCATGTCGAGATGGCGGCGGCGTTCGATCGCGCCGGCTTCGCGGCGCACGATGTGCACATGAGCGACATCATTGCCGGGCGGGTGACGCTGGCCGACTTCAAGGCGTTCGCCGCCTGCGGCGGATTCTCCTTCGGCGACGTGCTCGGGGGCGGCGCCGGCTGGGCCAAGTCGATCCTGTTCAATCCGCGCGCGCGCGCCGATTTCGAGGCGTTTTTCGGCCGCCCGGACGTGTTCGCACTCGGCGTGTGCAATGGCTGCCAGATGATGGCCAACCTGACCGACCTGATTCCTGGCGCCGCCGACTGGCCGCGCTTCACCAAGAACCGCAGCGAACAGTTCGAGGCACGCTTCGTCACGGTTGAGGTGATGGCCTCGCCATCGCTCTTCTTCGACGGCATGGCCGGCAGCCGGATCGCGGTACCCACCGCGCATGGCGAGGGTTTCGCCGATTTCTCGCAGGCCGGCGACGCCGCCCGCGCCATTCCGGTGATTCGCTATGTCGACAACCATGGCGCTCCTGCGGCACGCTACCCGTTCAACCCCAATGGCTCGGCCGGCGGCGTCAACGGCTATACCACCGCCGACGGCCGCTTCAGCATCGTCATGCCGCATCCGGAGCGCGCATTCCGCACGGTGCAACAATCATGGGCGCCGGCAGCCTGGGGCGAGGACGGGCCCTGGATGCGCATGTTCCGCAACGCGCGGCAGTGGCTGGGCTGAATCGCGTCCGGCCCGCGGCCCGCTGTCGCGGGGTCATCGGTATCGCCCGCGGATGACCGAATTGCCGCTCTGGCTGTCGCTCGCCGTCAAGATCGTGTTTGCCGCCACCATTGTGGTGGCGGCGACTGCGGCGGCGGAAAAAAGCGGGCCGTTGATCGCCGGCCTGATCATCGCGATGCCGGTGTCGGTGGGCCCGACCTACGTCATGCTGGCGCTGACCTCGCCACCGCAATTTGTCGCCGCGAGCGCGCTTGGCAGCATCGCGGCAAACGCGGCGGTGGCTGTGTTCGTCTCGATTTACGTGCTGCTGGCGCGGCGCGTGCCGATGCCGGTCGGCCTGGGGTTGAGTCTCGGTGGCTGGTTCGCCACCGCGTCGCTTGAGCAGTACTGGGGTCCGTCACCCCTGACCCTGACGGCATTCGCCACCATGGCGCTGTTGGCCGCCACCCTGCTGACCCGCCATGCACAGTCCGGCAGCGCCCTGCTGGCGGGCGCCAAGCGCTGGTACGACCTGCCCCTGCGCGCGCTGTTCGTCGGGCTGTTCGCCGGTGTCGTGGTGACCGTCAGCCAGGCGATCGGGCCGGCGTGGACCGGTTTGTTCGCGGCGTTTCCGCTGGCGCTGACGACCTCTGTGGTGCTGATGCATCCGCGGGTCGGAGTGGCGGCGACCAGCGCCGTGCTGGCAACCGCGATCCAGGGCATCGTGATCTATCCGCTCGCGTTCATCATGATGTACCACCTCACCGTGCCCTTGGGCGTCTGGTGGGCGATGGCCATTGCGCTGGCGTTCATCGTTGCCTGGGCCTGGCTGGTCTATGCGCTGCGCGTCTCGCGCGGCTCGCTTCGATTCTGAGATCGGGAGGCGGCGCCGGCGCGCCGCAGCCATCGCGGTGCAACCTGGCGCAGCGTCGCCCGGCGCACGGCGCCAGTGGCGACGCTGCGCCCGTAAAGCACGGTTTCTTCCTGGCGCATGGTGTAGCGCTCGAGATGAAATTCGTAGTCGGGCAGCAGGCTTGCGAGGAAGCGGAGGTGGTGAACAAGTCCTCCGGCTGGTGGTAGCCGCCGGGTCAGTGCAGGGCTTCGGCCGCCAGGTCGAGCATTTTCACGCCTGCCAGCCCGGATTCGAGGATACATTCGCGCAATTTTGCGATCGCTGCGCTGCGCGTATAGCTTTTGCGCCAGGCCAGCGCAATCCGCCTGCTGGGCGCCGGCGCAACGAACGGCCGGTACACGATCAGGTCCTTCCTGCGCTCGCCGGCCGGCACCGCGGACGCCGGCAGCACGGTCAACCCGATCCCGGAGGCGACCATGTGGCGAATGGTCTCGAGCGAGGAGCCCTCGAAGGTTTTCTGGATGCCTTCGGCACTGCTGGAGGAAAAACGCATCATCTCCGGGCACACCTGCAGGACCTGGTCGCGCAGGCAATGGCCGGATCCGAGGAGCAGCATGGTTTCCTTCTTGAGATCGGCCGCCGGGATCGCCTTGCGCGCAGCCCAGGCGTGGCCCGCAGGCAAAGCCACCATGAAGGGTTCGTCGTACACCGCCTGCATCATGATGCCGGGTTCGGAAAACGGCTGCGCCAGCAGCGCTACGTCGATATCGCCGCTCTTGAGCATTTCAAGCAGGCGGAAGGTGAAGTTTTCCTCGATCACCAGCGGCATTCCGGGTGCTGTGCGGATCATCCGCGGCACCAGTGCCGGCAGCAGGTAGGGCGCGATCGAATAGATCACGCCGAGCCGCAACTGGCCAGCCAGCGGGTCGCGCCGCTGCTTGACCAGTTCCTTGATCGCGCCGGCCTGCTCGAGCACGCGCTGTGCCTGCGCCACGACATCGGCGCCCACCGGCGTGATCGTTACCTCGCTCTGGCTGCGCTCGAACAACGAAATGCCGAGTTCTTCCTCAAGCTTTTTCACCGCCACCGAGAGCGTCGGCTGGCTGACAAAGCACGCTTCGGCGGCATGTCCGAAGTGCCGCTCGCGGGCGACGGCGACGATGTATCGCAATTCGGTCAGGGTCATGGCGGCTCCGGTGCATGCAATACGGGGTCAGGCACGGCAGATGCGGAATGATTTATTCTTAAAAACTATCATATCATCATTATGATAGTTGGATAATCAATGTGTCGGCTCTGTCGCTGTCGCTGCCGACACGGCCACCGCTGCGGCGTACCAGTCAGCCGGAGCGGGTGACGTCGAAATGAAAATGGCCGCCTCGCGGCGGCCACTGTGATGGAGCCGGTACGATCCGGCTACTCGACCTTGGCCTTGGCGCGTAGTTCGGCGAGCATCTTCTCGAAGCGTTGGCGTTGCAGAAGCTCGGCGATCCGCGGCCTGGCTTCCTCGATCGACGGCAGCTGGGTGTTGCGCACGTCATCGAGCCGGATCACGTGGAACCCGAATTGGGTCTTGACCGGCGTTTCGGTCATGTCGCCCTTCTTGAGATCGGTCATCGCCTTGGCGAATTCCGGTACGAAGGTCTTGGCGGTGGCCCAGTCGAGATCGCCACCCTTGTCCTTGGAGCCGGGATCCTCGGAACCCCTGGCCAACTCCTCGAATTTCGCGCCGCCCTTGATCTTGGCGGTGATGGCCTTCGCCTCTTCCTCGGACTTGACCAGGATGTGGCGCGCGCGATACTCCCGTTCGCCAAGCTCTTTCCTGATGCGCTCGTACTCTCCCTGCATTTCGGCGTCGGTGATCGGGTTTTTCTTGAAATACTCCTGCACGTAGGCGCGCACCAGAACATTCTGGCGGGCAAAGTCGAGCTGGGTGGCGATTTCCGGGAGCTTGGAAAGTCCGATCTTGCTCGCTTCCTGCACCATGATTTCGCGGTTGATCAATTCGTCGCGCACCGCGGAACGCAGTTGCGCATTGTCCGGCCGCCCCTGGGTGGTGAGCTCCTTGACCATCGCGTCGGCGCGCGCGGTCGGGATGACCACACCGTTGACCTTCGCGATGTTTTGCGCCTGGACGCCAGGCGTTGCCGCCACCAGAAGGCTGGCAAGCAACAGGGAAATCGGTTTGATCATTGTTTTTCCTTCAGGTTGAATATTGTTCAATTTGTCCTGGCGGCGTCCTCGGATGGCGCGTATGCAACCAGGGCCAGGGCATGGATGCCGGACCGCATCAACGGGCCCAGAGCCGCATAGACCATGCGGTGACGTGCGACCCGGGTAGCACCGGAGAAGTGGTCGGAGACGATGGTCAGCTCGTAATGCCCGCCGCTGCCGGCGCCGGCGTGCCCGGCATGGGCGGCGCTGTCGTCGCGCAATTCAAGCCTGGTCGGGGCGAGCACCGCCAAGCTGGTGCGGATGCGCTCCTCGAGATCGCCGCCGAACGCCATTTATTGGTCCTTGGTTTCCGCGGGTGCCGGCTCGGGCAGCAAGTGGCGATAGACATAAAAGCCCTGGATCACCATGAATGCGATCAAGGCGCCGTACATGCCGAAGACGCGGAACTTGCCCCATATTTCGGCCGAAAACGTGTTCGCGACGTACAGGTTGGCGGCGCCGATGGCGAAAAAATACGCCACCCACATCAGATTGAGCCGCGCCCACGCGAAATCCGGCATCGCGAGTTTTTCGCCGAGCATCATGCGCAGCAGGTTCTTCTTGAAAAACACCGGCGCGCCGAGAAAAACCAGGGCGAAGCCCCAGTTCAGCACGGTCGGCTTGATCTTGATGAAATAGTCATCATGCAGCAGCAGGGTGACGCTGCCGAACACGATGATGGCGGCGAAGGTGACCGCGTGCATGCGCTTGATGTGGCCATAGCGCAGGCGGCTGGCGATCACCTGCAGCACGGCGGCGCCCATCGCCAGCTTGGTCGCCATGAACATGTCGATCCAGTTGAAGGCGACCAGCAGGAACGGCAATGCCGGAACCAGGTCGATCAGGAAATCCATAGGCCTATTTTACCGTGCCGTGGTGCGCGCGCCGGCCATCAGCCGTGGCGCGGCACGAACTTCAGCGACGCCGAATTGATGCAGTAGCGCAAACCGGTCGGTTTCGGTCCGTCCTCGAACACATGGCCCTGGTGCGCGCCGCAGGCCGCGCAATGCACTTCGGTGCGGCGCATGAAGAATTTAGTGTCGGTCTCGCTCTCGACGTTGGCCTCGACCGCGGGTTGCCAGAAGCTGGGCCAGCCGGTGCCGGAATCGAACTTGTACTTCGAATCCCATAACGGCGTGCCGCAGCATATGCACTGGTAGATGCCATCGCCATGGTGGTCGTTGTATTCGCCGGTAAACGCGCGTTCGGTTCCGTGCTTGCGCGTCACATCGAACTGCAGGGGCGTGAGTTCGGCTTTCCATTCGCTGTCGGGTTTGCTGATTCTGGGTTTGCTCATGTTGGTGCGGGTCTCAGGTAGGGTTGGTAGGCAGGCGATAGCGCACGCGGATCATGCCTTCAGTACGCGGCAACATGGAAAACGGTTGCAAGCGTTTTCCATGTCCGTTTTCCATGGCCGGCGTGGCGTCATGGCGCCTCAGGAACTGCAACTTACCTCCAGTCGCGACGCCCAATCCGGCGCCGGCGACGCATACGCCTCATTTTCCGGCTGTTCGTCGAACGGGTGCCTGAGCACCGCGTGCAGGCGGGCGATTTCCGAGTAGTCGCGCAGATCGGCGGCCTTGCGGATGGCAATCTCGGCCAGGTAATTGCGCAGCACATACTTCGGATTGACCGCGTTCATCAGGGCTCGCCGTTCGCCATCGTCGCTGCCTTCGGCGCGAAGGCGGCTGCGATAGCGCGCGGCCCAGGCGTCGAAGCGCGCGGGATTCAGGCTATGGTCACGCAGGGCCGCGTCGTCGGCAGTGTTGGCGCAATTCAGGCGGGCGAGGCGGCGGAAAAACAAGGTGAAATCCATGCGCGATTCGGCCATCAGGGCGAACATTTCCTCGACCAGCGCCGGATCGTCGTCGTGCGCGGTGGCCAGACCGAGTTTGCGACGCAGTCTGGCGTTCTGTGCCGAGTCGTATTCGGCATCGAAACGCTTGAGCTCGGCTTCGATTGCTTCCGGTTCGGCCAGTGGCACCAGCGCCTGGCCTAGTGCGTAAAGGTTCCAGAGGGCGACCCGCGGCTGCATGTTGTACGCATAGCGCCCGCCATCGTCCGAATGGTTGCAGATGTGCTCCGGATCGAACCCCTCCATGAAGCCAAACGGGCCATAGTCAAGGGTCAGCCCGAGAATCGACATGTTGTCGGTGTTCATCACGCCATGCATGAAACCGACCGCCTGCCAGCCGGCGACCATGCGCGCGGTGCGGCGCACCACTTCGCCCAGAAAGCGGGTGTGACGGTCGGCAAGGCCGTCGAATTCCGGCATGAATTCGCGGATCACGAAATCGGCCAATGTACGTACCGCGTCACCGTCGCGGCGGTGGTACCAGTACTCGAACGAACCGAACCGCACGAATGACGGCGCCAGCCGGGTCACCACGGCGGCGGTTTCGACCGTCTCGCGAATGATCGGCTGATCCGAGCCGGTGATCGCCAGGGCGCGCGTGGTGGCAATGCCGAGTCCGTGCATCGCTTCGGAGCAAAGGTATTCGCGGATCGACGACCGCAATACCGCCCGGCCGTCGCCGCGGCGTGAATAGGGTGTCGGCCCGGCGCCCTTCAACTGGATGTCGCACACGCCTTCGCTGCCGGCGGTTTCGCCCAGCGAGATCGCGCGGCCGTCACCGAGTTGCGGTACGTAGCTGCCGAACTGGTGCCCGGCATAGATCGCCGCCAGCGGCGCGGCGCCGGTCGGCAGCCGGTTGCCGGTAAAGCAGTCAACGAAAGCCGTGCCGGCGGCGAGTGCCGGATCGAGCCCCAGCAAGGGTGCGGCATCCGGATTGAAGGCCACCAGATAAGGCGCCGGCAGCGCCGTCGGCATGACGCGGGTATAGAACTGCGGCGGCAACCGGCCAAAGCGCGGCGTCCAGTCGAGGTCGTCGACGGCGCGCAAGGTCGGTTCGGGCGGCTTGAAAGACTGATTCATGGTGGCATACTCGCGATGACCGACAGCAAACCGCAAGCGCTGCGCATCGCAGCAGGCGCGGACCGCATCGCATCTGGAGCCTGATTGAATACGATCCGCAATTGTATCGCCGGTGCGCTGGCGACGCTCATTGTGACAGTCGCCACCGGGCAAAGTTCGCAGCCGCGGTCGCTGCCCGACGCGTTGCGCTGGCAGCAATTGCAGGGGCAGGTGGAAGACTTGCTGGCCAGGGGCGGATTTGCGGAGGCCGAGCGGCTCGCGCGCGACGCGCTGCAGGCCGGAATTGCGGGCTTCGGGGCGGACGACCCGAACGTCGCTGCGAGCCATTCCGCGCTTGCTTCGGCGCGCCTGCGCAGCAACGATCTGGCCGGCGCGGAGGCGGGTTTTCGCCAGGCCCTGGAGATTTACGAAGCCCGCCTCGGTGCGGAGCACGAATTTGTCGGCGCCATGCGCAACAACCTGGGCCTGGTGCTGGAACGACAGGGCGATCTCGCCGGTGCCGAACTGCTGCTCAAGAGCGCCCTGGCGATCAAGGAGAGGCGCGCCGGCCGCGACAATCCGGACACCGCGGTCACCCTGGCGAATCTGGCGCGCGTGCTTGACCGCCAGGGCAAAAGCGGGCAATTGGCGCGGCCCAATGCCCCCCAGGTTGCGGCGGCGGCGGGCAATGATGCACTGGGTGCGCAACCACAGGCAGGCGCCGGCGTGACAATCGCCGCCCCGGGAGACGCCGCGCAGGCCGAAGCCCTGCATCGCAGCGCCCTGGCAATCCACGAAACGCAGCTTGGGCCCGAGCATCCGACCACATTGGCGACCCTGGTCAATCTGGGCAACGTGATGCTGTTGCAGGGCAAGTTCGGCGATGCCGAGCGGGTTTTCCGCCGAGTGCTGGCGGCGCGCGAAAAGGTTCTCGGGCCGCTGCATCCGGATACCGCGGTCAGCCTCAACAATGTGGCCAACGCGTTGTTCGAGCAGAGCAAGCAGGAAGACGGGGGGACGGCTGGCGGCGCGGATGCGGCACCGGGTCGCCGACTGCGCGTCGGCGTCGGGCCGGCACGCCAGGTTCCGGAGGCCGAGGCGCTGTACCGGCGTGCGCTCGTGATCCAGGAGCGCACCCCGGAGGCTTCCGGACCGGCGCTGGCGGCCACGCTCAACAATCTCGCGGTGCTGCTGGCCGGGCGCGGCAGCTTCGATGAAGCGCTGCCGCTGCACCGGCGCGCCATCGAGATCGCAAACAAGGCGCTCGGGCCGGCGCACCCCGATACCGCCAGCATGCTGACCACGCTGGCCATTACCTACGACCGCCAAGGCCGCATCGCCGAGGCCGAAGAATTGTTCGGTCGGGCGGTGGTTATCGCGCGCGAATCCGGTTTGCAACGCAACCTGCTGGTCAACGCCAGCAGCATGGGCTACAGCCTGGCACGCCGCGGACGCCTGCGCGAGGCCTTGCCCCATTATCGCGAAGCGGTTGATGCGCTCGAGGCGCTGCATGCGCAGAGCAGGGGCCTGGCTGAAGAATCGCGGCTGGCGTTTCTCGGCCAATTCTCGTATCTGTACGGCGAAGTGATCCGGATCCTCGGCGTACTGCATGGGCAGACGCCCGCCGCCGGCCTTGATCGCGAGGCATTGGCAGTGGCCTCGCGCAGCCAGTCGCGGGTGTTTTCCGAAATGTTGCGCCAGGCCGATGTCGGGCGGCTGTCCGATGATCCGGCGTTCGCCGCCGCGAAAGCGCAGCGCGAGGCGCGGCAACTGGAGATCGCTGCCCTGCGCCTCGCATTTCTTTCGATGGCCGCGGGGGATACTGGTGCGGCCGAACGCAAGGCCGCAATTGGCAAGCGCCTCGAGCAGGCGCAAACCAGCCTGGGCCAGACCGAGGCGCGACTCTGGCGCGACTATCCGCGCTACATGGAACTGACCGATCCGCGGCCGGTCGGTGCCGATGAGTTGCAACAGAAGCTGCTGCGGCCCGGTGAAGTATTGCTGTCCTTCAGCCTGCTGCCGAATCAGGCGGTGACCTTCGCTGTCACGCGCGAGCGGTTCCGGATGCACATCGCACGCCTGCCGCGCGAGGAGATCGCGCGCCGCGTCGGACTGATCCGCCAACCAATGGAGCGGATCGCCCGTGGCGACCCGCCGACGGTGCTGCGCCAGGTCGATCCGGCGCTGTTGGCCGGCCTGTATCGCGAACTCATCGAACCGGTGGCCGACCTGCTGGCCGGTGCCAGCCGCGTGCTGGTGGTGGCCGACGGTGCGTTGTATGCCTTGCCGCTGGACCTGCTGGTTACCGCATACGGTGCGCAGGAGCGGGCGCGTTTCGACGCGGTGCGCGCGGCCTCCGACGGCAGCGGCGACAAGCCGTTTCTGGCCGAGTATGCGACCCTGCCGTTTGCCGGCGCCACCCATCGCTTCAGTTACTTGCCGTCGCTGGCGGCGCTGGTGTCGCAGCGTGCCGGCCCGCGACCGGCGCCGACCTATGGACGGCAACTGGTGGCTTTCGCCGACCCGGTGTTCGGTATCGAAGCGGGCGAGGCGGGCGGCTATGCCACGGCCACCCGCGATCTCCTGGGCGCGCTGGCGACGCTCGGGCCGGACGGCGCACCGCGCATCGCGCGACTGGCCGAAACCGCGCAGGAAGCGCGCGAGGTGGCCCTGATCGCCGGCGAGCCGTCGCTGGTTCTGACGCGGCGCCAGGCGCAGGAAAAGCGCGCGAAATCCGGGGTGCTCAGGGATGCGCGCTATGTGCTGTTCGCCACCCATGGCTTTCTTGGCGCCGATTTTCTGCAGGGCCTGGATCCGGGCGCCGGCGCCGACGCCCCGGCGCGTGCTGTGGCGCGCAGCGCGGCACTGGCGCAGCCGGCGCTGGCCCTGACCCTGACCGGCGAACTCGAAGGGGAGGACGGATTGTTGTCGATGAAGGAGGTGATTGAAGACCTGCGCCTGTCGGCCGAACTGCTGGTGCTGTCGGCCTGCAACACCGTCGGTGACGCCCAGGCCGCCGGCAACGGCGAAGGTTTCGCCGGGCTGACGCGGGCATTCATGTTTGCCGGGGCGCAACGACTGATGGTCAGCCACTGGTCGGTGGAAAGCGTGGCCACCGAGGCGCTGGTGACCGGGACCTTTCGCGAACTCAAGGCCGGCGGTGATGCGCTTGCCGCGCTGGCAGCGGCGCAGCGGTCGCTTGCCGCCACGCGATTCGTCGCAGACGGCCGCAGTTACTCGCGGGCACATCCGTTTTTCTGGGCGCCGTTCGTCATGGTGGGCGACTGACCGCGATGCCTTCCAGCAGCGAATGGCGGCGCTTCATCGCGGTGGCTCTGGCAAGCGCGGGCCTGGCGATGGCGGCGCAGTGGCAAGGTGTTCTCAACGGGTTTGATGATTTTCAGTATGACGCCTGGCATCACCTTGCGGCGAAGCGGCGCGACGCGCAGCACGTCGCCATCGTGTCGGTGGATGACGAAACCTTTCTCAAACTCAAGGACGACCCGCTGGCTTTCTGGCAGCCGCATTTCGCTGGCGCCATGAAAGTGCTGGAAGATGCCGGCGCCAGCGTGATCGGGCTTGATTTTGTCTACGCCACCAGCGCGGAGACCTGGCTGAAGCGTCTGAACCTGCCGGATACCCAGGTCAGCCGCACCTACGACAGCGCGTTTCGCGAGCGCTTGGCGGCCGGCAACAAGATCCTGGTTGGCCACCTGATCCAGAATTCGCGCGGCGAATCCGAACTGGTGCTGCCGCCACCGGAGCATTTCTACCTGCTGCCCGGGCAATTGCAGGATGTCGGCCTGGCCAACCTGTTTCCGGACCAGGACAGCATCGTGCGCCGCTATTTCCCGGTGCTGCTGACCGAGCCGGGAGTGCCTGGGCTTGGATTTTCGACCCAGCTCGCATTGCGCGTGGCGCGCCAGGATCCGCAGGCGGCGGCATGGACCGTAGGCGGCGAGCGGATCGAGCGCAAGCCCAGAGCGCGTGTGATCGGCTACGTCGGCCCGTCCAACACCATCCCGAGCATTTCGATGGCCCGCCTGCTGGAGCCGGGCGCGCTGCAGTCGGCGGCGGTGAAGGCACTGGCGGGCCGCGTGGTGATCATCACCGCGCATGACTCGTCGAGCCTGCAAGACACCCACCTGACGCCCTATTCGCGCGGCCTGGTCGGCTTCACGCGGACCCATATGCCGGGCGGCGAAGTGCATGCCAACATTGTCGAGACCCTGCTGTCCGGGCGCTATCCGCGCAGCCTGGAGTTGGCTACCGATGCGGCGATCGTGGTGGCGATCGCAGTGCTCGCCGCCGCGCTGTTCCTGCGCCTGCACCCGCTGGCCGGTGCGCTGCTCGGCCTGGCGGGCGTGGCCCTGGCGGCGGCCGGCGGATACCTGGCATTTCGCGCCGATTGGCTGGTGCCGGTCGCGGCCATGCAGTTCGCCCTGCTGCTCGGTTTCCTCACCACACTGGGCCTGCGCCTGACCGGCGAGGAGCGCGCGCGGCGCCGCCTGCGCTCGATGTTCGGCGCCTACGTGTCGTCCGAGGTGGTCGACCTGCTGATCGCCAACCAGGGTGACGGCGACGCCATCGATCTCAAAGGCGAGGAATTGATGGTGACCGTGCTGTTTTGCGATATCCGCAACTTCACCACCATTTCAGAGAAGCTGTCCGCCCATGAGGTGGTGGAGATGCTCAATTCCTACTTCGCGCGTGTCTGCGAGCCGATCCTGGCCGAGCGCGGCAATGTCAACAAATACATCGGCGACGCGGTGATGGCGATGTTCGGCTCGCCGGTGCCCTATGCAGACCACGCAAGGCGCGCGGTTCGCGCCGCGCTCGGCATGCTGGCCGCGGCCGATGAGTTCAAGGCCTGGATGCGGCAGCGCTTCGGCGATCGCGACCTGCCCGAATTCGCCATCGGCATCGGCCTGCATACCGGCGTGGTGATTTCGGGTGATATCGGCACTGAAAAGCGGCGCGAATACACCATCATCGGCGACACCGTCAATACCGCTTCCCGCCTGGAGGGGGTGACCAAGGAACTGGGCTGGCGTATCGTTGCCAGTGCCGCGACCTTCGAGGCGGCCGGTGCTGGCTTGCTGGCCGGGCGTCGCGGCAGCATTGCCGTCAAGGGGCGCTCCGCAATGGTCGATGTGGTTGAAATCCTGGGCGACGACACCGCGCAACATCGTTAAAAGTGGTGAGATGCGGCGCCAGAATCGCTGGATCCGGCAAACGTGTGACATTTTCGCTTGAGCGCGGCCGGTTTTGCGCGCAAACTTGTTGTGTGCAGTGCGGCAAATCGGGATTGTCATCCGGATTTTCGCGTCAGGCACGATGGTGCGGATATCCGGCGCTTTTCCGGATTTTGCGAAGGAAATCAAATGACCGGCTTGAAATTCCTGCTTCGCTGGGTGGGCGCGTTGAGCTTGCTTGCATGCACCGGCGCATCATGGTCGGCCACCGATGTCGGCTTGATCAACCAGTTGCAAGGCGAGGTCAGCTACCAGGGCGGCAGTGCGACCAGCCATGCCGCGCCGTTCATGAAAGTGCGCGACGGCGATCGATTCACCGTCGCCGCCGGCGCCGTGCTGCGGGTGGTGTACTTCGACGGCGGGCGCCAGGAAACCTGGAAGGGGCCGGCGGTATTCAAGGCCGGGCTGAAGCAGGGCGACGCGGTATCCGGGGCCGCCGAGGTCTCGCAGGTGCCGGGCGGGGTACCGGCCAAGCTTGCGCAAACCGCCGAAGTGATCCAGATCGCCCGCCTCGGGCGCGCCGGCGGGGTGACAGTGCGTGGTGTCAAGACCCAGCAGTTGAGTACCAGCCAGGCTGCCGAGGTCGCGCACGCGAGGAAAACCTATGACGCCTGGCGCGCAACCGCCGCCGCCGACGACATCACGCCTGAACTGTATCTCTACACCGTGCTTGACAGCCACATGATGTATGACGACATGAAGGCGGTGGTCAAAACCATGCAGGCGCGCGCCCCGAACAGCCCGGAGGTGCGGGAACTGGCGGCCTGGGTCGGCGCCAGCTAAGGCGCCGACGTCGCGCGACGCGACCTGCGTCGCAGCCCGGACCGATCGCAGTCCGGGCTCTTTTTTGTCTTCAGCAGCAATTTTCCACCGTCGCGGCAAACGCTCGCGCGGCGCGTTGGCGCGGCGCCCGGCGATAGCCGGCGGATATAATCGCGGCCCAAGTTTCAGCACCGCGCCTGCGGTCACCGGGAGACAACAATGCTGGGCCTCATGCAGAGCCAACCGCTGCTCATCTCGACCATCATCGACCATGCGGCGCGCCATCACGCCGATGGGGAAATCGTGTCGCGCACCGTCGAGGGCGGAATCCACCGCTATACCTACGCCGACGCCAGCCTGCGCGCGCGCCGGGTCGCCAACGCGCTCGGGGCACTGGGGGTCGGACTTGGTGACCGCGTCGCCACCCTGGCGTGGAACGGCTACCGGCATTTCGAACTGTATTTCGGCATTTCCGGCATCGGTGCGGTGATGCATACCGTCAATCCGCGCCTGTTCCCGGAGCAGATCGCGTGGATCGCCAATCATGCCGAAGACAAGGTTCTTTTTTTCGATCTCACCTTCCTGCCGCTGGTCGAGGCGATCGCCGCGCAATTGACCTCGTGCCGGACCTTCGTGCTGATGACCGATCGCGCGCACATGCCGGCCGCGTCGAAGCTGCCGGGACTGTTGTGCTATGAGGAATTGCTGGCCGGTGCGTCGGACCGCCTGCAGTGGCCGAGCTTCGACGAGAACACCGCGTCCTCGCTGTGCTACACCTCGGGCACCACCGGCAATCCGAAAGGTGCGCTGTACAGCCATCGCTCGACCATGCTGCATGCCTACGCGTCGGCGCTGCCGGACAGCCTCAATTGTTCGGCGCGCGACTGCATCCTGCCGGTGGTGCCGATGTTCCATGTCAATTCATGGGGCCTGGCCTATGCCTGTCCGCTGGTCGGTGCGAAGCTGGTATTGCCCGGCCCGCAACTCGACGGCAAGAGCATTTTCGAGTTGTTCGAGAGCGAGAAGGTGAGCATGTCGGCCGGCGTGCCCACCGTGTGGCAGGGTCTGCTCGGGCATCTGAAGCAGAACGGCCTCAGGTTCTCGACCTTGAAGAGCACGGTGATCGGCGGGTCTTCCTGCCCGCCGGCGATGATCAGGGCGTTCCAGGATGACTATGGCGTCAAGGTGCTGCATGCCTGGGGCATGACCGAGATGTCGCCGCTGGGCACGGTATGCAACCTGAAGACCAAGCATCTGGCGCAATCGACCGAAGATCAGTTCAAGGTTGAAATCACCCAGGGCCGCGCGGTGTTCGGGGTCGACATGAAGATCGTCGATGGCGATGGCGCGGAATTGCCGTGGGATGGCAAGGCGTTCGGCGACCTGATGGTCAGGGGGCCGTGGGTGGTGCGCGGCTACTTCAAGGGCGAGGGCGGTGACCCGCTCATCGACGGCTGGTTTCCCACCGGCGACGTGGCCACCATGAGCCCGGACGGCTACATGCAGATCACCGATCGCAGCAAGGACGTGATCAAGTCGGGTGGTGAGTGGATCAGCTCGATCGATCTCGAGAATATCGCGGTGGCCCATCCGGCGGTGCAGCAGGCGGCGGTGATCGGGGTGGCGCATCCGAAGTGGGATGAGCGTCCGCTGCTGATCGTGGTCAGGAAGCCCGGCAGCGAGGTCGGGCGCGAGGAAATGCTCAAATTCTTCGAAGGCAAGATCGCCAAATGGTGGTTGCCCGATGATGTCGCATTCGTCGATGCGATTCCGCTGGGCGCCACCGGCAAGATGCTCAAGACCCGGCTGCGCGAGCAGTTCAAGGACTACAAACTGCCGACGGCCTGAAATGCGCTCCAGCAGCGGATCTCGGGCCATGCAGGTGGATTTAAGTACGAAACGCGACAGGTGATAGGGCGAATAGTACTTCGTGAGGGGTGAGGAAGCCGAGGCATTTTCTGGGGCGGTGGTTGAGCTGACGGACGGCGGCGGCGAGGAACTGATGGGACAGGGAAGAGATTTTGGTGCGTTTGGGAACGTAGTCGCGCACCAGGCCGTTGGTGTTCTCATTGGAGCCGCGCTGCCAAGGGGAATGCGGATCGGCAAAGAAGGTGTGGCAATGCAGGCGTTGTTCGATGTGTTCGAAAGCGGCGAACTCGGAGCCGTTGTCGAAGGTCAAGGACTTGACCGGCAGGCCAGCCAGGGAGCGCACAATGGCGCGGCCGACGGTGTCCGAGCAACCGTCCGGGGTGCGGCGCAGCACCAGGTAGCGGCTCTTGCGCTCGACCAGTGTCACCAGGCGGGCGCGGCGCTCGCGGCTGATGACCGAGTCGGCTTCCCAATGGCCGAAGCTGCGACGCGCCTCTACAGCCTTTGGGCGCGCGGCGATGCCGACGCGATTGGCCGGAAGCGGAATGCCACGATGCCCGCCCCGGCCCGATTTGCGGCGCCGGACACGGCGCAAGCGATCGCGCAGGTCGCGCGCACAGCGCTCGATCCAGTCGTAAATGGCCGGCGTGCTGACACGCTCGCTCCAACCGGCCGCGCGGCCACCCACCAGGTCAAACCGGCCTGTCACCTGCTCGGGCGTCCTGCCGTGCTCCAGACCCCACCTCACCTCCACCCACAGCGAGGCCGGCTTGACCCGATGGTTGGCCGCCGAGCGTTGCGCGCACTCAAGGCGTTGCAACTGCGCCCGGTGTGCGCTGTACCTGCCGTCCGGCGTGCGCCCTCGTTTCAACTCCCGGTAAATCGTCGATTCAGCCCTGCCCAGGCGCACCGCCATCACAGCTGCGCCGCAACCGTCCTTCCACATCCGTTCCATCTGATACCGTTCGCTCCAGGTGAGATGCGAGAGCTCCATGGTGTTCCTCCTCGATCTAGACACTCAAGAAGGTACACCTGCTCGCATCTCCCTTCCTGCAACTCGATGTCGCAGTTCGTACTTAAATTCAAGACAATGCTCCGAGAGCCGCTCCTGGAGCCATTCTTCTGACCATGCTATAAACGAAATTTTAGCCCGCAGCGGCGCGCAATTCCTCTGTGGTGGTGCGCAAGCGGTCTGCCAACAGGCGGCTCATGTTGAGCAGCACCTTGCTGG
>JANPGJ010000192.1:0-18309 GCA_031423955.1 Burkholderiales bacterium
GACGCCCCAGGTCATGCCGAGGTTGGCGATCTGCGCTTCGTTCAGGCCGAATGCGGAGCCCTGCACTTCTACGCGCCTCGCGACCGGCCTGTATGAATTGAGCCGGCGCAGCGCTGCCGGTGAAACCCCGGTGCTCACCCATGTGCTGATTGCGTGGCGACGCGGTACGCGGCCGTTGGTCGGGCTCGGAATGCTGCTGTTCGCCGGCGGCAGCGCCTGGGTCGCGGTTTCCGCAGTGTTATTCAAGGCGTTTGTGGACCGGCCGATCACGTCATTGCGCGGGTTGCTGCATTATGTCGTGGCGGAGCAGGGTGCTTTGCTGTACTGGCTGTGGCTGCTGGCAGGCGGCCTCGGCGCGGCACTGGTATTCGCGCTCACCGTGGTGTCGGTTCCACTCCTGCTCGACCGCGACATCGGCTTGCGCGCCGCGCTGGCGACGAGCGTTCGCGCGGTCGGCGCCAATCCGCTGCCAATGGTGTTGTGGGCCGCGATCATCATGCTGTGCACCGGTCTGTCAATGCTGACCCTGATGGCGGGGTTCGTGATCAGCGTTCCGCTGCTCGGCCACGCGACCTGGCATGCCTATCGCGATTTGCTTGACACGCAAGCCTGGCCGGCGCGCGCCGACAGGGCGGGGGCGTGAGGGAACCCGGACAGGCGGTTCCGCGGCGCGGTTCGGTGCCTGCCGGTGCCAGGCCGCTGCGTGCCATCGAACACCCACTGCGGTCGCGAGGCGCGTAGAAGTGCAGGGCTCCGCATTCGGCCTGAACGAAGCGCAGATCGCCAACCTCGGCATGACCTGGGGCGTCGGCGGTCTGATCGTGATGATGCTGTTCATCATCTGGAGCGTTGCACGTGAATCCAAAGCCGGAAAAATGGGCAGTTTCGTGCTGTTTTTCGTGCTGGCGTTCGGCATTTTCGGCTTCCTGATGAAGCAGGTCATCCAGTGGCTCATGGGAATCCACTGAATGCACCCGGGCTGCCGCTTGGGGGTATGCTTGGGCTGTACGCATCACAACATGAATCCGGAGACACAATCGATGAAGCGCAGGTCCATATTTGCCATCGCCGCAATCGCTGCCCTGCTGCACCCGGGAACGCTTTTGTTGGCACAGGAATATCCGAACCGTCCAATCCGCGTCGTGGTGCCATATGCGCCCGGCGGCACCGACCAGCAACTAAGGATTCTGGCGCCGGCGCTGCAGCGCATTCTCGGTCAGCCGCTGGTGATCGACAACGTTGCCGGCGGCGGCACCATCATCGGCGCCGGGACGGTGCACAAGGCCAATCCGGACGGCTATACGCTGCTGTATACCGGAACCGGCGCGATGACGGTGATTCCGAACATGACGAAAACACCTTACACGCGTGCCGATTTCATTCCGGTAGGCAACGTCATCGGCACCCCGTTCGTGGTGGCGGTGCGACCGGATGCGCCATTCAAGACGCTCGCGGAAATGGTCGCCTACGGCCGCGCCAACAGCGGCAAGCTGACCTTTGGCTCGGCCGGTATCGGCACCACCACCCACATGGCCGGCGAAGCGATCGCGGCGGCCGGCGGTTTCAGGATCCTGCACGTGCCCTATCAGGGCATCGGGCCGGCGGTGACCTCGATCCTTGGCGGCAACGTCGACATGGTGGTCGGCCTGCCCAATGCCATCATGCCACACGTCAATGCCGGCAAGTTGCTCGCATTGGCGATCACCGGGCCGCAGCGCTCGGACCTGATGCCGAACTACATCACCGTGCGCGAGGGCGGTCTGGACATGACCGACGTCACCAAGTTCGGTTTTTTCGCGCCCAGAGGAACGCCGGAGGCGATCCTCAAGAAGCTGACCGCGGCAATTCCCGAGGCGATGAAATCGCCCGAGTTTATCGAGGCGACCAAAAAGACCTTCAACAGCACCATGTATCTTGATCCGGAGCAGTTTCGCGCCGTACTCGACGTCGAAGACCGCCACTTCAGGAAGCTGATCGTCGACCTGAAACTGGCCGACGCCGCCAAATAGCGGGCGCGGCCGCTGCCGGGTCAGCCGCCGAGAGTGGCGTCAGGCACGAATTCGCGCCAGATGTCGGCCCGCGCCGGCAGTTCCGAGAACGCCTTGACGCCGGCCGCGGCGCGCCCGATGATTGCGCTCGCGCAGGTGTCATGGCGCTCGATGTAGGTCGCGAACTCGTCGATGGCGGTCGTCAGCACACCGAACCCGCCGGTCATCACGGCCGAGCACATCTCCACCGCACTGGCGCCCGCCAGCAACATGCGCGCAACGTCATTGCCGCCACGCGCACCATTGGTGCCGATCAAGGGGTAGTCATTGCCGAGTTGCCGCCGGCTGCGCGCCAGCCAGTAGCAGGCGAGGGGCAGGGCCCAGGGGCCGCCATAACCAAGGTTGGTGTCGAGCGCCGGCGCCATGGTCTCAAGATCGGGCAGCATGCCCAGCATGCGGCCGATCATGGTGACGGCGGCGGCACCCCCTTCGCGGGCCGCCACCGCCAGCGCTGTCACGTTCTCGCTCTGGCCGGTGAGTTTCACCCACACCGGAATCTTCACCGCCGCGGTCACGGCGGCGACCTGTTCACGTATTTTCGCCGCCGCCCGCTCGGTGGTCACCCCGCCATGCGCGGCTTCGTCGCCATACGGCGTGCCGACATTGAATTCGAGCAGGCGGATGCCGGCCGCCTCGATCTGCCGCGCCAGTCCGATGGCTGCATCGATTCCGGCGAGGATGACGCTCGCCGCGACACAGGCGTCGTGGTCGCGCGCTTCGCGGTCAAGCGCTGCGACGGCGCCGATCCAGTCGCCGCTTGCGCGCGGCTGCAGGCCGGAGCGGCACAGGACGTTGCCGCCGTGCCCATGCCACGGCAAGACCTGCCATTGATCATCGACCCGCAGGTAGTCGGTTTGCGCCAGCTGTTCGCGTGCCGCCTGGCTCTCGTTGACCGACTTTGCAACTACCACTGCGGCGCCAGCGGCGAGCGCGGCGCGGATACCGGCTTCGGTCATCACATGCTCGCCTGAAGCGCAGATGACCGGGTTCTTGAGGGTCAGCGTGCCGACTTGCACACGCAGGGCCTGGGCGCGGCGGCGCCCGGCGCCGGCCGCTGTCATGCCGCCAGAATCATCGCGGCGGCGCGTTCGGCGATCATCATGGTCGGCGCGTTGGTGTTGCCCGAGGTGATGGTGGGCATCACCGACGCATCGGCGATGCGCAGCCCATCGATGCCGATCACCCGCAGTTGCGCATCGACCACCGCCAGCGGGTCGTCGACGCGTCCCATGCGGCAGGTTCCGACCGGATGGAAAATCGTGGTGCCAATGTCGCCGGCGGCGCGCGCAAGCTCCTCATCGGTCTGGAATTGCGGCCCGGGCAGGAATTCCTCCGGCTGGTAGGGCTTGAGCGCACGCATCGCGACAATCCGCCGGGTCAGGCGCAGGCCTTCGGCAGCCACCGTGCGATCTTCCGCGGTCGCCAGATAGTTGCAGTTGATGATCGGCTTGGCGCGCGGATCGGCGCTGCCAATGCGGACCTGGCCGCGCGATGTCGGGCGCAGATTGCACACCGAGGCGGTGAATGCCGGAAACCGATGCAGCGGATCGCCGAATTTGTCGAGTGACAGCGGCTGCACGTGATATTGGAGATTGGGTGTCGCATGCGCGCTGCTGGACTGCCAGAACACCCCTAACTGCGAAGGCGCCATGGTCAACGGGCCGCGGCGCAGCAATGCGTATTCGAGCCCCATCATTGCCTTGCCCCACAGGCTGTTGGCGCGGGTGTTCAGGGTCTTGATGCCCTTTATCTTGAATGCCATCCGCAGTTGCAGATGGTCCTGCAGGTTCTGGCCGACGCCGGCCAGGGCGTGCTGCACCGGTATCTGGTGGCGGGCCAGCAATTCAGGCGCGGCCACCCCGGAGAGTTGCAGCAACTGCGGCGTGCCGATGGTGCCGGCGGCCAGCACGACTTCGCGGCGTGCGCGGATCAGGCTCGTGCCGCTGCTGTCGCCGATCTCGACTCCGACGCAGCGCTGCCCGTCGAACCGCAGCTTGTGTGCATGGGCGCGATCGCGGATCACCAGATTCGGCCGCTTCCTGACCGGATTGAGAAAGGCTCTGCGGGCATGCCAGCGCAGGCCGGTTTTCTGGGTCACCTCGAACTTGCCGCTGCCGGCATTGTTGCCGGTGTTGAAATCTTCGGTGCGCGGGATGCCGGCCTCGACCGCGGCGTCGGCAAAGCGGTCGAGGATCGCCCACGAAAGCCGCTGCTCTTCGACCCGCACTTCGCCATTGTTGCCGTGATAGCGGTTCTGGTGCTGCTGGTTGTTCTCGTGGCGGGTGAAAAACGGCAGCACGCTTTCCCATTTCCAGGCGTTGTCGCCGGTCAGGCTGGCCCATTCGTCATAGTCGCGCTTCTGGCCGCGCATGTAGATCATGGCGTTGATCAGGGAACATCCGCCCAGTCCGAGGCCGCGGGCATAATGGATGTCGCGGCCGTTGAGGCCGGGTTCGGACGCGGTGCGAAACATCCAGTCGGTACGCGGGTTGGCGATGCAATACAGGTAGCCGACCGGAATATTGATCCAGATCCAGTTATCCTCGCCGCCGGCCTCGATCAGGCAGACGCGCACCGCAGGATCCGCCGACAGGCGGTTGGCCAACAGGCAGCCAGCGCTGCCGCCGCCGACGATCACATAGTCGAATTCATGAGTATCCATGCGTGAATTGTACCGGCGGGATTACAACTGCTTACCACTTGACCGGGATTGCAGCCGTATCATCGGTCAACGATGCTGCGCAAGTGCCGTTGTTGCTATTCATCAGGGCCGCAACATCGACCGCGCTTCCATGGTTGAATTCGCCTTTTTCCGATCCGCATGGCAAAACAATGAAACGCTTGGCCATTCTCCTGACTGTCTTTGCGCTCTGTGCCTCCCAGGCGGGCTGGGCGCAGCCCGGCCGGCCATCCGGCGGCGGGCAGGATGGCGGACCGGGGCGCAGGATGGACGAGCGACGACCGCAACGCGAGGAGGTGCGCCGCGAGTCCATCGAGCGACGCCCCGAACGTTCAGGCGGACCGGAGGGTGGCGGCCGCGGCTTGAGCCATGATGAGAAGCGTGAACTGCGCCAGCAGATTCGCGATAACGGCCGCAGCATCTATCGCGACCGCGAATAGGCCAGGCGACCCGCCGTACCGGTGAATTGCGGTACGGTGCAAGCCGGCAACCAAAGCCCCGGCGCAAATCCTGCTGCGACGCATTGCCGCGCAAGCCTTGCGTGACCTCAAGTCACCTCGCAACGCGTTTCGGATAGTCCGGAAAGGCCTGCGCGCGCCGGCCGGCGTGACGGGCGCATTCTCCCAGGTGCCGGAATGTTGCGCGCCGCGCGGTGTGTCGATGTCGTCGCATGGAATTGGCACGCATCTTGATGTGTTATCCGGGCAGCTACCCCGTTGGCAGACGCTCCCTCCGGCGCCGGTTTGTCCCGTGCCCGGCCTGCCTGTGATAACGTTCAACTCATACAAGGCATGCCGGCAGGCCTTCGAGCATAGAAGCGAAATGAAAAGAACCCCGCTCTACAGCAGCAATAGCCGGACGCGCGGTGCGCGAGCCACCGCCACCGCGCCGGCGCCTTCCGCAGCAGCATTCTCCCCGGCTGACGGCGCTGCCGCCCCCGCAGGCCTCGCCGCGTCGGGGACACGGATGGGGCGGCTGAAGGGCTGGATGCTGCGCCACGAGCGCTGGCTGATGCTGCTGGCCGGCGCACTGATTGCTGCATCGGCGCTGCTGGTGCACCAAAAAACAGCGCCTGGCGCACGCGATATCACCCAGGAAGACATTGACGCGGCGGTGTTGAGCTCGCTCGAAAACAAGCCGCTGCCGTCAGTCGCTGCCAAGGCATTCGAAGCGATCCGGCCGTCGGTGGTGCGGGTCGAAGGCATATACAGCGGCGCCACCGGCGAGCCCGACATGGATGGCGGCGTCGGCACCGGCGTGGTGATCGTAGACAAGGGCACGATCCTGACCAATATGCATGTGATCGCCGGCGCCGAGCGGATTCGCGTCACCTTCGCCGATGGCCTCGAGTCCGAGGCCACGGTGCTGGGCGTCAAGCCCGAGCACGATCTGGCCGTGCTGCAGGCCAAGACCATTCCCGACGACCTGCAGGCCGCGACCATGCGTTCGACCGGCGATCTCGCGGTCGGCGATCACGTGGTGGCAGTCGGTTTTCCGTTCGGCATTGGACCGTCGGCGTCGGCCGGCGTGGTGTCCGGGCTGAAGCGTGAATTCGTTTCACCCGAGGGCAAGCGCGCCTTGAGCAATCTGATCCAGTTCGATGCCGCCGCCAATCCCGGCAACTCCGGCGGCCCGCTGGTGACCGCCGACGGCCAACTGGTCGGCATCGTGACGGCCATCCTCAACCCGACCCAACAGCGCGTTTTCATCGGCATCGGCTTCGCGGTACCGATCGAAAATGCAGCCAACGCGATCGGCGTTTCTCCATTCTAGGACCGCAGGTCAACTGAAACCGCAGGCAACGCCACGACAGGAGATGTGATGAAGGACAGCGCCAACGACGAAGTCAAGCCACTGATGGAGCGGCTGTTGTATGAAGTCAAGAAAGTGGTGGTCGGCCAGGATCATTTCCTTGAGCGGGTCCTGGTGGCAATTCTGGCGCAAGGGCACCTGCTGGTGGAGGGGGTTCCGGGTCTTGCCAAGACTCTCACCGTCAAGACGCTCGCGCGCACCATCCGCGGCAGCTTCAAGCGGATCCAGTTCACCCCCGACCTGGTGCCGGCCGATCTGGTCGGCACCCGTGTCTACAACCAGAAGACCAGCGAATTCGGCACCTCGCTGGGGCCGGTATTCTGCAATCTTCTGCTGGCCGACGAGATCAACCGGGCACCGGCCAAGGTGCAGAGCGCGCTGCTCGAGGTGATGCAGGAGTATCAGGTGACGATCGCCGGCGAGACCCACAAGGTGCCCGCGCCATTCCTGGTGATGGCGACCCAGAATCCGATCGAGACCGAAGGCACCTATCCGTTGCCGGAAGCGCAGGTTGATCGCTTCATGATGAAGGTGCTGGTCGGCTACCCGACCGAGGAAGAGGAATTCGTGATCGTCGATCGGGTGACCGCGGCGACCCAGCAGGTGGTGGCCGAAATCGCCTCCACCGATCAACTGGCGGCGCTGCAGCGCGAATGCCGCGCCGGTTATGTGGAGCCGTCGCTGATGCAATACGCGGTGCGGCTGGCGGCGGCGACGCGCGACCCGGCCAGGCACGGCTTGCCGGATCTGGCGCGTTTCATCTCCTATGGTGTGAGCCCGCGGGCGCCGATTCACCTGATCGAAGGCGCGCGCGCACTGGCATTCCTGCGCGGCCGCAGCTATGTATTGCCCGAAGACGTGACCGACCTGGTGCCGGACGTGTTTCGCCATCGCCTGGTGCTGACCTACGAAGCGCTGGCCGAAGCGATGAGCGCCGACCTGCTGATCGAAAGGATCATGCGCCACATCGCCGCGCCCGCCAAGCCGCTCGAAGCGCATGTCAAAGTCGCCGCCTGAGAACTCCGGCGGGCGGATCGCGGCGACCGGCAACCCGGCTGCGGCCGAGCAGTTGTTGCGCCGCATCGAGTGGACGGTCCTGCGCCGCCTCGACGGCGCGATCCATGGCAACTATCGCACGCTGTTTCGCGGTCACGGCATCGACCTGGCGGAGTTGCGCGAGTACCAGTACGGCGATGACGTACGCCATATCGACTGGAATGTCACGGCGCGTATGAGCACCCCTTACGTCAGGCAGTTTCACGAGGACCGCGAGGTGAGCGCCTGGTTTCTGCTCGACTTGTCGCCCTCGCTCGATTTTGGTTCCGGTGACGTGCGCAAACGCGGTGTGTCGGCCGATTTCGTCGCCGTGCTGGCCCGGCTCCTGACGCGCAGCGGCAATCGCGTCGGTGCCATGTTCTATGGCGATGCGGTGGATGCGGTGATCCCGCCGCGCAGCGGCCGCGCCCAGGTGTTGCACATCCTGCACCGCATGTTGTCGCGGCCGCAACGCGAAGCCTCCGGCGAGACCGACCTGCGGGTGTTTCTGCAAAGCGCGTTTCGCTTTATTCCGCGGCGCTCGCTGGTGTTCGTGATGTCCGATTTCATCAGTCAGCCTGGCTGGGCCGAAGCGCTGGCGCAACTGACCCAGCGCCACGAGGCGATCGCCGTGCGCCTGTATGACCCGCTCGAAATGGAATTGCCGGACCTCGGGCTGGTCTTGATTCGCGACGCCGAGACCGGCGAGCAGGTGCTCGTGGACACCCATGAACGCGGCTTTCGCAAGCGTTTCGCGGCCGCTGCCGGGCGCCGCGAGGAAGCCCTGCGCCAGTCGTTCACCGAAGCCGGCGTCGACGTGCTCGAACTGGCGACCGACGATGCGCTGATCGATTCGGTGTTGCGCTTTGCCGACCTGCGCAAGCGGCGCAGCCAGTTGGCCGGCGGTGGCCTGCCGGCGCATCTGGCGGGGGCGGCATGAAGTTTCTCTGGGTCGAAATGCTGTGGCTGCTGCTGCTGATGCCGCTGCTGGCCGGCGCCTATGTCCTGCTGCTGCGCCGCAAGAATCGTTCTGCGCTGGCATTTGCCAATCTGTCGTTGATCCGCCAAGCTCTGGCTGGCGGTCCGCAATTCAAGCGCCACCTGCCACCGCTCTTGTTTCTGCTGGCGATCGGCTTGATGGTGGTGGCAATCTCGCGACCGGTGGCGGTGATCGCCCTGCCTTCCCAGCACGAAACGATCGTGCTGGCGATCGATGTGTCAGGCAGCATGCGCGCGGTCGATGTCAAGCCCAACCGGCTGGCGGCGGCGCAGGCGGCGGCCAAGGCATTTGTCAACGATCAGCCGCGCAGCGTGCGGCTGGGCGTGGTGTCGTTCGCAGCCACCGCATCGATCGTGCAGTATCCGACGCAGAACCGCGAAGACGTGCTCAACGCGATCGACCGCTTCCAGCTGCAGCGCGGCACCGCGATCGGCAGTGCGATCATTGTTTCCCTGGCGACCCTGTTTCCGGACGGCAGTATCGATGTGGCGTCGATGATCAGCGGCAGCAACGCGCCGCGCCGCACGTTCGGCATGCCGCCCAAGGATCCGAAAAAGGAGTTCAAGCCGGTGCCGCCTGGCTCCTACAACAACGGCGCGATCATTCTCCTGACCGACGGCGAGCGCACGGCGGGTCCGGAAATCCAGGTAGCCGCGAAAATGGCGGCCGAACGCGGCGTGCGCGTCTATACCGTCGGCATCGGCACCACCAAGGGGGAAACCATCGGTTTCGAAGGTTGGTCGATGCGCGTCAAGCTTGACGAGGAACCGCTCAAGCAGATTGCCAACCTGACGCATGGTGCCTATTACCAGGCCGGCTCGGCCACCGATCTCAGGAAGGTCTACGCAGCGCTCAATTCGCGCTTGACCATGGAAAAGAAGGAAACCGAGATCAGCGCGTTGTTCGCCGCGCTCGCCGCGCTGGTGGCGCTGCTGGCGGCCGGACTGTCGCTGTTCTGGTTCAATCGAATTCTCTGACCGCAGGCCGGCATGCAACGCAAACGACTTCACGGCGGCTCGCTCAAGGCGGCGGGCTATGACGAAGCGCGCCAGGTGCTCCTAGTGGAATTGACCAACGGCCAGTTGATCGAGTATGCGGCGGTGGGGCGTGAAATCGCGCGCCGCCTGCTCGAGAGCCAGTCGCCCTGGAGCTACTATCGCGACAACATCGAAGACGAGTTCACCGGCCGGCCGGCAGGGCGCGCGCAAGCGGCCGGCGGCAGCGAAAATCCGTTCACATAGCGCTCCCCCGCGCGACCCGGCTGGCATCGATCAGGCGCAGGATGCGGGCAGGGGGCCAGCAGCTATACTCCCTGCGGCCTGCTGGCGATCGCCGACCAGGTCACATTTTCCAGCCGAACCGCCAAGCCGCACCATGCGCATTCTTGCCCTTGAGACCTCGACCGAGCATTGTTCATGCGCCGTGTGGCATGACGGGGCGGTGATCGAATCGGTCGCGCATGCGGGGCAGCGCCATTCGTCCCTGTTGCTGCCGATGGTATCGACGCTGCTGGCCGACGCTGGCATGGCGGTCGGCCAACTCGACGCGATTGCCTTCGGTGCCGGTCCCGGCTCGTTCACCGGCGTGCGCATCGCCTGCAGCGTGGCACAAGGGCTGGCGTTTGCGCGCGACCTGCCGCTGCTGCCGGTGATCACCCTGGAGGCGCTGGCCGAAGCGAACGGTGGCGAGCGGGTGCTCGCCTGCCTCGATGCCCGGATGGGGGAACTGTATCTGGCGGCGTACCAGCGGGACGCCGCCACCTGGCGACTGCTGTACGCCCCCGCATTGGTCAAGCCGGCCGTGCTGCCGCCGCTGGCCGGGCGTTTTGCGGCATGTGGCAGCGGCTTGGCCGTGCAGGCGCAGGCGCTTGGCGCGGCGTATGAATTGATTTCAGTGGCCGCCGAAGCGGTGCCGCAGGCGGCTGCCGTCGCGTCGCTTGGCGCTCGTGCCCTGGCTGCGGGTCGCGGGGTTGCCGCGGAAACAGCGGGGCCGCTCTACTTGCGCGACAAGGTGGCGCTCGACGTTCACGAGCAGGCAGCGGCGCGCGCGGCCCGCCAGGCGGCATGAGGGCGCCGTTCCTGGTCATGCTGCGGCGCGCCCCGACCGCTGCACTGCACGCTGGCGGCAGGAGGCTGCGTCGATGAGCGCGGTCCTGAAGGAGGCCGTGCCGCGCATCACGGCGATGACCGAGGCGGCGCTGGGCCAGGTGGTACGCATCGAGAATGCGATCTACGAATTTCCCTGGACCCTGGGCAACTTTCGCGACTCGCTGGCTGCCGGCTATAGCTGCTGGCTGTACGAGCAAAGCGAAGAACTGATCGGCTATGCGGTGGTGATGCATGCGCTTGACGAGGCGCACCTGCTCAACCTCTCGGTCGCCGGCCCGGCGCAGCGGCGCGGCCATGGCCGGCAATTGCTGGGTTTGATCAGCCACCTCGCGCAGCAAAATGGCGCCCGGTCAATGCTTCTGGAAGTTCGCCCGACCAACCTGCCGGGTCGCCAGCTTTATGCCCAGGCCGGCTTTGCCCAGGTCGGGCTGCGGCGCAGCTACTACCCGGCGCGCGGCGGCCGCGAAGACGCCCTGGTGTTGTCGCGCACGCTATGAGCCCTGATCGCGACCGATTGCTGATTGAAATGGGCCTTGGCCCATTGTGGAAGGCGCGCGCCAGGCCGGCGCTGGCCGCGGCCTCGATACCGGGCACGTCGCCGCCCGGCGCGCCACCCGCGCTCGCCAACGCCGTGCCCGCGCGGCCTGAGGCCGTGCAACCGGCAGTACGCAGTGCGCAGACGCTGGACGCGCCAATGATTGAGGCGCAGCCTGGCACCAACGATGACAGAGCGCGCGCCGCCGCGATCGGGCAACTGGACTGGCCGGCGCTGAAGGCAGCGGTGACCGGATGCAGCGCCTGCGCCCTGTGCAAGGGTCGGACCAATACTGTCTTCGGCGTTGGTGACGAAAACGCGGGCTGGATGATCATTGGCGAAGCGCCGGGTGCCGAAGAAGATGCGCGCGGCGAACCTTTTGTGGGGCAAGCCGGGCAATTGCTCGATGCCATGCTGGCCGCGCTGGACATGAATCGCCGGCAGAACGTGTATATCGCCAATGTGCTCAAGTGCCGGCCGCCAGGCAATCGCAACCCGGCACCGGACGAAGTGGCCCGTTGCGCCCCGCATTTGCTGCGCCAGGTCGCGCTCATCAAGCCGCGGTTGATCCTGTCGATGGGCCGTTTCGCCAGCCAGGCGCTGCTCGGCACCGAGGCATCGATCGCGTCGCTGCGCGGCCGCCTGCACAGTTTCGCAGGCACCCCGGTGGTGGTCACCTATCATCCGGCCTATCTGCTGCGCACGCCCACCGACAAGGCGCGCGCCTGGGAAGATCTGCTGTTCGCGCGTGCTACCTGGCTGGGCTTGCAAAACGTGGCACCTACCGCAACTTGAGGGTCGCGGGCGGGATTGCGCCCGCAGACTAACGCAGTCGAGCATGTTTTCCGGCAATGCACATCACATTCAGCCCTTCCGAGGAGAAGATATCCATGCGCAAGACCATCACCGGCCTGATCGTTTTCCTGTCGCTGACCCTGTCCGGGTGCGGCTACAACGATTTTCAGCGACTCGACGAACAGGTGACAGCGGACTGGGCAGGCGTTCTCGCGCAATACCAGCGGCGTGCCGATCTGGTGCCCAATATCGTCGCCACCGTCAAGGGCGAGGCGAATTTCGAACAGGAGACCCTGACCCGCGTGATTGAAGCGCGTGCCAAGGCCACTTCGATTCAGGCGACGCCGCAACTGGTCAATGATCCGCAGGCGTTCCAGAAATTCCAGGCCGCGCAAGGCGAATTGTCGGGTGCGCTTTCACGCCTGATGGTGGTTTCAGAGAACTATCCGAACCTGAAGGCGAACCAGGCGTTTCGCGACCTGCGCACCACGCTGGAAGGCACCGAGAACCGGGTCAATATCGCGCGCGACAAGTACATCAAGTCGGTGCAGGCCTACAACGTCCTGGTGCGCAGCATCCCGTCGAACCTGACGGCGATGGTGATGGGCTACAAGACCAAGGCCTCGTTCGCGGTCGACAACGAGAAGGCCATTTCGGTGGCGCCGTCGGTCAGCTTCGACAAGCCGGCCGACAAGAAGTAAGACGCCGACCCATGGCAAGCTGCGCCACACCATGGATTCGCGTGACACTCTTTGCCCGGGCGGTCATGTGGCTCTGCCTGTGGCTGGCCTGCGCAGGAGCGCTCGCGCAGGCGCTGGTGGAGGTGCCCGCCCTCAAGGCGCGGGTCACCGACCTGGGCGGCATCATGCCGGCAACCGAGCGCGACGCTCTCGAGGCGAAACTGGCGGCATTCGAACAGGCGCACGGTAGCCAGATCGCCGTACTGCTGGTTCCGAGCACGCAGCCCGAGCCGATCGAGGACTACGCTCACCGGGTCGGCGAAGCCTGGAAAATCGGGCGCAAAGGCGTCGGCGACGGTTTGCTGGTGATCATTGCGAAAGATGACAAACGGGTGCGCATCGACGTTGCGCGGGCGCTTGAAGGCGCGGTGCCTGATCTGGCCGCGAAAAGAATCATTCGGGAGAACATGTCGCCGCGCTTTGCCCAGGGCGATTTCAGCGGCGGCCTCAATGCCGGACTCGATGCGTTGATCCGCCTGGTCGAAGGCGAGGCCCTGCCACCAGCGCAGGCGCCGAAGGGCGCCAGCGCGGCGGCCGACAACAATGACCTTGAAGCCTGGCTGATGATCGGTTTCATCGCCCTGATTGTCGGCGGCTCGATTCTCAAATCCCTGCTCGGGCGGGCGGCAGGATCCTTGGCTGGCGCCGGCGGGGTCGGCGTCATCGCGTGGATGGTTGCCGGCAGCCTGTGGGTCGCGATCGCCATCGCCGTGGTGGCGTTGCTGTTCTTGTTGATCATGGGTGGCGGCCGCGGTGGCCGCGGCGGCGGATTCGGGGTGCCATTCGGGATGGGCGGCGGCAGTTCAGGCGGATCGTCATGGGGCGGGTTCTCGTCCGGCGGCGGCGGTGATTTCAGCGGCGGCGGCGCCTCCGGTGGCTGGGGCGATTCCGGCGGCGGTGGAGGAGGAAATGACTAATTGGCCGCGGTTCGGGCGCGTGTTCAGACACTTGCTGTCCGACCGCGGCGCGGTGCGGCGCGTGCTGCCGGCGACGGCGATGGACGCCATCGCGGCGGCGATTGCGGCCGGCGAGTTGCGTCATGACGGCGAAATCCGGGTCTGCGTCGAAGCCGGCCTGCCGTGGTCGTATCTGAAGCGCAACGCGCCGGCGCGCGAGCGCGCGCTGATGTTGTTTTCCAAGCTGCGCGTATGGGATACGGAGCGCAATACGGGTGTTCTTGTGTACCTGCTGGTGGCCGACAAAAGCATCGAGATCGTGGCCGATCGCGGCATTGCGCGCCGCGTGCCGCAGGCCACTTGGACGGCGATCTGCGCGGCGCTGGGCCGGCAGTTGCAGCAAGGGCAGGCCGAAGCCGGCATGCTGGCGGCGATCCAACGCATCAGTGACGAACTGGCGGCGCATTTTCCGCCGCCCGCGCAAAACGACAACGAATTGCCTGACGCGCCGACCGTGCTTTGACCGGTGCCTCCGATTATGCGCATCCGCTGGTGCGCTCGCTGGCCTGGCTGATCGGCGCCCCCGGTTTGCTGGCGCACGGCCCCGGTTCGCAGCACGGGGCACTGGCCGACGACACGTGGTGTGCCGCGGCACTCAAGCAAGCGCACCCATGGCTGGCGCAACTCGACGCCGATCCGGCCGTGCTCGACAGATTGCTGGTGCAGCACAATGTGCGTCGCCTCGGAAGGCTGGCCGAACTGCTGCTCGCATTTTGGCTGGGCAACACCGACCGCTTTGATTTGCTCGCGGTCAATCTGGCGGTGCGTGACGGCGGGCGCACGCTGGGTGACTTCGATTTCGTATTCCGCGATCACGCCACCGGCACGGCGGTGCACTGGGAACTTGCAGTCAAGTTTTATCTGCAGCGCCCCGGCGCTTGCGGGTTCACTGGTTACACCGGCCCGGCCGGCCAGGACATTCTGGCGGCCAAGGCTGACCGTGTGTTCTCGCGACAGCTGAAGCTTAATCAGACGCCGGCCGGGATCGCGGCGCTGGCCGCACTGGGCCTGGACCAGGTCGAGCCGCGTGCGTTTCTCAAGGGCTGGTTGTTCTATCCAGTCGTAGGCGAAGGCCGCCCGGCGCCTGGAATCAACCCGGCCCATTGCCGCGGCTGGTGGCGCCACCACCGCAGCGGCAGTGACCACGATTGGCCGCGGCCCGGCCACAGCTATCGGGTCATCGATCGCCTGGAGTGGCTGGCCTGGCCGTGTGCCGCTGCCGGCGCATTCGATGCGACGGCATTGTCTGTCTGCCTGGACCGGCACTTCGCGAGCGGCGGCACGGCGTTGATGGTGGTCGAATTTGACAGCACCTCGCGTGATGCGCGCGAGATCGGGCGCGGTTTCGTGGTCCCGGCCGGATGGCCAAATCAGGCCAATGACGCGCTGAACTGACAATCCGGGTCGGGTACATCGCAGCCCTTGCCGAGGCGACACTCCCTTCGGCTGCGGGGAACTCATTGATGCTGGCTGTCACCCCGGGCGATATCGAGCAGGCGATCGACTTCTGCCTTGTGATGCACCAGATTGCTGCGATGCCAGTAACCGATCAGCCACATGATCGACGCCACCAGCACGCCGAAGCCGGCGATGGCGGCGAACGCGGAGACCCCGGCGCCGGTGGCGGTGGTGTAGAGGAAGCCTAGAAACAGGATGCAGGCCTGCTCGTTGAAGTTCTGCACGGCGATCGAACGGCCGGCGCCCATCAGGCTGTGGCCGCGATGCTGCAGCAAGGCGTTCATCGGCACCACCAGGTAGCCGCCGATGCCGCCCAACAGGATCAGGAAGGGCGCCGCTACCCACACGTTGTTGATGAAGATCAGCAGGATCACCAGAAAGCCCATGCCCACTGCCAGTGGGATGACGCCGGTGGCATGCTCCAGGCGCATGCGCATGCTGGCCACCACCGCGCCGATCGCGGTGCCGATGGCCACCACGCCCACCAGTCCGGAGGCCTGGGTGGTGCCGTAACCAAGCGCCGCCGCGGCCCATGCGAGGACGATGTAGCGCAGGTTGCCTGAAACACCCCAGAAAAGCGTGGTGGTCGCCAGTGAAATTTGCCCCAGTTTGTCGCGCCAGAGGATCTTGTTGCAGCGCCAGAAGTCGCTCAACAATTCGATCGGCCTGTCCGGTAATGGCAGCATCGCAGCGCCGGTGAGCGGGATGAACAGGTTGAAGGCGGCAGCCCCGATGTACAGGAAGATGATCAGCGCGATTGCCGCTTCAGGCGGCGTATCGATGCCGAAATCAATGTTCGGGATGTCGATCGCCAGCAGCGCATCGGAGACCCGATGTCCGATCAACTGGCCGCCGAGCAGCACGCCAAGAATGATCGACGCGATCGTCAGGCCTTCGATCCAGCCGTTGGCCTTGACCAGTTGCGACGGCGGCAACAGTTCGGTGAGGATGCCGTACTTGGCCGGCGAGTATGCCGCGGCGCCAAGGCCGACCACCGTGTAGGCGATCAGCGGGTGAACGCCAAACAGCATCATCAGGCAGCCCGCGATCTTCAGCGTATTGGACAGGAACATCACCCGTCCCTTGGGCAGCAGGTCGGCAAAGGCGCCGACAAACGGGGCCAACGCGACATAAAAGAAGGCGAACATCGGCACCAGCGCGGCACGCTGCCATTCCGGCGCGCCGCCACTCTTGAGCAACTCGATGGCGGCGACAAACAACGCGTTGTCGGCGAGCGACGAGAAAAACTGCGCCGACATGATGGTGTAGAACCCGGTTTTCATCGCACCCTTGTCAATTAGAATACTGAGGTGTCCGACCCGCATCCAGAATCCACGGGCGAGGGTCGGGCGCCCGGCTTTATAGCATGAAAACCCCTACGCAAATCAATGATTTAGGCGGCATTCGGGTTGCCCCCTAGGTGATTGACAGCCGTCTTTCCAAGGTCTTGCAGCGTCCGCGCTAGCGCGCGGATTTTCACCATGCCGCGCCCGATCCGAGCCGAATTCAATTTGACTGCCCTCAGCCACAACCTGGACGTGGTGCGGGCGCGGGCGCCTGCTTCGCGCATCTGGGCGGTGGTCAAGGCCAACGCTTATGGTCACGGCCTGCTGCGCGCCGCCGGCGCGATGCGGGCGGCAGACGGTTTCGCGCTGCTCGACCTTGACGAGGCGGCGCGCCTGCGCGAGGCTGGATTCGCGCACCCGATCCTGCTGCTCGAGGGCATTTTCGAGGCCCGCGATCTCGACATCGTCGATGCCTTGCACCTGACCCCGACGGTCCATCACGCGGCGCAGATCGACATGCTTGAACGGGCGTCGTTGCGCCGGCCGCTGGACGTGTATCTGAAGTGCAACACCGGCATGAATCGACTCGGCTTCGCTCCTGCCGCGGTGGCGCCGGCGTTCGATCGCTTGCGACATTTGAGGCAGGTAAAGTCGGTCACCCTGATGACCCACTTCGCCGATGCCGACGGGGCACTGGGTGTCGCCGATCAGATGCGAACCTTTGCCACCCTTGGCGAGGCCATCGCTGCACCGCGCAGTGCCGCCAATTCGGCGGCCATCCTGCGGTTTCCCGCCACCCATGGCGACTGGGTACGACCCGGTATCGCGCTGTATGGCTCCTCGCCATTCCCGGACCAGACTGCGACGCAACTTGGACTGCGCCCGGTGCTGACCCTGGCAAGCGAAATCATCGCGATTCAGACCCTTGCTGCCGGCGACGGCGTTGGCTACGGCTACATCTATCGCGCCGACCGGCCGATGCGGATCGGCGTGGTCGCCTGCGGCTACGCCGACGGCTATCCACGCCATGCGCCCGGCACCCGGCAGCACGGTGCGCCGATCCTGGTCGATGGCATCGCCACTCGCACGGTCGGGCGGGTCGCGATGGACATGTTGTATGTCGATCTGACCCCGGTGCCACAGGCGCGGAGCGGCAGCAGGGTAGTGCTGTGGGGCGCGGGGCTGCCCGCCGATGACGTGGCAAGCGCGGCCGCAACGGTCTCCTATGAAATGTTTTGCGCGCTGGCGGCACGGGTTCCCGTGCTTGAAACCCGATGACCGTGCGGCGCCGTGTCGCAATTGCAAAATCGTGATGGCCAAGGCCCGCAGCGCTTACGTTTGCTCGGAATGCGGGGGTGATGCGCCCAAGTGGCAGGGCAAGTGCCCCGATTGCGGCGCCTGGAACACCTTGTCGGAGGTTCGCCTGGAGGCGCCGAAGGCGGGCACTGGCAACCGCTATAGCGCCGGGCCGCTCGGTCTGGCGACCACCGGAGCCCCGAAATCGCTATCCGAGATCGAGGCGCGCGATACGCCACGAATCGGCAGTACGATCGACGAATTCGACCGGGTTCTTGGCGGCGGCTTCGTGCCGGGCGGGGTGGTGTTGATTGGCGGCGACCCCGGGATCGGCAAGTCGACCCTGCTGTTGCAGGCCCTTGCCGGATTGTCTGGCACCGGCGCCAGGGTGCTCTATGTCACCGGCGAGGAGTCCGCCGAGCAAGTGGCGTTGCGCGCGCAACGCCGCGGATTTAACGCCCCCGACCAGAAACAGCATCTCTAAAAGAGGCAGTTCCTTTTTTATTTTATATAATCCCGGCTTGACCACCTCACCAAAAACAAGAAGCTTTTTGCTATTG
>JANPGJ010000193.1:0-9525 GCA_031423955.1 Burkholderiales bacterium
CTGCGCCTGCCGCTGCTGTTCTCCGAAGGGGTGGGCAAGGGGCGGCTGACGCTCAATCAGTTCGTCGCACTGACCGCCACCAACCATGCCCGCATGTACGGCCTGGAGCATCGCAAGGGAGCGATTGCCGTCGGCCTCGACGCCGATATCGCGATCTGGGATGCGCGGCGCGAAACCACGATCACCCACGCCAATCTGCATGACCAGGTCGGCTACACGCCCTATGAAGGGCGTACCATCCTTGGCTGGCCCGAGACGGTGATCAGCCGCGGCCGCATTGTCGTGAGCGACAGCACGCTCAAGGTTGAGCGCGGCAGCGGCATGTTCGTTTCGCGCCGTACGCCCGGCCCCCTTGCGCAACGCCGCGCGCCGTCGTCGGCCAAGAAAATCTTCAAGAACCTGACCGCGAAAGACGCATGATGAAACGCCCGTTCCCGCTTGCCGTGGCCCAGTTGGGCCCGATTCATTTGGCCGACACCCGTGAAGCGGTGGTCAAACGCCTGCTCGCTCTGCTGCACGAGGCGCATGCGAGAAGCGCCGCGTTCGTGGTGTTTCCGGAACTGGCCCTGACCACCTTTTTCCCGCGCTACTGGATGGCGGAGCAGGAAGAGATCGACCGTTTTTTCGAACGCTCGATGCCGAACGCCGCGACCCAGCCGCTGTTTGATGCGGCGCGCAAATACGGCATCGGCTTTTACCTCGGTTATGCCGAACTGACGCCGGAAGGACATCGCTTCAACACCGCCGTGCTGGTCGATCACAGCGGAGCCATTGTCGGGCGTTATCGCAAGGTGCATCTGCCGGGCCACGCCGACCACAAGCCGCAGGCGCCGTTCCAGCATCTCGAGAAGCGCTACTTCGAGGTCGGCGATGAAGGCTTCAAGGTATGGAGCACCATGGATACCAAGGTCGGCATGTGCATCTGCAACGACCGCCGCTGGCCGGAAACCTTCCGCGTGATGAGCCTGCAGTCGGCCGAACTGGTGGTGCTCGGCTACAACACGCCCTCGCACAACATCCACTGGCCGGAGCCTTCCCACCTGCGCATGTTCCATCACCTGCTGCTGCTGCAGGCACATGCCCATGAAAACGCGCTGTGGATCGGCGCGGCGGCCAAGTGCGGCCGCGAAGACGGCTTCCACATGATCGGCGGCTCGGTCATCGTGTCACCCTCCGGCGAGATCGCCGCGCAGTCGAGCACCGAGGAAGACGAACTGATTTTCTTCAATTGCGATCTCGGCCTGGGCGACACCTTTCGCGAGCATGTGTTCAATTTCGCCAAGCATCGCCGGCCGGAGCACTACAAGCTGATCGTCGACCGGGTCGGCGCCGGCAAACCGGTGACCGAGTAACAAGGCAGCGGAAAATTCGCCAACAAAACCATATGAGCGACCATTTGGCATGATGTTTGCGACTACTTTTTCAACTTTGCACCACTTCACTTGAAGGAATACAACCCATGCGTTTCTTGAATTTTGCGGTCCCTGGTCTGGCTGCATTCGCCCTCGCCACCAGCGTCCAAGCCCAGCAGCCGATCTCCACTGGCGTCGATGCCACGTTTGCGCCGCATGCCATGGCCAAACTCGGTGGCGGCATTGAAGGATTCAACGTCGATCTGGCCAACGAAATCGCCCGCCGCCTGAAGCGGCCGATCAACATCGAGGCCACCCAGTTTTCCGGCCTGATACCCGGCCTCAACGCCAAAAAATACGACTGGATCGCCGCGCCCACCACCGTGACGCCCGAGCGCGCAAAGGCCTTGCTGTTCACCGAAGGCTACCTGGACACCGACTTCCAGTTTCTGGTCAAGAAAGCCGACCCGGAGATCAAGGCACTGGAAGATCTCAAGGGCAAGACCATTTCGGTGAACAAGGGCTCCGCATACGACACCTGGGCCAAGGCAAATGCCGAGAAATACGGTTTCAAGTTCGACGTCTATGACACCAACGCCGACGCCGTGCAGGCAGTGCTCTCGGGGCGTGCCAGCGCCAACCTGGCCGGCAACACCGTGGTCGCCTGGGCGGCCAAGCAGAACCCGATGGTCAAGACCACCTACACCATCAAGACCGGCCTGGTCTGGGCGGTGCCATTCCGCATCGATGACAAGGCCGGCCGCGACCAGATTTCGATGGTCATCAAGTGCATGAAGCAGGATGGCGCCTTGGCCACACTGCATGAAAAATGGTTTGGCGCCAAGCCGGCCGCCGACTCCAGCACGCTGAAGATCGCGCCGGGGCATGGGGTGCCGAACATGGACGGCTACGACGCGGCGCCGGTCGCCCTGAAGTGCTCCTGATCATCCTGTTCAAAAACAGAGGCGCTGGCGTGAGCCGGCGCTTTTTGTTTGTGCCTGGTCGAGACACTGCATGAGCAACCTCGAGCGCCTGATCGCCAGCTTCTTCAACGCTGAAGTCGCGCTGCGCTATTTGCCGCGCATCGCCGAGGGCATGCTGGTCACCCTGGGTCTTGGCCTGGCGGTGATCGCCGCCGGAGTGTTTGTCGGTCTGTGCCTCGCAGTGCTGCGCGCCCTGCGGGTGCCGTTCACCGGCTGGTTGATCGTCGGCTTCGCCGACATTTTTCGCGCCTTGCCACCGCTGGTGATCATCATCGTGCTGTTTTTCGCGTTCCCGTATGTTGGCTTGTCGATGAACGCCTTCACCGCGACCTGGCTGTCGCTCTCCCTGGTGCTCGCCGCGTTCGCCGAAGAGGTGTTCTGGGCCGGCATTCTTTCGGTGCACAAAGGTCAATGGGACGCCGCCCTTTCGCTCGGCCTCAGCCACTGGAAAACCCTGCGTGAGGTGATCCTGCCGCAGGCGATCCGCCTCACCGTGCCGCCGCTGACCAATCGGGTGATTTCGATCACCAAGGGCACCGCATTGGGCTCGGTGGTGGCGCTGCACGAGATTCTCAATGTCGCCTCCAGCGGTTCCTCGGAGGCCGGCAACCCCACGCCGCTGACGCTTGGCGCGATCGCCTACCTGCTCCTGTTCATTCCCTTCGTGTGGTTCGGCCGCCGGCTTGAAAAGCGCTTCGCATGGAAACGCTGACCCAGGTCTTTTTCAACCCGGCGATCATCGCAAAGGTGTGGCCGTTCCTGCTGCAGGGCTTCGGCACCACCCTGATGCTCTCGGCCCTGGTGATTCCGCTCGGTCTGGCTGGCGGCCTGCTGCTGGCGCTGGCCTCGACCCACGCCTCGCGCTGGGTGCGCGGCGGTGCCATGGTCTACGTCGATTTCTTTCGCGCCTTCCCGCCGCTGGTGCTGCTGATTTTCATTTACTTCGGGTTTCCCTTCCTGTCGATCGAAATGCCGAAGCTGGCCGCGGTGGCGCTCGGCTTCTTTCTCAACACCTCGAGCTACTACGGCGAAATCTTCCGCGCCGGCATCGAAAGCATTGCACGCGGGCAGATGGAGGCGGCGTTGTCGATGGGGCTCACAAAGGGCCAGGCCTACCGCCATGTGATCGTGCCGCAGGCGGTGAAGAACGTGCTGCCGGACCTGGTGAGCAACACCCTGGAAGTCATCAAGCTGACCACGCTGGCCAGTGTGGTGGCCTTGCCCGAACTGCTCAACAACGCGCGGCAGGCGCAGGCCCTGACCTACAACGCCACGCCGATCGTGCTTGCGGCGTTGATGTATTTGGCGCTGCTGTGGCCGATCGTGCGTCTGATGAGCCGGCTGGAGCACAAGCATCTGGCGGCGCGATAGTGGCCGAGTCGATCCATGTTCGCGCGGCAGTTTTTGCACTGCGCGCGTGCACATTTTGTGTGGGCGGGCCCTGGCGGTCTGTTGAAGTTCGCTGCTCAGGGAGCGGGTATTCGGATGCAATACACCATGCCATGTTTCGCATGCTAACGCTAGACAACACCTTGCAGGTTGTTATTGGTCGGACCCGGCGATTTGGCCCGAATTCAACGAACTGCTAGTCGGGGTTGCGATCCGATTCCCCGCTGGAACGGTAATCAAGGGAGTCGCTGTGGTCAGTTGCAGGCGCCTGACAGCCAGCGAAGCTACGTCCCGAGTGCGTCCGGCCCGATGCACTGCGATATGAACTCTTCGTTGGTGACCAGACGCCGCGCCGTTTCAGGGTGCAGTTATCGATGTCACAACGAGTGCGCATTCATCGCCCTGCCGCGCCCGCAGGGTCGTGTCTCGCCAGCAAAGCCCAGCCGTACGCCGCCGCCAGTCCAGCGTAAATCGCAACGCCGATCCATCCATTCACATTCATAACGCCTGAAAGAGTGGCCATCAGCGTGACGATTGCTCCCACCACGTAAGGCACGCCAAGCGCAATCGCAATCATTCGCTGCGACGCAGCGTCGCCTAGGCCACGGCCAAACCAGCACATCAAGGCTACCGTCAACAGTCCGGTCCCGAATAGTTGACCCATCAGGCGTTCGCCCGGCCCCGTCGTAACGCCGTAGAAAGCCAATGCGGTTGCCGGCAGAAGTACGAATGCCAGACCATGCACCGTGGCAAGAAAGGTATTGACTGCGAGCAGGGTTCTCATGCGCATGACGGTTCTCCTCCTTGGGTGATTGCTGTTCGGTTGCGGCAGGCAATCAGCCCAGGATACTCGTGGAATCACCGGAGTCGCCGCGACAGTCAGGAAAGCCTACCGTAACGCCCGCCTGTAGGATATGGCCAGATCTGTTGATTTTCATGTTCGCCCCTTCGCTCGCTTCTGCATGGCGTGATTTGTGTTGTGCGAAGGATTCGTGCTGTGCGAAGTAGTGGCGCGCACGATAGCTCCATTGACTCCGGTTCGGTACTGACGCCGGTCAGGTTCACGCCGTTGGCAGCGACGACCGACGCCGGCTGGATCCCCGCAATGGCTGCCAGCGCGGCGGGTGATGGTCGCGGCGCATCCGGCCAGCGCTGTTTCGCCCGAGTAACAACGTCGCCCACCAATACTTACGTCAGGAAAGCGCACCGGCGATGCCACGGCTTTCCGGGGTATTTTGGGCAGGCAGCGGTACCCGGACTGCGGTTCCCCATCATTGCTGACGATTCCAGCCGCTTAAGCGGCGGCGCGTGTCTCGACTCGCGCGCTCTGGCGCGCCAACAGCGCGCCCAGTGCCATGCCCACCGCCGCCTGCGTCGGATCGATCACCGGCAAGTCCAGCACCTCTTCCAGTTTCGTCCGATAGCGCGCCATCCCGGCGCAGCCCATGATCACCACTTTCGCGCCGTGTTTGGTCTTGAGCGTCATGCCCACCTCGCGCATGCGGGCAAAGGTGATGTCTTCCTGTGCCAGATCGACCACGCCGATCTCGATCGCCAGGTCCTCGGCGAGTTTATGTTCCAGCCCCATCAGCCGCACCTGCCGCTTGTGACGCGCGATGGCACGCGACAGGATCGAGATCACGCCGAAACGGTCGGCGGTCGCGGCGGCGGTGAGGTAGGCGCATTCCGCGCTTCCATACACCGGGCAGGCCAGCGTTTCGCGCATGGCGTGAAAGCCGGGGTCGGAGAAACAGGCCAGCACCACGGCGCCGGATTGGCGGCGCGCCGGATTGGCCTCGAAATAGGCGAGCAGCTTTTCGCTGATGCCATCGACATGGGCCTGCGACTCGATGCCCGGCGGGCCGCTCCTGAGGGTATCGCATTCGATCATCGGGCCGCCGGGAAAACGGAACGACTCGAGCGCCAGGCTGATATGGTCGGTCACCGCCTGCGTGCTGTTCGGGTTGATCACGAATATGGTTTGTGTCATGCGGCTCTCCATGGTTTGCATTAGGTGCGGCCGGCGGCTGCCATGCGCTCAAGATAGGCATTGGCTTCAAGGCCGAAACGATCGCGGGTCCGGGTGTACTGGTTGGCAAACAGGCGTCCGACCGGATGGTAGTTTTCCATCCGCACCCGCAAGCTGACCGGGTCGACCAGTTCGTCGCGCACGTGCAGATGACGCACCTGGCCGATCAGCAGGTGCCGGGTATCGATATCAATCCGGCTATGCAGGGTGCATTCAAGCGCCACCGGCGCTTCTGCCAACCGTGGCGGCCTGACCTGGGACGAAGCAACGCAGGTGAAACCGACGCGCTCGATTTCACTCTCCTCCGGCGGGTAATCAACCGAGCATGCGTGCATTCTTTCGGCGATCGCTTCATCGACCAGATTGACCACGAATTCACCTGACTCGACGATATTGAGCGCACTGTCCTTGAGTGTGCCGTTGTCGCGATCCTCGATGCTGACGATGACAATCGGCGGTTCGTCGCCCATGACATTAAAAAAACTGAACGGGGCCGCGTTGACCACGCCAGCTAGGCTGACTGTGGTGATCAGCGCGATCGGGCGCGGCACCACTAGGCCGGCCAGGAGCTTGTAGCGTTTGGTGCGTTCGAGTTCGGCGAAATTCCAATCCATGAAAGCGAGCCTCTGCGTACCCGGGTTTCGATGGGTCGATTGTACTGGCCGGTGGCGGCCCACCACGCCATCGATATCTCCGTATCATCCGGCTTGCGGCTGACTGCGCCGCGCAGCCGCTTTGTCCAACCTCCATCGGGATTACCGTCATGCTTGCCCTGTTTTTCGAAGTCTGCCCGCGCCCGGGCATGATGCAGCGCTACCTCGACATCGCCGCGGCAATGCGCCCGCTGCTTGACCAGTCCGGCGGCTGCCAGTTCATCGACCGCTTCAAGAGCCTCGATCGCGAGGGCTGGCTGCTGTCGTACCAGATCTGGCGCGACGAGGCGGCGATGACCGCGTGGCGGATTCACGGCGGGCATCACAAGGCGCAGACCGCCGGTCGCCACGAGGTGTTTGCCGACTATCGACTGCGGGTGGCGCAAGTGGTGCGCGAGGAGGCGCCCGGCAAGCCGGCCTGGCAACCGCAGCGCCTCAATACCTGGAACGACCCGGCGGTGAAGGCGCCGCGCTACATGGTGGTGGCGGACTCGAGCGCCCGTGTCGACGCGCTCGGTTCGGCGCCCGTGGAACGCTACGAAAGCCTGTACCGACCCGGGAAATTCGCCCAGGTGGCCACCGTTGCCAGCATCGCCGAAGCGCTTGACATGACCGAGGTGTGCCGGGTCGGCGGCCCGGTCGACACTTTCAGAATCTGTGAAATAGAGCGCGACTACGGCATGTTCGAGCGTACCGAGGCGCCGCAGTTCTACGCAGCGGTCACCCGCCCTGGCGCCTGACTCTCAGCTTGGCGTGTAGGAAAGGCGCACGTAGATCGGCGCGTAGGGTTCGGCCTGGGTCATGTCGACCAGGCCTTCGCGGATCAGTTCGAGCAGTGCGAGAAAATGCACCACCGCGACCTGTACCGTGACACTGCCGACGAACATGTCGCTGAATTCGACGAATCGCTGACCGGCCAGGCGACGCAGCATCAGGCTCATGTGTTCACGTACCGACAATTCCGCGCGCCCGATGCGATGATGTTGGGTGAGCTTGGCGCGCCGCACCACATCAAGCCACGCAAGCCGCAAATCCTCGGCATGCACCTGCGGCAGGGCAACGGCGAAGCTTTCTTCGAGAGCCACCTGCACCGGCCAGAACTCGCGGCCCAGTTGCGGCAACGCATCGAGTTCCTGTGCAGCCCGCTTGATGCGCTCGTACTCCAGCAGGCGGCGCACCAGTTCAGCGCGCGGATCCTCGGCCTCGCCGGTTTCCTCCGACTTGCGCACCGGCAGCAGCATGCGCGACTTGATCTCGATCAGCAGCGCCGCCATCAGCAGGTATTCGGCGGCCAGTTCGAGGTTGGTGCCGCGGATCTGCTCGACATACTCCAGATACTGCGCGGTCACCCGGGCCATTGGAATATCGAGAATATTGAAGTTCTGGCGCCGGATCAGGTACAGCAGCAGGTCCAGCGGGCCCTCGAAGGTGTCGAGAAACACCTCGAGCGCGTCGGGCGGAATGTACAGATCGCGCGGCAACTCGAGCATCGGCGCGCCGTACAGGCGGGCGCGACGCGGTGCTTCTGGAAGCACCGGCTGCGGGTCGGCGCTCAGCAACGGTGCCGCATTCGGAGGCGCGGCGTCCACTTCTGCCTCGGCGGTCATGACCTCACTCACGGGCGGTCAAACCTTGTTCTGGTAGACGTAAGGCTGCTGGGCGATTCGCGCGTCGGCGTATTGCTGGAGTACGCCCTTGTCTTGCGGCCGGTCCCACAATAGCGCCCGGCCCTGCTTTTGCGCATCCGCCAGGCCGGGGTTCTTCGAATGCAACTCGCGCATGAAACGGGTGATCTCGGATTCGTACATATGGTGTACCTCATGGGCGACATCTACTATCTATAGCGTATTGTAGCGCAGTTGCCGCGCGGGTCAAATCAGCGTATCTTGCGTGACTCGGGATGTCAGCGGACTCCCGTCGGCCGTGAAATGGCGGCCGTGACGGTGTCCCGTCCAAGCTCCGCGAATTCGCTTGGGAGTATCCAGTGGACACCACGCATCCTGATTCGTTGCATTCTATTTCCGCCGCCGAGTTGGGTGCCAGCCTGGGCGGCGCGAAGACCCCCTGCATCGTCGATGTGCGCAAGGCACCTGCCTACGACACTGCGGAATTCACCCTGCCAGGCGCACTGCGCTGCGCGCCCGACCAGGTAGGCGGCATCCTCGACCGGATGCGTGGCAAGCGGGTCGTTACCTGCTGCGTCCACGGCCATGAGGTCAGCCAGAAGGCGGCGCAGGTGTTGCGCGCAGGTGGCATCGACGCCCTCTTCCTCGCCGGTGGAATCGAGGGCTGGCGCGATGCAGGCTTGCCGACCATGCGCAAACTGGCGGACTGCGCGATTCCCGCCACCGCGGGCCACGCCAGCCGCTGGATCACCCGCGAACGTCCGAAAATCGATCGCATCGCCTGTCCCTGGCTGATCCGCCGCTTCATCGACCCCGATGCGATCTTCGCATACGTACCCGCCGATCAGGTGACCCAACGTGCGGCGGCAGACGCCGCCATCCCCTACGATGTGCCTGATGTGCGCTTTTCGCATCGTGGTGACGCCTGCAGTTTCGATGCATTCATCGCCGATTTCAACTTGCGCGATGCCTCTCTCGACGCGCTGGCCACCATCGTGCGAGGTGCCGATACCGGCCAAGTCGGGCTGACGCCGCAGTCGGCCGGCCTGCTGGCGATTTCGCTTGGATTATCGGTCAATTACGTCGACGATCATGCCATGCTGGAGCAAGGCATGGTGGTCTACGATGCCCTGTATGCCTGGCTCAAGTCGGCCGGCAGCGAAGTCAATAACGCTGATCTTTTCAAGAAAAAACCATGAGCACAGCAAGTTCCGCCACCTCTGGCGCCGCCAATACCGGCGAAAGCCTCTCGCCAACACCGCCGGCGCCGGTATCGCTGGGCGAAGCCTTTCGCTACTGGCTGAAACTGGGCTTCATCAGTTTCGGCGGCCCCGCCGGGCAAATCGCGATCATGCATACCGATCTGGTGGAGAAGAAACGCTGGATATCGGAACAACGGTTCCTGCACGCGCTCAACTACTGCATGGTGCTGCCAGGTCCGGAGGCGCAGCAGCTTGCCACCTACATTGGCTGGCTGATGCATCGCACCTGGGG
>JANPGJ010000194.1:0-12116 GCA_031423955.1 Burkholderiales bacterium
GTCGCACTGCGCATGCCGCACGCGGCGATCACCTCGTCGGGCACCACGTGGCGTTCGACGGTAAAGCCCATCGCCTCGAGCAGCAACGCGGATCGCGCCGCATGCGGCGCACAGTCGCCCGGCGGATTGTCGGACGGCAGCTTCACCAACTCGGCGAGAAAGCGCGTCTGTGCGTCGCGCCATTTGAGTAAGGTGGCACTGATTGCGCTCTGCGCTACACTCTGGTGATCAGTTTTCGTACTCACGAACCCGCCAATTTGTGTACAATATAAGTTGTTATTGTATACAACTATTCTCGATTTGTCACTTTTCCTCATTGTCAGCAAGCCCCATGCCATACGTGCCCACGCCCTCTGATACAGATGCAGACCCCGTCTCCCGCGCCTATCCGCGCGACCTGATCGGCTATGGTCGCAAGCGGCCTCACGCGAACTGGCCGAACAAGGCGAGGCTCGCATTGCAGTTCGTGCTCAACTATGAGGAAGGGTCGGAGAACAACGTGTTGCACGGCGATGCAGCGTCCGAGACGTTCCTCTCGGAAATGATCGTCGCCCAGGCGTTCGAAGCGCGCCATCTGTCGATGGAGTCGCTCTACGAGTATGGCTCGCGGGTCGGCGTTTGGCGCATCCTGCGTGAGTTCGAGAAGCGCGGTCTTCCCCTCACGGTATTCGGTGTCTCGATGGCACTGCAGCGCAACCCTGAACTGGTAGCGGCATTCATGGAAGGCGGTCATGAGATCGCCTGCCACGGCTGGCGCTGGATTCACCACCAGTTCATGAGCGAAGCACGAGAGCGCCAGCACATCAAGATCGGCACCGACATCATCGCCGACATGACCGGCGGCAAGTGGCCACTTGGCTGGTACACCGGGCGCGACTCGCCCAATACCAAGCGGCTGGTGGCCGATCATGGGGGCTATGTCTATGACAGCGACTACTATGGCGACGACCTGCCATTCTGGACCACCGTCAGCAAGACCGACGGCAGCGAAATGCGTCGACTTATCGTCCCGTACACCCTCGACGCCAACGACATGCGCTTTGTCGCGCCCCAGGGATTCAACACCGCCGATCATTTTTTCACCTACCTGCGCGACAGCTTCGATGTGCTTTATGCAGAAGGCGATCCGAACGGGATGAACAGTCCGCAAATGATGTCGGTGGGCATGCACTGCCGGATTCTTGGCAAGCCGGGCCGGTTGGTGGGTCTGCAGCGGTTTCTCGACCATGTGCAGCGCCACGCCGATGTGTGGATCTGCCGGCGTATCGATATCGCCAATCACTGGATTGAACACCACTCCCCTGAAGGCGGCGCCTGAACCATGAACGCTGTTGACAACCTGCGCCCGCCGCACGCCCCGCCGCTTGACACCGACGCGATCCACACCCGGATTGCCGATGCAATCGCTGCGCACCGGCTGCCGCCAGGCACCAAGCTGGGCGAAGAAGCGCTGGGCGACATTTTCGGCGTGTCACGCACCAAAATCCGCCAGGCGTTGTTTCAACTGGCCGGCGACAAGTTGGTCACCCTGATTCCCGGGCGCGGCGCTTTCGTCGCCCAGCCGTCAGTCCGCGAAGCCCACGAGGTTTTCGAGGCGCGGCGCGTGATCGAAGCAGCGATCGTGACTCGCTATCTCAAGGTAGCGACAAGCGTGGACGTCGAGGCGCTTGCCGACCACATCACGCTGGAAGAACAGGCGATCGCCGGCGGCAATGCACAGTCGCGCAACCACCTGCTGGGGGATTTTCACGAGGTCATCGCCAAGACCGCCGGCAACGCCGTGTTGACCGAAATCCTTTCCGAACTGGTGGCCCGCACCTCGCTCATCACCTTGTTCTACCAAAACACGCGCGGCGCCGCCGATTCGCTCGATGAACACCGGCAGTTGCTCGCGGCCATCAGAAAGCGCGACACCGGCGATGCGGTGCGCCTGATGCACCAGCATTTGAGCAACGTCGAACGCGGCCTGGTGCTGCGCGACGAGACACCCGCCGGCGCCGACTTGCGCAGCGCATTGGCCTGACACCATGGCCATCACTATCGAGCAGATCAACGCCTGGTCGCGCGAACAGTTCGTCGCGCGCCTGGGCGGCATTTTCGAGCATTCGGCGTGGGTGGCGGAGTCAGCCTGGCAATCCCGTCCGTTCAACGATATCGGCAAGTTGCATGATGCAATGGTGACCGCCGTGCGGGCGGCATCGCATGCACGACAGCTTGATTTCCTGCGTGCGCACCCTGAATTGGCCGGCAAGGCGATGGTTGATCAATCGCTGACCGCGGAATCGAGCAACGAACAAACCCGCTCCGGCCTGACACAATGCACGCCCGAAGAGTTCGCGCGCCTGCAGGAGCTCAATGCCGCATACAAGAACAAATTCGGCTGGCCCTTCATCCTGGCGGTGAAGCATCTCGATCGGCCAACCATCATTCGCACCTTTGCGGAGCGGCTCAATCAACCGGCGGCTGACGAATTCGAGAATTGCATGGCAAACATCGAAAAGATCACGCGCTGGCGTCTTGACGACTTGACTGGATACGCCGCTTGAAATTCGGCCCCGCCCTGATGGTACAAGCCGATGCGCTGGCGCGATTCACCGCCGATGCGCCGCGCATCACTCGTACCTACCTGTCGCCCGAACACAAGGCCGCCGGCGAATACCTGATCGGGCTGATGCGCGAAGCGGGCATGGAAGCCGGCTTCGATGCACTGGGCAACATCGTCGGTCGCTTTGCTGCAGCCGATCCCGCCGCCCCGATTGTGATGACAGGCTCGCATCAGGACAGCGTGCGCAATGCCGGCAAGTATGACGGTCTGTTCGGCATCCTGACGGCGATCGCCTGCGTCAAGGATCTGCATGAACGCGGCAAGCGCCTGCCGTTCGCCCTTGAAGTCATCGGTTTCGGCGACGAGGAAGGCGTGCGCTTCGCCGCCACCCTGATCGGCAGCAAGGCGATGGCCGGCGGGTTTGATCCGCAATGGCTGGCGCGGACCGACGCCAACGGCATCAGGATGGCGGATGCGCTGGTGCGGTTCGGATGCGATCCGGATGCATGGCGAAGCCTGGATCGACGCGGTACCGGCGTCGTCGCCTTCATCGAGTCGCATATCGAGCAGGGTCCGGTGCTGTTGAATGAGGGCTTGAGCCTTGGCGTGGTGACGGCGATCGCCGGCGCCACCCGCCTCAAGGTAAATGTTACGGGCCAGGCCGGGCACGCCGGCACCGTGCCGATGGGACAGCGGCAGGACGCGCTTGCCGCCGCAGCCGAAATGGTACTTGCCGTTGAACACTATTGCGAGACGTATCGGGAACAGGGCGGGTTGGTGGGCACGATCGGGATCCTCGAGGTGAGGCCGGGCGCCGCGAACGTGATCCCGCAGGACGTGAATTTCACCGTAGACCTGCGCTCGGGCGACGACGTGGCGCGGCGCCTCGCGATCACGAAACTGGAGACTGAATTTTCTGCGATCGCCGCGCGGCGCCGGGTGAAAATCGATACCACCTCTTTCTACTCGGCCGATGCCGCGCCATGTGATCCCGGTCTGCAGGCCCAACTGGCGCGTGCGGTCGCAGCGCAGGGCGTCGCCGTGCGCCATTTGCCCTCGGGCGCCGGGCACGACGCGATGGTATTTCCGGCGGTCTGCCCGACGGCCATGCTGTTCGTCCGTTGCGGCAACAATGGCATCAGCCATCATCCGGATGAAACAATGACCGCCGAGGATGCCGACATCGCGACCGCAGCCTTGCTGCATTTTTTTGAACATTTCGAGCCGCTCGGCGACTGACTGCCGCACGCGCACCGGGGAGAGGAAATGGCGCAACCGGCAGGCGGCGTATCGATCCATGTAGTCGACGTTTCGCGCGGCTTGATAGCCGTCGGTATGCGAGTCGAGGTATTCGCCTGCGGCGCAACGCGAACGCAGGTTTGCGGCGGCACGATCAATGCCAAAGGCACTCTCGATCACCCTGCCCTGATGAGCGATGCCATGCGGGCCGGCACCTATGAAGCCATCTTTCACGTAGCCGACTGGTACCGCGGCGCAGGCGTCGCCTTGCCCGCAATGCCGTTTCTCGATCAGGTGACTTACCGCTTCTCGATCGACGATATGCGCCAGCACTACCATTTGCCGATGAAGCTGACGCCCTGGGGTTATTCATGTTTCCGCGGTGGCGCGTAGTGGGCCACGATACCCGCGGAGCAGCGCGCCACGACTTCCCGCAACATGCTGGAAAGCGGGAAGTGATGGGGCGATAGTGGCGCTGCGGGCATGTGCCCGCGTCACACTGGAGACTCATCATGAACACCCCGACCAAGCGATCGTTTCCGGCCAGGCGCACCGTTCTCGCCTTGTTGTTCGCCGCGCCGCTGTTGACTGCGTGCTATGTCGTACCGGTTCATCCCGATGGCCGCGTCTATCCTCCGGCAGGAAGCACCGTCAACACCGCGCCTGTGGCTGCGGCACAACTGCCTGTTGCCGTCGCACCGGCGCCGGTGGTGTTCACAGCACGCCTGTATCCGGCCAACGAAATCGCAGCGCGCAACGGCATCATCGCCGGCAGCGTCAGCAGCCCGCAAGACGGCAAGGGTGTGTTCACCATCCCCTACAACGGCGACTCTCTGAGCGGCGAGGCAACCCGTACCAGTGCAGGCGGAATCCATTCCGGCGTCGCCAACGCCGCCGGGCCACGTGGCAATTTCGTGCGTTGCGCCTACCGCATGAACAGCGCCGCGCAGGGCACCGGCGAATGCGTTTTTTCCGACGGCGCGCGGTATCAGATGCATGTGGGCGGTTGATCGGCGTTGCGCCAAGGCCAAGAAGCCGACCCTGCCGCGGCGGGCGGCGCATGCCGGGCGGTACCCATGCGGCGCGAGCAATTCGCGCCGCGCCTACTCGAAGTGATCAGCGCCCACCGGCAGACGGGCGCCGATGCGATGGTTGATGCGAAATACGTTGGCCTCGGGATCGGCAAGCACCGCCTGATGCGCGTTGTAGTAAGTCTTGTAGGCCGCCTTGATCACGCTGCCGCCCAGCTCGATCGCATGCAGTACCAGTTCGTCAACCTGCGCCACCGACGACGCTTCGAACGTGAAGTATGCAGTGACCGGTGACTCGGCCGCAACTGGCTGCCGGCGGCTCAATTCGAGCAACTCATAGGCCTTGCCGGCGTTGAAGCCCAACTCGATGCCACCGGCATCAAGGCAGCGATAGATCGGCGAGCGATGGCCGACGATCTCCGCGAATCCGAACAGCGTCTTGTAAAAGGCCGACAGCCTTTCGATGTCGCGGGCGAACAGGTTGACGTAGGCCAGGCGTACTCGCGAAGGCGTGCTCACCAGACTACGCTCCTGAAACTGCGTGACATTCTCCCCGCGCGAGGCGCATCGCTCAATTCGGCGCTCCCTTCGGGCGGCCGGTCGGGTGAGATCATGCGTCCACCTTTTCGCCCGGCGCACGACTGCCATCGAGAAGTCCGTATGAGCGACGAAACATTTCATCGAGGTGCTCACCTGCGGTGCACGCCGGATAGAGCGGCGGATGAGCCGCATCGGTGCACGAAGGCAGGCATTCAATGCGCGCCATGTGGTCCGGACTGTAGAAATACGGTATCGAGTAACGATCGCGCCCGGGCACATGATTGTTGAGCACGCGGTGCAGATTCGAGCGATACAGTCCGTTGGTCCAGCGATTGAACATGTCCCCCAGGTTGATGGTGAATGTTCCTGGCGCCGGCGGCGCTGCGATCCATTCGCCAGCCGCATTTTCGACTTCCAATCCGCCGATGTCGTCCTGCGCAAGAATGGTCACGCTGCCCCAGTCGGTATGCGCGCCGGCCCCCAGTTGGTTCGCTCGCGCGTTCGCCGGATGCGGCGGATACTTGACCAGGCGCAGCGTCGCCGAGGGGCATTCGAAGTAGCGTTCAAAATGCCTTGCCTCAAGATCGAGCGACAACGCCAGCAGTTGCATCAGATGCCGGGCAAGACTGTCCATAGCACCATAATAGGCGAGCATTTGCTGCCGGAAGCCTGGCAGATCCGGCCAAAGATTGCCGCCGTAGCCGCGCAGCCGCGCCTGCACGTACGGATGCACGTCCGGCAGGTCCTGGTTGACGTAAAAGCTTTCCTTCAAGTCGGGAGGCGTATCACTGTCGAGGGTCTGACCACCGATCGGCTCGTAACCTGCGTGGGTCGGCGAATTCGCCATCTGCAGACGCTGCCGGGCAGCAATCGGCATGTCGAAAAATCGCTTGCTGAATTCAAATTGTGATGCCACAAGTGCCGCCGAAACTCCATGGTTCGATGTCAGGAAGAATCCGGTTTCGCGACACGCCTTGTGAACTTCCCAGGCCACTTCGCGGCGCAGCGCGACGGAAGCACCGAAACTGGGACCGAGATCGATCATCGGGATCGACCGCACCACAGCCGGCGGGATGTAAGGAACCATGTATGCGAGCCTCTGGTTGGTCAGGCGGCTTGCGCGGCTACCACTCGAGCACCGCGGCGGCCAGGCAGTCGGGTTTCGGTCTCGCCGTGAGCCGTCAGCAGCGCCACCAGTTGCTTGCGCATCACCATGCCTGGCTGGTCGGTCGGCATGTGTTTTTCCTCACCGGAGGCCAAGTCGAGTGGTGTATCGAAGTCGGTCGATTCGAGCACCCCCCGGTCTTCGCTGGTGACTTGGCGATCGAAGGCGACAATATCTGCCGCCTTCGCATCTTCCTCGGTATCACTGCGATATGCCCATTGACACACCTGAATCGAGCGATCATCCACCGGCGTGGCACAGGTGACGATCGCATGCTCAAGCCCGTTGGGGTAAGTGATGTGCAACTTGCGGATGAACGGCGCGAACCACTTGTTGCGCATATGCCGGATGGTGGTGTCGGACTCCATGCGCAGAACTCTCTTCTGGACCTCGGGATTGCGGACCTCGACCTTGGTTTCGAACAGGAATCCGTAATCGGTGGGCATCAATTGCGCCGACGCCGGTACCGGGTGGTGCATGTCGCCGAAACTGGTCTTGTGAGTAAAGGCGAAATGCGCATTATCAAACGAGTTCTCCATCAGACGCAGGCCGGCGCAGTTCCAGCGTTCGTAGAATTGCGGAATGCGGCGCAAACCACGGCCTTCCTCTTCAAATTCCGGAATCCCCGCCAACGGCTTGTCCGACAGGCATACCCAGACAAATCCGTAGCGGTCTTCAGCCAGAAAACCCTTGGCGCGGGCCCGTGCTGCGCAGACCTTCGCGGAAAGTTCGGGCTGTTGCGGCATGTGCACACAAACGCCACCCGCACCATAGCGCCAGCCGTGATACGGGCAGGTCAGCCCTTCGCCATTCTCGTCGTTGCTGATCCAGCCACCCGACAGCCGTGCCGTGCGATGCTGGCATCTATCCTCCTGTGCGTGCACTACCCCTGCGGAGTCGCGCCAGATCACGACCTCCTGACCGAAATATGTCAGGCCGACCGGCTTGTCACCCACATGATCGGATGGAACTACCGGGTTCCAGTAGCGTTGCAGCACGGGTTGTTGGGCTTGCAGCATTGAGGACTCCTTCCAGGGTAAAAGCGAGAATTTCGGCAGTTAATCCGCAATTGAGGTGAACGGCCACTGTCCCGAGGAATGCAGCGACACGTCGGGTGTGCGCAACCCGGCAAGCCGGTGGCAGGCAATTCTCGATGGATGCCGACGCAAAGGTACGTGGGTGACAAGAGGTTTGGACAAAGCGCTGCCTGACCTGATCAAGGACTAGGGGGAGAGCAATCTCCCGCGCCAGGCAACATTCGCATGCTGCCGAAAATCGGGCACTGAGCGCTTCTACTCTCTGGTTCAATCAGAGCAAAGCATATGCCAAGGCGGTCCGATCATGCAAATGCGATTGTTGTCACTCGACAGCACTCCGCCAGGTCGCGTTTTGCGCTCGAACAGCGGGGCACCGTCGCTGTGCCGACACCGGGTTGCCGCACCAGATTCGAGCGCCGAGCCTTGCGCGCAAGCAAACGTCGAGGCTCACGTCGAGGCTCAAGGCACGAGTGGACCGGGGCCTGCGGCCGGTTGTCGAAAGCGAAACAATTCTCCAATCAGGCGCGCCCAGCCATCGCCAAGCGAATCAAGCAGGCGCTCGCCCATTGCGGGCGTCGCGAGGGTGGCATCGCCAAGCACGCCGCTGACCGTCAGATCATGGATCAACCATGCGAAGCCCTGGGTCCCTGGACGCTCGCCTTCCATGCTGATCAAACCGTCCTCGGGAACACCGTGGGGGTATTCAGTGACCGCACGTTGCATGTCGACCGTCTCTGGCAGCAGTGTCAGAAGCAAGGCTGTTTCGAGCGCGCCGGCGTGTATCCCGTAGGTCGCTTCGCGCGCCGGCACCAGTTCGTTGCCACAATGCGGTACCGCCCAGATGAAGGTCGGGAACACTGTCAAGGCGGGGTGGCGCAAACGCGCCTCGCGGGCGGCGATCTGCACCACTTGGGGTTGCCCGCCGTGGCTGTTGACCAACGCCAGCTTGCGAAAACCTGCGCGCGCCACCGAATCGGCGATCTCGGCCAATACCGCCAGCAAGGTCTCGGCTGTCAGGGTGAGGGTTCCGGGAAACCGGATGTGCTCGTTCGACTTGCCATAGTAGAGCGGCGGCAGCACGTAACAGGGAATGTCGGCCGCAAGCTTTTCCAGCGCCCGACCCAGCACACCGAGGACGATCGCACTATCGACCGCCACCGGGAGATGCGGCCCATGCTGCTCGATCGCAGCTACCGGCAACAGGAGAACCGTGTTCTCCTTGTCCGGCAGAGCAGCGATTCGCTGCCAGTTCAGGTAGGCAAAATAGCGCTTGGCCGGAATGAAACCGTGCATCATGGAAACACAAGCCTCATTTTGCCTGGCACCGCGCAATCGACACCATGCGAATCGCGCCCCCTCATTCCTTGCACAGCGCGCCGTACAATTCCGGGCGGCGCCAGCGCATCACACCGGGAATCGAGGAGTAGCGCTTCGGAAACTCGATCCTCTCGTCCTCGCGCCTGAGAAATGCCAGCCGATCTAAATCGAGGTCGGCAATCACCAGTCCTTCTGCGGTCGAGGCCGCCAGCACGCCTTCCGGAGCGGCGATTGTCGCAACACCCTCTTCATCGCCATAAAGATTCTGGCAAGCTGCGGTGAATGCGATGTTCTCGATCGCGCGCGCCCAGACCAATGTTCGCCAACCGGGCAGAAATTCGTTGATCGCACCACCCGCCGGATACAAGATGATGTCAGCCCCTTGCAACGCGAGCAGGCGGGACAGTTCAGGCGTGTACAGCTCGGAACAGACCAGCATGCCGATGCGTCCGAGGCGCGTCTCGATGACCATCGGTGCTTGGTTGGATTCGATGTAGTTGAAATCCCACGCGTCGATGTCGCGATACACATAGGGACCGCGCGGCGTGGTGCGGCGGTACACACCCGCAGTCTTGCCGTGATCGTCAATCAGATGCAGTTCCACCGCAAAGCCGCCCTCAACCGCCACTACGCGACTCGCCAGCACATGCAGCCTGTGCCTGGCGGCACGCGCCGCCAGGGGTCCGAACGCGTCGTAGGTATTGGCAGGATTCACCGGCCCCGGATAGCCCTCCGGAAACATGACCAGATCGGCGCCGGCGGCAGCGGCGCGATCGAGCCAGTCAAGGGCCTCGACAGCATTGCGTGATTCCGTACTGCCGCCGCCACTGCGCGGCTGGACTGCAGCCAGTCGTACTTTCATGCAGAAGCTCCGTTTTAACGATCAACGATTGCAGCGCCGGCAACGTGCCCAGCAACGCCGATTGCCTGTCTTGCGGTCAAAACGGCCTCACCGGCAAATCGTTATGCAGCATCGCCAGCAAGCACTTGCAGATCGGCCGAATCAAGTTGCCAGGGGACGCCATTCCTGATGAGGTCGGCAAAGCCTTCGTCGGGGACCATGGTCGTCAAACAATAAAGCCGCGTGCCACCGGTGTTCTCCACCACATGTTCGTGCCCCGCCCGCACCAGGAAACTGTCGCCTTGCCGCACGGCGATGCGAGCTCCGCCGCAAATCGCGACCCCTTCGCCGAACAGGACATAGAACGTTTCATCGGCAATCGCGTGACGGTTCGGCGGTGTCGCGCCGCCGATTTCGAAGATCTCGATGACCTGCACGAATCGCACGGCGTCAGCCCGCGGGTCGGTGGTCAACACGAAGTAGTTCGCATCCATCGATTGAATCTTGTACGCGCTATGGGTGCGCGCCCCGCGATGGACGACCGGCTGTACCATCATTGCTCCGCCAGGCCTTTCAGGAACGCCTTCGACGTGGCCGAGAATCCGAAGCACTGACGCACGTTATAGAGTGCGGCATCCCAGCAATAACGCGGCGAGGTCGTGGCTGAACAGTCCTCAACAAGAATCGTGTCGTATCCCAGAAAATTGGCATCCATCAAGGTCGCCAGGACGCATTGATCGGCATTGACGCCGCCGAATAATACGGTCGCGACGCCAAGATTTCGCAGAATGCTGTCGAGCGGGGTATCCCAGAATCCGCTCATCCGGAATTTGTCGACCAGGATGTCGGAGGGCTGCGGCGCGAGTTCATCCACAACCGCGGCCGCCCACGAATCCTTTTCCAGCACCCGCGCGCCCGGCACCGGCGCGTTGGGCTGGGGTGAGCCCAGACCAACGCGACGCCCATCCCCGTTGTATACATGCAGCAGCGCCGGGCTGAGATTGGCCAGATCCGGGCGGTTGCCCCAGTTGACCCAGATCACCGGCACCTGCGCCTGCGCCTGACGCAACGCCGGCAGCAACTTGACCAGCGGCTTGATGGGCGCGCGTGCCGGCGCCACATCGACGCCGATTCCGGACAGCCAGCCCCGCGGGTGGCAAAAATCGTTCTGCATGTCGATCACAACCATCGCCACCTTGTTCCAGTCGACGATGATGTCCTTGCCGTGCGCCACGATCCGCGCCGGTCGAAGCGGGCGCGGCGTCCGCGTCATGTCTGCGATCGCGGCACTGACCTGCCACTGCCCACCTGCCCGCACACCCAGGGGAAGGAGTGCGGCGCCCTTCGCTTTGCCCGATCCGACAGCACGCGTCATGAGAACCAGCCTATTCCTTGTAGGGTGGCGGCATGCGATCAGCCTTCGACGGCAGGAACTTTTCAGTGTATACGCTTGCCACGGTCACGTTTGCCTTGACGTTGAATGCGTCCATCACCGAGGCGATCTGCCGTTCCATTTTCTTCAGGTCGGCGGAAGAAAAACCGTTCTCCCTGACGTTTTTCGTCAGCAACAGTTCTTTCACATAGAGCTTCAGACGTTCGGTCTCCAACTCGGTGTTGATCAGCGGGTCGCGCACCTTGATGGCAGCAATCGCCGCGTTCGTATCGGCGACGATGTCCTTCATGGCGCGGTTCAAGCCCTTGACGAAAGCCATCACCGTCTTCGGATTCTTCTCGACAAAGTCACGGGTGGCGAACACGGCATTGCCGAAACCGTCGAGGTTGTAGTCGTCATAGCGCATGATTGTCAGATCGGCCGTCTTGATGCCCAACCCGTTGAGGGTCGGCACTGCGGAAGTGATGAAACCGGTGATCACATCAACGTCGCCCTTGGCCAGCATCTGCTCGCGCAGATTGGCATCCATCGTGAACCAGGTGACTTTTGTTTGGTCGATACTGTTGGCCTTGGCGAAGGCCGGAAACATCTGCCGGCCGCCATCGAAGCTGGGGGCACCGAGCTTCTTGCCTTCAAGGTCCTTCGGCTTGGTGATCCCTTTCGATTTGAGCGCAACCGCCACCAGCGGAAAACCGTCTTCCGCGATATAGAACATCATCAGCTCGCGGCCGGGATTCTCCGCATTCCATTTGACGATGGTGCCGACGTCCGAATAGGCGATGTCGTGGGTGCCCGAGATCACACGCTGAATCGAAGTCGCGGACCCCGAACCGCGATCCACCGATACCTCCAGGCCCTCGGACTTCCAATAACCCTTGTCGGCCGCCAACGGAAATTGTGCCTGGGTCGCCTGAAACAACCAGCCTTGGGAGAACTTGATCGCGGACTTTTCCAGTTGCGCATTGGCCGGAGCGCTAATGACGGCCGCCGCGATTGCGGCAAGCGCCG
>JANPGJ010000195.1:0-6228 GCA_031423955.1 Burkholderiales bacterium
GAAGTCGAGCATGTTCCTGGCGAATGGCGCGGTGGTGCCATGGGTGCGCAGGCTGGAGTAGTAGCGCGCCAGCATGTGCGCCACCGCGCGCACCGTGCCGCCGGGGAAGATCACGATGCGGTAGCCGAGGGCCTCCAGGTCTTCGGCGCTCTTGACCGGCGTCTTGCCGCCTTCGACCATGTTGGCCAGGAGCGGCACGCGGTTCTTGAAACGCGCGTTGACCTCCTGCATTTCCTCGTTGCTGCGCACCGCCTCGATGAACAGCACGTCGGCGCCCGCTTCGAGGTATTTTTCGGCCCGCTCCAGCGCCGCGGCGAAGCCTTCTACCGCCACCGCGTCGGTGCGCGCCATGATCAGGGTGTCGCTGCTGACCCGCGCGTCGACCGCGGCGCGGATCTTGCCGACCATTTCGGCGGCCGGCACCACGGTCTTGCCGTCCAGGTGGCCGCAGCGCTTGGGGAAGCCCTGGTCCTCGATCTGGATCAGGTTGGCGCCGGCGCGCTCGAAGCCGCGCACCGTGCGCTGCACATTGAGCGCGTTGCCGAAGCCGGTGTCGGCATCAACGATGATCGGCAGGCTGATCCGCTCGCGGATCGCGGCCAGGGTTTCGCACACTTCGCTATAGGTGGTGAGACCGACGTCGGAGCGCCCCAGCCGGGTATAGGCGATCGAGGCGCCCGACAGGTAGACCGCTTCGAAGCCGGTCTGCTCGGCGATCAGCGCCGACAGCGCGTCGTAGATGCCGGGCGCGAGCAGGATTTGTTTTTTGGCCAGGCGTTTGGCGAATGTCAAGTTGCTTCTCCTCTGTGTCCTGCGTGCCCTGAACTCGGACGCGGCATGCACTGTAGCTTGCCTTGCGCGCGCCGCGCTTTGTTGGTCAAAGCGAAATATTGGCAATCCCGATCAGCCGCCAGCAACCGCGACGCAATGCGAAACTGAAGCGGGTGGAGTGGGTGTCGGCATCCGGCTTGTCGAAGGCGATCACGCAGGCATTGGGCTGGCCACACTTTTGCGCCCGCACCAGCGGGATCGCCTGCTGCTGCTCGATGGTCGGGAAATCAAGATCACTGCGCGCGGTTGCCGCCTTGCGGCCAAGCGCCAGTTTCACCGTTTTCCGGGTTGGCTGCGATGCCTGGTCGAGGAACGAATAGTCCAGCGGGTAAAGCGTGTTTTGCCGCTGAAAACCGGGGTCCTTCTCGAAGCGGCTGATGAAGGTGTCGAAATTGCCTACGCATGCGGTGGCCGCCGCTGCCGCGCCGGGCAACATGAGCAAGGCAGCGATCGCCCACACCTCGGGTGTCGCCGGGTTGATCCGGCTGGCGTGCGGCGTGCGCTGCGCCACATCCTGGCTGTGGCGTTGGATTCGCGGCGCCTTCGAACTCATGCGGGCACCGCTTTGCGGGCACGGATCACCGCCCACGGAAAGCGCCAGTTCGGATAGTCCGCTGCCAGCACGCCGTCGGCTTCCTCGAACGCAGCGATGTCGATCTCGGTAAAGCCCAGGCCCTGCAGCAGGCCTTGCAGGTCGATCCGGGTCAAGGGTGCCATGAAAGGTTCGTTGTTGCGGCGGCTGTGGCCCTGGTGGATGAAGTCGGCGAACGCGTCATGGCGCGGCTGGGCGGCCGGCAGGAAGTCGAGATGGAACATCCAGCCGCCGGGCGAGAGCACGCGCGCCGATTCGGCCAGCACCTGTTCGATCGCGGTCACCGGCAGTTCATGCAGCAACATGGTCGAGGTGACCAGGTCAAACGAGCCGGCGGCACGGCAGGTGTGCGCCGCGTCAGCCTGGTGAAAAGTAGCGTTGCCGAGCGCCGCGTCGGCATTCATTTTGGCCGCCAGCGCAAGGCAGGGCGCGGCCAGATCGATCCCTTCGACGCACGCTTCGGGAAAGGCCTGGCAGAACGGCCGCGTGCTTTTGCCGAACCCGCAGCCGAGATCGAGGATGCGCCGCGGCCGGCAGGTGCTGGCGACACGATCGGTGAAACGTTCATGCAGGTCATGATGGCGGCCGGCCGCCAGCGGCGTGGTCGAGCGGGCCCCGCGCTCATAGACAAAACCGGCCAGCGAATCGCTCCACACCCCACCCGGATGCTGGTGAATGTCGACCGCCCGGTAGTAGCGCGGCAGTTCGAGCGTCGGGTCTAGTGCCGCCGGTGCCGCCAGCGGCTCGGCGAGCGATGCTTCCAGCGCCTGGCGCTGCCGGGCATGCCAGTTGATGAGGCCGTAGCGGCCCGAATACTTCATTTTCTGCAGATGCCGCTCAAGCCAGGCGAAGTAGCGATACAGCGTCGAATCCTCGAGCGCAGCCGCGACCGTGGCCGCGGTGTCGGCGGCGCCGCCCGCGCGCCGGCCCACGTGTTCGTCGCGCAGCGCCGGAAAAATCCCGCTGGTCCAGAATGACTTGGCGGTCACCAGGAAGGCTTGCGCCGCCGCGAATGCGCGATCCGGCGCCGGATCGCCGGCCGGCGCTGCCTCGTTCATGACGGCATGCCCTTGCTGGCCTGGCGGCCCAGCAAGGGGGTCAGCAGGTGGCGCACGAAGGCTTCGCGTTCGTCCTTGGCCGCAGCGACCTCCTCAGCCGCCGGTTCGGCATCGAGCGCGGCACGGTCGAGCATGCCGCCCCGTTCCAGCATGCGCTCCAGTGCGGCCACGCGATCGCGCAGCACCTGCACCTCGGTGGCCAGGGCCATCACCACGCCGAAGGCGCGGTCGAGCGCCGGGTCGGCGAAGAACACCTGTTCGGCCGCACGGTCCGCCGGTTCGGAGGGTTGCTTGTTCATCTCTGGTTGCGTGCAGGCGTCGCCGCCGGTGGCATCAGCCCTGTTCAAGAAACTCGGTCAGCGCCTGGGCCGGCGGCTTCGCATAGTTCGAGCGCCGGCTGACGATGCCGCTGCCATTGCGGCGCAGCTTGATCGCCATTTGCGCCGCCTGCGCCAGCACGGTAAGGCCGTTGACGATCGGTGCGCCTTCGAAGCTCGCACCCTGCTCGGTGCCGAACAACAGCATCGGCAGGCCGCCGGCCGGCACAATCACGTCGGCCCCGGCTTCGAGCAGGGCACGCACTTCAAGCTCCCACAGAGGCAGCAGTTGCCGGTAGGCATCGGGGCTGGCGAAGGCCTGCATGAAGTCGCTGACCTTGGCATTGACCGCGCGCACCCCGACCACCCGGCGGTCGAGGCCATAGCGCGTAACCTGGTCTTCATGCCAGGGAATGAAGGTCGGGTTGATGGTGATGAGCCCCAGTTTGCGCCCCAGGGTGCAGGCGTGATACAGGCTGGTTTCGCCCAGACCCACCACCGGAATGTCGACCACCGACTTGACCTCGGCCAGGCCTGCATCCTGGAAATGGCTGATGGCGTAACAGTCATAGCCCTGGCGCTCGGCCTCCACGGCGTTGCGGATGAAGGCGCGCGCCATGCGGAATTCGGTCAGCGCATGGGTAGTGGTGGCCGGCGGTGTGGTGGTGTTGAAGGTGCATGAAAAGCCGGGGGCGAGCAGTGACTTCAGGTGCGGCTCCAAGCGTGAAATATAGGGGCTGTGCTGCACCCGGTCGGTGGCGCCCTGGAACCAGATGCGGTAGGTGTTTTCACTCATGGGATTCTCCTGTCTGATCTATTGCAACACAAATTTCTTGCGCCGCGCCTGCACGGAAAATTCGACGGCACACCTTGTCGCGAATTGATGAATCGCGACAATGCGCGACAGATTCGCGACACGCATCGGCGCCCATCGAGCGCCTCAGCCGCATATCCGGCACCGGCCTGTCATTCCAATCCCAAGCGCTGCTTGACGCATTGGCACCGGGCTCACGGTTTGTGGCTGTACTCCGGCAACCAGGTGGCCAGCGGCGGGAACAGGATGATAAGCCCGATCAACAGCAGCACGCAGGCGATGAAGGGCATGCCGGCGAGATAGATGTCGCGCATCGTGGTGCCGGGCGGCGCCACCCCTTTCATCACGAACAGCAGCAGGCCGAACGGCGGCGTGGTGTAGCCGATCTCCAGCGCCAGGAGCATGATCAGGCCGAACCAGGTGAGGTCGAAACCGAGCGCCTTGGCCAGCGGAAAGAAGATCGGCGCTGTCAAGAGCATCATCGACAACTGGTCCATGAAGCAGCCGAGAAACAGGATCACCCCGATCATCACGAACAGCATGCCGGTCGGTGACAGCTCGAAGCCCAGCGCCCAGTTCATCAGGCCGCCGGAGGCGCCGGTGAAGGCCAGAATCTGCGCGAAGGTGGCGGAACCGAAGATGATGAGAAAGGACATCACGGTGATCTTGAGCGCGCCTTCGATCGACTTGACCATCGCGCTCCAGGTCATGCGGCCGTAGCAGGCTGCCAGCACGATCACCGACATCGCGCCCAGCGCCGCCGCCTCGGTCGGGGTACACCAGCCGACCAGCATCACCACCACCGAGAACACGATGATGGCAATCATCGGGATCACGTCGACCAACAGCATGCGGATTTTCTCGCGGCCCGACACCTGTTCCGCGGCGTAGGCTGGTGCGGCGGAAGGGTCGATCATGGTCCAGGCCCAGATCAGGACGCCATACATCAGGGCCAGCAGGAAGCCGGGAATGATGCCGGCGATCAGGAGGTCGCCCACGTCGGTACGCCCGAGCGTGGCCAGCAGTACGGTGAGCGCCGAAGGCGGAATGATCACCGCCAGCCCGCCGATGCCCATGATCGGCCCGATCGACAGGTACTTGTTGTAGCCGCGCTTCATCATCTCCGGCACCATCAAGGAGCCCAGCAGCGCGCAGGCGCCCATGCTGGAACCGGCCGGGCCGGCGAAGGCGGTGCCACCGATCAGGGTCACGTAGGCGAGCCGCCCGCGGATATTTCCCAGCAACATGTCGGCGGCGTTGAAGCACTTGGTGGCGAGGCCGGTGTGATAGAACAGCTCGCCCATCAGGAGGAACATCGGGATCGGCACCAGCGCGAAATTGGTCATCGCCCCGAAGCCGTTGTTGATCACCTGCGCGATGCCGCTGCCGCCGCCCATGAAGAAGACGGCGCCGATGATGTTGGTGGCGAAAAAAGCGATCGCCACCGGGAGGCCGAGGAACATCAGGCCGACGCCGAGGCCGAACAGCAGGGCCGCGGCCCAGTACCAATCCACTTAGCTCTTCTCCGCGCCGGGCGGCGTGGCCGGCAGCACGCCTTCGACTTGCCCGCCGAGGGCGCCCAGAAAATCCTCACCGCGCCACAGGAAGCGCGCGAACTCGATCGCCATCATGGCGAAGGCCAGCGGAATGAACTGCACGATCATCCAGCGCGGCATGTCCATCGAGCGCACATCGATGTCGCGCAGGGTGTAATTGCGCAGGGTCACAGTAAAGCCATACCAGGCCAGCACCGCGCACACCGCGATACACGCCAGACCGATCAGCACGGTGAAGCGACGCCGTGCGACCGGCGGCAGGGTCATCAGCCCGATCTCGACATACACATGCCCCTTTTCACGCACCAGCCAGGGCGCACCCAGGCAGGGCACGATCAGGAGCGCATATTCGGTGAAGGTGAACAGATGGGCCGAACTCTGGTAGCCAAGGTTGCGCAGCAGCACGTCGACGGTGATGACGATCATCATCGACGCCATCAGCACGCCGGCTGCGATGGCCATGCCGTAGAGCAGCGCGTCGTAGGCCCTGGCGACATGTCGCATGGTGGCGGGGCCGGAGCCTGCGCTCAGGGCGCGTAGAGCTTGATGAAGCGGTCGACGTCCTGGCGGCCGCCGGCCTTTTCCATCCGCTCCTTCATCCGCGCGTAGCTGGCCTTCTGTGCCTCGGCGGCGAAGGTGGTGGCGGCTTCCTTGCCGAGCGACACGCCCTTCATGCCGCGTTTTTCAAGCTCGGCGAATTCCTTCCTGCGCAGGTCGGTCAGTTCCTTGATCGACGACACCTCGTGCTCGGTGGCCACGCGGGTCAGGATTTCCTTCGATTTGGCGGACAGCGCGTTCCATTTGCGCACGTTGATGATGACACCGAGATCGGTGGAGAAGAACGGCGGGTCGAGCCGGTACTTGAGAAAACGGTCCCAGTTGGCGTCCATCAGGCCGATCTCGGTCCAGCCGGTGGCGTCCACGGTGCCGCGCTCGAGCGCGGTGTAGACCTCGGTCGAAGGCAGGTTGATGACTTGCGCTTTCAGATAGTTGGTGAAAAAGGCGTTGTAGATCGGGTTGCCGCGCAGTTTCACCCCGGTGATGTCGAGGTTGCCATTGG
>JANPGJ010000196.1:0-3913 GCA_031423955.1 Burkholderiales bacterium
CAGGCCATTCAAACTGGTGGTGTCGGCAGCCCCGGGCAGCCCGCCCGATATCACGGCACGGCCGCTGGCCGAGTTGCTCGCCGCCACACTCGGTCAATCAGTCGTGGTGGAAAACCGGCCCGGCGCCGGCGGTATCGTCGGCATGGAGGCTGTGCTGCGCAGCGCCCCCGACGGCTACACCATCGGCATGGCCTCGCAATCGCAAATGGTGTTCAACCCGCACCTGTTTGAAAAGCTGTCCTACGACCCGGTGCGCGACGTGCAAACCGTGATTCGCCTGGCCAGTGTGGCGATGGTGCTGGTGGCACACCCTTCGCTTCCCGCCGATTCACTCAAGGACCTGGTCATACTGTCGCGTGCGCGGCCAAACCCGCTGCAGATGGGCGTGGCGCCGCTGGGTCAACCGCCGCATGTGATGGGCCTGCTGGCGCAAAGCGAGGCTGGTCTCAGAGTGGAGTGGCTGCCGTTCAAGGGCGGCGTGGAAGCGGTGGCTGCCTGCCGCGCCGGCGATATTCCGCTGGCGATCGAAGCGCCCTCGACGGTGGTGCAGCACGTCAAGGCGGGAACGCTGAAGGCGCTCGCGGTCACCGGCGCGGTGCGCGAGCCCCTGTTTCCGGAGGTCGCCACAGTGAGCGAGACACTCGGCCGCAAGGTACCCGGCGACAGCTGGTTCGGCCTGGTTCTGCCGCGCGGAACGCCGACCGAGATCGTCGCCCGCCTGCAGCGCGATACGGCCATGGCGCTGGCGCGCCCGGAAATGCGTGCGGTGTACACCCGCTTCGGCTGGCGCCTGATCGAAGGTTCCTCCGCCGAGGAGTTCGCCGCAACGGTGCGCGAGGAAGGCCCGAAGTGGGGTGAGATCATCCGCAAAGCCGGCTTGAAGCTGGGATGATCAGCTGTTCCGATCCACACATTTACCGGAGCTTACCGACATGAAACCCCTCCTCCATCTGGTCGCCGAAAACCAGGTACATCACTCGGTATACAGCGACCCGGCGATCTTCGATCTGGAGATGGACCGCGTTTTTGGGCGCGCATGGCTGTTGCTGGGTCATGAGAGCCAGATTCCAGATCCAGGCGACTACATCACCACCCGCATGGGGCGTGAACCGGTGATCGTGACGCGCCATCGCGATGGCACGGTACACGTGTTGATCAACCGGTGCGCACATCGCGGCGCCCTGGTATGCCACGAAGCCAGCGGCAACGCCAGGCAGTTCGCCTGCCCTTATCACGGTTGGGTATTCGATACCGACGGCGCACTGCGCGGCGTGCCGCTGCCGCAGGGCTACGGCGCCGACGCCTCGGACAAGTTCGCGCAACTGGGCCTGACACACGTGCCGCGGGTAGAGAACTACCGCGGCTTCATCTTCGCCTCGCTGGCATCATCGGGCCCGACGCTGGCGGAGCATTTGGGCCCGATCGTCAGCTCGTTCGACGACCTGCTTGACCGCGCCCCCGAAGGCGGGATCGAGATTGTTGGCGGTGTGTTCAAGCACGCCTACAACGGCAACTGGAAGCTGGTGCTGGAGAACCACCTCGACGGCGTACATCCCAACTATGTGCATGCGTCATCGGTGGATGCCGCGCGCGGCGCACCCGACGATTCCGCTGCACGCCCGGGCAGCGAACGCTATGCCGAGATCCCGTTGCGGCAAATGCGCCAGAACGGCGCGCCGGAACCGGTGTGGGAGGCGCTGGGCATCTGGGCCACCGGCTGGGGCCATGGCTACATGGGCGACTACCACTCCGACAGCCGCCTGGTGGCGGCGATGAACCACCCGGTGTTCGCCGAGTACCGGCACCGCCTGGCGGCGCGGGTGGGTGATGCGGAGGCCACGCGCATTCTCGGCGTGTCGCGCTTCAACTCGGTGGTGTACCCCAACGTTTCCTTCATGAGCCAGTATCGCCAGTTGCGTATCGTGCATCCGCTGGCCGTCGACCGTACCGTGGTCTACACCTACAACATCCGGCTCAAGGGTGCGCCCGAGCAGATGTTCCGCGACACCGTGGCATTCTCGAATGTCGTCAACGGCACCGCCTCATGGGTGCTCACCGATGATCTCGAGGTCTACGAGCGGGTGCAACGCGGCCTCAGCGCAGCGATGCCGGAATGGGTGGCGCTCGGGCGCGGCGGCGGCGGCGACGTGCAGGAGGCCGATGGCTTCCGGCGTGGCGCCACCGGCACCAGCGAAATCTTCATCCGTCGCCAGTTCGAGGCCTGGAGCAAGTACATGGCGGAGAGTTGGCAATGACAGCGCCAAACGATCCGGTTTCGCCCTTCGACCCGGCGTCGCAAGCCGAGGTGGAGCGGTTTCTGTATCAGGAGGCGCGCCTGCTGGACACCCATCGCCTCGAAGACTGGCTGGCCCTGTTCAGCGACGACGCCACCTACTGGGTACCGCTGGTGCAAGGCCAGGCGAATCCATACGACCACTCGTCGATCATCCACGATGACCGCACCCTGCTTGCCATCCGGGTGCGCCAGTATGCCCACCCACGCGCCCACGCCCGCCTGCCGGCCACCCGCACCGTGCATCAGGTGGGCAACGTGTTGGTCGCCGCGAATTCACCGGAAGCGATCCGCGCCACCTCCACCCTGGTGCTTGTCGAGTACCGGCAGGAGCGGCAGCGGCAATGGGGTGCACTGGTCGAGCACAGCTTGCGGCGTACCCCCGAGGGCTTGCGGATCGCCGCCAAGCGGGTCGATCTGATCAATTCCGAGGCGGAACTCGACGGCATCACGGTACTGTTTTGACGCTTGCGGATCTGCGAGAAGGATAATGGGTCAATCAGAAAGCCGACGCAACAGCCGCTTTATCCATTTCTACGGAACACGAGGAACAGCGCGATGGAACGTTCATTCAAGGAAGAAGTAAAGCTCCTCAAGCTCGGACGCGGCGACACCTTTCACGGCGAGGGCATTCTGGCGGTGACCAAGGCCCTGCTGCAATCGGGCGTTTCGTATGTCGGCGGCTACCAGGGCGCGCCGATTTCGCACCTGATCGATGTGCTGGCTGATGCCAGCGAGTTCATGAAGGAACTCGGCATCCATTTTGAGGCCAATGCCTCGGAAGCCGGCGCCGCCGCGATGCTGGGCGCCTCGATCAATTATCCAATGCGCGGCGCGGTCACCTGGAAATCGACCGTCGGCACCAACGTGGCCTCCGACGCGCTGGCCAACCTGGCTTCCTCCGGCGTCAAGGGCGGTGCGGTGATCATCATCGGCGAGGATTACGGCGAGGGTTCCTCGATCATGCAGGAGCGCAGCCACGCGTTTGCGATGAAGTCGCAGATGTGGCTGCTCGATCCGCGCCCCAACCTGCCCTCGATCGTCAACGCGGTTGAAAAGGCGTTCGAGCTCTCCGAGGCGTCCTCCACGCCGGTTTTTGTCGAGCTGCGCATCCGCGCCTGCCATGTGCATGGCTCGTTCGAATGCAAGGACAACGTGGAGGCGAAGATCTCGCGCAACGCGCTGCTGCAGGAGCCGGTGTTCGAATACGCCAATATCGTGCTGCCACCCTCCTCCTACGCACAGGAGAAGCACAAGATCGAGCACCGCTGGCCGGCCGCGGTGGAATTCATCAAGCGCGAGAAGTTGAACGAAACCTTCGACGGGCCGCTCTCCGACATCGGCATCGTGTTGCAGGGCGGCATGTACAACGCGGTGATCCGCGCGCTGCAACAGCTCAACCTGGCCGATGCATTCGGCAACTCGCAAGTGCCGCTCTACGTGATGAACGTGACCTACCCGCTGATCCCCGACGAGCTCACGGCCTTCTGCACCACCAAACGCTCGGTGCTGATGGTGGAAGAAGGCCAGCCCAATTTCATCGAGGACGCGCTGCATGCGATATTGCGCCGCGCCGACATCCAGACCAAGGTATTCGGTAAAGACGTTCTCCCAATGGCC
>JANPGJ010000197.1:0-9734 GCA_031423955.1 Burkholderiales bacterium
GCTATGCTGGCGCCTACAACCCGCAAATGGTTGAAAAGGCAGGCAAGGGCGCGGAAGGATTGATCGTCACCTCGCTGGCACCGGACGAACGGCAGAACCCGAATGTCGCGGGCTACCTCGACCGCTGGAAGAAGGCCGAGAACCGTATTCCCAACGGCCTGCCGTACACCCAGTACCTGTATGACTCGGCCTATCTGGTGGCAGCGCTGTACGACCACCTGGAAAAAAACAAGCTGCCGGCCACCGGCGAGAACATGCGCCGTGCACTGCTGGCGGTCAAGACTTTCGAGCTGCCAATGACCGGCAAACTTGTGATCAACGAAGATCACACGGTGAGGAAGCCGGTCAACCTGTTGACGGTGCAAGACGGCAAGTTTGTGCCGCTGGCAACGGTTGACTGAAGCCGCGCCGTTTTCCGCAGGCGGCGGCGCCCGGCGTGACGTTCGTGCGCCAGGCGTTGTGGCAAGCGCCCTGACCATCTGCGCCTGCTGATGCTCGATCTCCCGATACTGCTGCAGATCGGCTGGACCGCGGTTGCCACGTCCGCCTATTACGTGCTGTTCGCGATCGCCTTCGCGCTGACCCTCAAGGTGGCGCAGGTGTGGAATTTCGTGCAGGCCGGCGTCATGGGCCTGGCGTTTTATGCGATGTATGTGGCGATGATCCGCTGGCAGTTGCCGCATGTCGCTGGTATCGCCATTGGCCTGGTGATCGCGGTCGCGGTATCGGCGGCGGTCGAGGCGTGGGGCTTCCGGGTGCTGCGCCGGCGCAACTCCTCCTCGCTGATGCTGTTCATCTTCGCCATCGTGCTGGCCGAGTTCATCAGCTATGTGCTGACCCTGATCTTCGGCACCGAGCCGGAAACCCTGACCAAGTCGATCGCCTCCGACGTGCATCTGGTGGGTGGCGTGGCGATCACCAACTGGGACCTGCGCGCGCTGGCGATCACGCTTACGATGTCGCTCGCCCTGTTCGCCTATCTGCGCTTCACCCGCAACGGCCAGTTCCTCTACGCGGTGGCCGACAACGGCCCGCTGGCCGAGCTCTACGGCATCAGCGCCAATCGCGCCTACCTGCTGGCAATGGTGATCAGCGCCGTGTTCGTCACCGCCGGGGTGTACCTCTACGGCACCCGCGCCTCGATGATTCCGACGCAGCCGCTGGAATTGATGCTGTTCGCGGTGATCGCCACCATTCTGGGCGGCATCGGCTCGATTCACGGGGCGGCGCTGGCCGCGGTTTTCCTGTCGATTCTGCAGAGCGCCAGCATCCTGGTGATTCCTTCGGCCTGGCAGGGTTCGCTCACCTACTTCGTGCTGTTCATCGTGATCCTGTTCTTTCCCACCGGCTTTCGCGTTCCTGTGTGGTTGCGGCGCGCAACGCGCGGCCGTTGATCGCGCGGCATCTGATGAAACTTCTGCGCATTCGCTGACCCGGCACCGACTCCATGGAATACATCTACTCGGTCCTGATCCTGATCGGCATCTACACGATCCTGGCCTCGAGCTTTAACCTGATCATCGGCTTCGGCGGCCTGATCAGCGTCGCCCATCCGATCTTTTTCGCGCTCGGCGCCTACGCCTCGGGGTTGGCCAACCTGCACTTCGGCGTGCCGATCCCGCTCGCCATCCTGGCAGGCACGCTGTTCGCGGTGCTGATGTCGGTGACCCTGTCCTTGCCCAGCCTGCGGGTCTCCGGCGACTACCTGCTGATCGCCAGCATCGGCTTTCAACTGGGCTTTGTCGAAGTGATCAAGAACATCGAGTTCGCCGGCGGCGCCGGCGGGCTGTCCAACATCGCCTCGATGTATGCCGGCCCCTACCGCAGCCTGGCCTTCGTGGTCACCATCCTCGCGATCGCGGCGCTGGTGGTGGCGCTGGTGCACTGGCTGACCCACGGCGACTACGGGCGGGCGATCCAGGCCATGCGCGACGACGAGGAATGCTTCACCTCGCTCGGGCGCAACCCGATGGCGATCAAGATCACGATCTTCGCCTTCGGCTCCGGCCTGGCCGGCCTGGCCGGTGCCTTGTATGCCCACTATTTCCAGTATCTGACGCCGGAGCAGTTCGGCATTGTGCAGTCGTCGCTGATCCTGACCATGGTGGTGGTCGGCGGCATGGGCACCACCGTCGGCCCGGTGGTCGGCGCCTTGCTGTTGACCGCGCTGCCGCAGGCGATCACCTTTCTCAACCTGCCATCGTCGGTGATGGCGCCGCTGCAGGGCATGCTTTACACCAGCCTGGTGCTGGTGTTCCTGTTCACCCGGCCGGCCGGCCTGTTTGGAAAGCCGGCGAGACAATGAGTGCGGTGCGGGTGGTCAATGTGCACAAGCACTTCGGTGGCATCGTGGTGGCCGAGAACATCAACCTCGAACTGCATGCCGGCGAGATTCTCGGGCTGATCGGCCCCAACGGCGCCGGCAAGACCACGCTGTTCAACCTGATCAGTGGCATTCATGCGCCGGATCGCGGCGAGATCTGGCTGGGCGACCAGGCACTGTCGAGCCTGCCGGTGTATCGGCGCGCACGATTGGGCATCGCCCGCACCTGGCAACACATTCGCCTGTTTCCGACGCTGAGCGTGATCGACAACCTGCTGATGGGCCCGCGCGACTACCCCGGCGAGGCCTTGTTTGCCGGCATTTTCCGTGGCGCCGCGCGGCGCGCCGAGGCCCAGGCGGCACGTGCGCGCGCGGCGACAATTCTGGCGCGCATCGGCCTGGCCGACGCCGCCGACAAGCTGCCGGGCGAGTTGCCGTTCGGCCAGCAGAAGCTGATCGGCCTGGCACGTACCCTGATGAACGACGGCAACGTGCTGCTGCTCGACGAACCGATGGCCGGCGTCGAAGGCCAGGCCTACGAGACCATGCAGCAGGTGGTGCGCGACGAGGCGGCAGCGGGGCGCGCGGTCTGCGTGGTCGAGCACAACGTCTCGTTCATCCGCGACCTCTGCACCCGTGCGGTGTTCATGTTCAACGGCTGCATCGAGCAGTCGGGCACGGTCGAGGAATTGCTGGCCAGCGACAAGCTGGCGGAACTGTATTTCGGAGGCAGGAAATGAGCGGCGCGCCCTCTGGCACCGCCCCGATGCTCGAGTTTCGCGGCGTGTCGGCGCGCTATGGCAAACTCACCGCACTCGCCGATATCTCGTTTTCGGTGGCTGCCGGTGAACGGGTCGCGATATTCGGCCACAACGGCGCCGGCAAGACCACCTTGCTCAAGTGCGCGGTGGGCGGCGTGGCCGGAATGGGCGGTGAAGTGCGCTGCGCCGGCATGCCGATCGAGGCCGGCGCGGTGCATCGCAATACGCGCCTGGGTCTGGGCCTGGTGCCGCAGGGCCACAACGTGTTCAAGAACCTGAGCGTCGACCGCAACCTGCGCATCGCCGGCCTGTTGCATGACGGTGGCTTCATCAGCCAGGTCTATGCGATGTTCCCGATGCTCGACGAACGGCGCGCCCAGCTTGCCGGCTCGCTGTCCGGCGGCCAGCAGCAGATGCTGGCGCTCGGCATGGCGCTGATGACGCAGCCGAAAATCCTGCTGCTCGACGAGCCGATGTCGGGCCTGGCGCCGATCATCGTCGAGTCGGTGCTGGACACCTTGAAGCAGATTAACGAAAAGAGCGGAACCGCGATCGTGATGGTCGAGCAGAACCTCAAGGCCACCCTGCCGGCGGTCGAGCGGGCGGTGATTCTCAAGGCCGGGCGCCTGGTGTGGGATGGCAGCAGCGCCGAATTGGCGCGCAAGGAAGACCTGTGGGAGTGGTTCTGACGCGGCCATAGTGCCGGCTTGCCTTTCGGCACTGCCATGCTCGTGCCGTGGCCGTGAACAAGTTGATTTGAAGGATGATTCGACGATGTCACCACCTAGTGTCGAACCGGCGTTTCCCGATCTGCGGCGCTTTTTCGCGCCGAAAAGCGTCGCCTACATCGGGGCCACCGAAGATCTCGCCAAATTCGGCGGCCGCTGTGTTCGCGAACTGATCGACTTCGGGTTTGCCGGCACGATTTATCCGGTCAATCCGAAACGCAGGGAAATCTTCGGTCTGCCGTGCTACGCGGCGCTGGCCGACTTGCCGGAGGTGCCTGACCATGTGGGCATCGTGCTGCCTGCACCGGCGATTCCCGCGGCGCTGGAACAATGCGGCCGTCTCGGCGTGCCATTCGCGACGGTGTTCTCCGCCGGTTTCGCCGAAACCGGCACTGTGGAAGGGCGCGCGCTGCAGGAGCGCATCGCAGCCACGGCGCGGCAATCGGGCGTACGCATCATGGGGCCGAACTGCAACGGCATGGTCAATTTTGTCGACCGGGTGGCGATGACTTCCACCGCGACGATCCGCGGCGCGCGCCGGCCGGCGGGCGACGTGGCGGTCGCCAGCCACTCCGGCGGCGCCGGCCAGGTCAATGTGATGTGGCGCGCGCAGCAGGCCGGCATCGAGATCAGCTACCAGGTCAGTTGCGGCAATGACGCCGATCTCGACCTGCTCGACTACATGGCCTTCATGGTGGAAGACGAGCGCACCCGGGTGGTGCTGGCGCTGGCCGAGACAATCGCGGATGGCGCCAGATTGCGCGCCCTGGCCGCGCGTGCTGCCACGCTCGACAAGGCGATCGTGATGGTCAAGGTAGGGCGCTCGGCGGCCGGCAGCCGGGCGGCGGCCTCGCATACCGGTGCGGTGACCGGCGCCGACGATGTCTGCAGCGCCGCGCTCGAACAGTTCGGCATCGTGCGGGTCGACGACTGTAATGAACTCTACGAAGCCGCGATGCTGCTGCGGCGGCGCCGGCCGGTGCGCGGGCGGCGCGCCGCTGCGACCTCGATTTCCGGTGGCAACCTGGTGATGGTCACCGACCTCGGCGCCGGCCTCGGGGTCGAATGGCCGCCGTATGCTGGAGCGACCCAGCAAACCCTGAGTGCACTGTTGCCAGGATTCAGCCAGGCGGCCAACCCGACCGACCTGACCGCCGCCGCGGTCGGCCGCCCGGATGTGTTCACCCAGGTGTGCCGGGTTCTGCATGATGACCCGAATGTCGACGTGGTGTTGCCGGTGCTGACCTTCGCGCCGGCTGCCGATATCCGCTCGCTGGCCGCATTTGCCGCCTCGGCTGCAAAGCCGGTGGCGCTGCTCTGGACCGGCAAATGCCTGGACGACAGCACCCTGACGCCGGAACAGCTGGTCAGCGAGGGCCATGCCGTGTTTCGCGATGCGCAGCCGGCGATGAAGGCCTTGCGAACCGCGATGCGACATCATGAAGGCCGGCAACAGCGTGCGGCCGCCGCGGCGCTTGCGCGTCCGGATCGGATCGACGCCGACGCTGCGCGGCGCATGCTCTCTGCCGCCGCCGGCCCGCTCGACGAACAGGCGTCGAAACGATTGCTGGCGCTGTACGGCCTGCCGGTGACCCGTGAGCACCTGGCGCGCGACGCCGAAGAGGCGGTGCGCCTGGCCCGCATGATGGGCGCGCCGGTCGCCTTGAAGATCCTCTCGCCCGATATCCTGCACAAGACCGAAGCCGGGGCGATACGGCTGCGGGTACAGGGGGATGAGGCGGTCGCCGCCGCCTTCGCGGAGGTGGTGGCGGCAGCGCGCCACTGGCGGCCGGAGGCGCGCGTCGAAGGCGTGCTGGTGCAGGAAATGGTCGATGGCGGCGAGGAGGTGCTGCTCGGCATTTCGACCGACCCGGTGTTCGGCCCGGTGGTCACCGTCGGCCTCGGCGGCATCTATGTGGAAGTCATGCAGGATGTGGCGCTGCGCCTGGCGCCGATCGCGCATGACGAGGCGCATGCGATGCTGGCCGCGCTGCGCAGCTATCCACTGTTGACCGGTGCGCGTGGCCGCGCACCGCTAGACATCGACACCCTGGCCGACTGCATCGTGCGGGTATCGTGGCTGGCCGCCGACACGCGCGGCCTGCTTGCCGAACTGGACATCAATCCGCTGCGCGTGCTGCCACGCGGACAAGGCGTGCGGGTGGTCGATGCGCTGGCCATTCCAGCACCTGGCGCAGCGGGGACTTCAAGGCCGGCGCCGCATAAACCGAGGGAGAACTGCTATGCAATTTGAAATCACCCCCGAGCTTGGCGAAGTGCGCGCGGCGCTGCGCCGCTTCACCAGCGAGAAACTCGAACCGATCGCGCGCGAGATCGACCAGAGCGGCGAGATTCCGCAGGCGGCCTGGACCCTGATGCGCGAGCAGGGCTATCTCGGCATGCGCCTGCCGCAGGAATTCGGCGGCGGCGGCTTCGACCTGGCCACCTATTGCCTGGCGCTGGAGGAATTCAGCCGCTCGCATCGGGCCTTCACCCTGATGCTGGACTACACCAGCGGCCTGACACCGATCGCGATCGCGCGCAATGGCACCGATCTGCAGAAGCGCAAGTATGTGGCGAAGCTTGCCACCGGTAGCTTCCGCGCCGCCTTTGCGCTGACCGAACCGGGCGCCGGTTCGGATTCGGCTTCGATGAGCACGCGCGCCGAGCGCGGCGACGGCGGCTGGATCCTCAACGGCCGCAAGTACTACATCAGCGGCGGCCACAGCGCCGACGTGCTGATGGTGATCGCGGTGACCGACGCCAAAAAACGCGCGCGCGGCGGCATCACCGCCTTCCTGGTCGACAAGGGGACGCCCGGCTTCACCGTCACCCGGGTCGATTCGACCATCGGCTCGGACGTAGTCAAGCTCGGCGACCTCGCGTTCGACGATTGTTTCGTGCCGGACAGCGCGGTGATCGGCGAGGTCGGCGAGGGCTTCAAGATCGCCATGGGCTCGCTCACCAGCGGGCGCCTGGGTGTCTCGGTGTCATGCATCGGCGCCGCCGACCGCCTGCTCGAGATGTCGATCGCCCAGGCGAAAGAGCGCCACACGTTTGGCAAGGCGCTCGCTGAACGGCAGGCGATCCAGTGGATGATCGCCGACTCGGCCACCGAGATCGCGCTGGCGCGATCGTTCGCCTATGAAGTGCTGCGCCGCACCCAGGCCGGCGACGATCGCGGCACCGGCGCCTCGATGTGCAAGCTGTACTGCTCTGAAATGGTCGGCCGGGTGGCCGACCGTGCAGTGCAGATCCATGGCGGCACCGGCGTGATCCGCGGCTTTCCGGTCGAGCGCTTTTATCGCGACATCCGCCACTACCGGATCGGCGAAGGCTCTTCCGAAGTCCAGCGCATGCTGATCGCCAGGGAACTGTTGAAGTGATTGGCGGCAACGCCCCGCGCGGCGCTCGACCAGGGATCGATCGCGCCGCTGCATGAATGGGTTTGACGCGGACGACCGACCTGCCTAAGCTGAACGCGACAACCCGCAATATTTTTCTGCGCACCTGCAGCGCCCGACTTCAACCAAGGAGAAGCAAATGAAACCCTGGGATGGCATCATCAGCGAAGAGGAGCAAAAGGCCTACAACGCCGCCGGCTTCGGCCGCTCTTCCGGCATCGGCAGCCGGCCCGGCCTGCTGATCATCGACGTGCAGTACCGCACCATCGGCACCACGCCGAAGCCGTTCTGGGAGTCGATCAAGGAGTTTCCCACCTCCTGCGGCGAAATCGGCTGGAATGCGATGCACAACATCACCACGCTCCTGGCCGAATTCCGGCGCAACAATTGGCCGGTGCTGTACCCGCATGTGGCGCACAAGAACGTCGCCACCGACGGCGGGCGGCTGGCGCAAAAGGTACCGGCGATCATGAACATCGCCGACCGTGGTTACGAGTTTCCGCCCGAGATCGCGCCCCGCCCGGGCGACGTACTGATACCGAAAAAGCACCCCAGCGCGTTTTTCGCCACGCCCCTGGTCAGCCATCTGATCGATCTTGGCGTCGATACCCTGGTGGTGACCGGCTGCACCACCAGCGGCTGCGTCCGCGGCAGCGTGGTCGATGCCTTCGCCTACAACTTCCGCGTGCTTGTGCCGTCCGACTGCGTCTACGATCGCAGCGCCACCTCGCATGCGGTCAACCTGTTCGACATGGCGTCGAAATATGCCGATGTCGGAACTTCGCGGGAAATCCTCGACAAACTCGCGCCGCTGGCGATTGCCGCGGCGGCCTGAGCGGTGAACATCACCGAGACCTTCGCCCACCATGCCCGCGCGGTGCCGGACCGGCCGGCGATCGTGCACGGCGATCAGGTGGTGCTGTACCGTGACCTCGATCCGCTGGTGCGGCGCATCGCCGCGCATCTGCGCGCGTTGGGCCTGGCCGAGGGCGCGGTCGCCGGTGTTGCACTCAAGGACAGCGTGGAGCATCTGCTGATCCTGGCCGCACTGGCGCGCGCCGGCATCGTGATCCTGCCGCTCGACTGGCGCTGGACGCCGGCCGAACAGGAGCGGGTCGTCACGCACTTCGGCGCGGTCCGGGTGCTGGTGGAAGCAGGGCGGCCGCAGCCGGCAGGCGTGCCATGCACGGTGATCGATGCCGCGTGGATGGCTGCCGCGGCCGGCGAGAGCGCGGATCAACAGTTCAGCGACGCCGACCTGCCGCTCCTGATGTCGCTGTCGTCCGGCACCACCGGCCGGCCGAAGGGCCCGCGCATCCGGCACAGCCAGTTTCTGGCGCGCTACCGGGTGTTCTGGATCAACCTCGGCTTCAACAGCCAGGACCGCTTTCTTTCAGCCACGCCCTTGTACTACGGCGGCGGCCGCACCTTTCCGCTGATGATGCTGTATTCCGGCGCCACCGTGGTGATGCTGCCGCCACCGCATGAGCCGGAGGAGCTGTGTGCAGCCCTGGTGCAGCACCGCATCAGCGCCTTGTTCCTGGTACCGACCCTGATCCGGCGCCTGCTCAGCTTGCCCGGCGAGCAGCTTGCGCCACTGCGCGGCCTGCGCCTGCTGCTTTCCTCCGGCTCCGCGCTGCATGCCGAAGAACGCCGCACCCTGCGCGCCCTGTGCAGCGGATTTGTCGAGTACTACAGCTCCACCGAAGGCGGCGGGGTGAGTTTTCTGTCCGCCGAGGATCCGGAATCGTTCAGCGACTCGGTGGGCCGCCCGGTGTTCGGCGTCGAGGTGCAGTGCGTCGATGAGGCGCATCGCCCGCAGCCGACCGGTACGGTCGGGCGCATCCGCTACCGCGGCCCGGCGGTGGCCGACGGTTTCTGGAACGACGAGGAAGCCAGCCGCGAATCGTTTCGTGATGGCTGGTGGTATCCCGGCGATCTCGGCATGCTCGATGCGCACGGTTACCTTTACCTGAAGGGCCGCGCGAAGGACATGATCATCCGCGGCGGCGTCAACATTTATCCGGGCGAGATCGAGGCGGTGCTGCAGGCCCATCCCGCGGTGGCGGACTGCGCGGTGGTGGGCTGGCCGTCGCGCGAGTTCAACGAGGAAGTGGCCGCCTTCGTGATTCTCACGGGCGCGGCCGGTGCCGCCGGCGCCGCCGAATTGCGCGAGTCGTGTCGCGGCAAAATGGCACCCTACAAGCTGCCGCGTGAAGTGTTCGTGGTCAAGGAATTTCCCCGCAACGCGCTCGGCAAGGTGATCAAGGCCGAACTGTCCGCCGCGCTGCCCACCCTTTAAGGTACACATCATGATCAAGCTCGCGACACTGCTTTGCTCCGTCCTGGTTTCGTCCGTCGTGCTGGCCCAGGCCTACCCGAACAAGCCGATTCGCATGGTCAGTCCGTGGCCACCGGGCGGCCCGGCCGAAGCCCTGGGCAGGGTAGTGACCGCGAAGATGACCGAAGTGCTCGGTCAGCCCTTCGTGATCGAAGCCAAGCCCGGCGCCAACGGCAC
>JANPGJ010000198.1:0-4700 GCA_031423955.1 Burkholderiales bacterium
CGTCGCGCACGGTGCCGAACACCTCGCGCTCGCGGGTCAGGAACAGCCCGACCTTGTCGATGCTGTCATGGCGCAGGTCGACGCCGACGGTGGTGTCGGCCTGGCGTTCGCCGAGCTTGCCGAACCAGGTGTGTGCTGCGTTGCCGCCGACGATGTTGCGGCGGTCGGCCTGCAGGAACTGGTCACCGTTGACCTGATCGGTGGCGTAGGTGAAATTCGACCACAGATTGAGCGCGTAATTGATCGCATAGGCGTTGGCGCGGCTGGCGCTAGCGGCACCCAGCTTGGCCCATTCACCTGACAGGCTGTAGCGGTGTGTATTGCCGCCGGTGGTCGGGTCGAGGCTGCCGAAGCGGCCGACAGCGCCGCTGTCGATCGCACGCTGGGCCACCTGGTCGGTGGCGGTCCACCGGGCGTCGTAGGCGAGAAACGACAGCGCCCAGCCATCGTCGCGCCGACCACTGGAATAGCGCGCCACCAGGTTGGCCTTGCGCAGGTTCTCCGGTACCGTCCACGGGCCGTCGTAGCGCGACCCTTCGAACGCCAGCAGCATGCGGCCGCTGCCGGTATCGGCACCGGTGGCCGCCAGCAGGCGCGCGTAGCCACCGTGCCCGACGGTCAATTGCCCGAACGGCCGATCGAGCGCACGCACATAGTCGATTCGCGCCGAACCGGCGGCCGAGAAATCGCCGTCGCCGGCGTAATACGGCCCTTTGCGATACTGGACCCGGTCGATCAGTTCCGGGATCAGGAAGTTGAGATCGGTGTAACCCTGACCATGGGCATGGCTGGGCAGGTTGATCGGCATGCCCATCAGGTAGGTTGCGAAATCGGTGCCGTGATCGAGGTTGAAGCCGCGCAGGGTGTACTGGTTGGCTTTGCCGTCGCCGGAGTGCTGGCTGACGATCATGCCGGGCACCACTTCGAGGATCTCGCCGGGTCGCAGCAGCGGCCGGTTTTCAAGCTGCCTGGCGGTCACCGTGCCTTCGCTGGATGACGATGCGGTGCCGCTCAGGCCGCCGGCGTCTTCCTGCACCACTACTTCGTCGAGAGTCGGCACGCCGGCGGCGCCGGCCGGCCGCAGCACCAGCATTCCGCAAAGCAACGCGAACAGTGTCACCACGATCAGCAGTTGCAGCGATGGCGGCGCCACGCCGCCGGGTCGCGCCGGGCTCCCGGTCAGCATCGCTGCAGCCGCAGCGCCTGGTGATTGAGCGGGCGTCGCGCGACGATCAGTCGAACCTGGCCGACCGCGTCCGACATCAGCGCGCGCCCAGCTTGAAGCTGATCGGCACATCCACCCAGTGAGCGATCGCCACCCGGCCGTCGCGTGCCGGCACGAAACGCCAGCGCTGCACCGCCTCCATCGCGGCGGCATCCAGCGCTTCGGTACCGGAGCTGGTGATGATCCGGCTCTGCTCCGTTGCCCCGTCGGCACTGACCAGAATGCGCAGCGTGACCGTGCCTTCGATGCCAAGCTTGCGCGCCATCGGCGGATAGGCCGGTTTCGGATTGTGCAGGTAAGCCACGTCGGAATGCCGGTTCATTTCGGCGCGGGTGGTCGCCATCGCCAGCTTTTCGCCGGCGATACCGCCGCCGTCGACAGCAGTGGCGCCCGGTGGAGTGACGGCATGTACGTGGTCGGCGACACGGGCCGCGGCCGGCGCGCCATCGCCCGGCGGAGTGATCGGGCGCGCCGGAGGCATGTCACGATGCACGCTCAGGATTTCGGGTTTACGTTCCTCCTGCGCCTCTGCCTGCGCTTGTGCAGGGAAGGGCTTGGTGTCGTGGCTCTTTGCTGCCGGACGTGCCGATACCGTGCGCTCGGGTTTCGCGGCCGGCGGCGGCTCAGCGACCGCTGTCTCGCGCACCTGCATTCGCAGCCGCAAGGGTTCAGGTACCGCCGCTTGCGTTGAAGATTCCCTGCGCTGCCATCCCGGCATCAACCACAAGCCGGCGGCATGCGCCAGCACCGACAGCGCGATTGCCATCGATGCCGATGACAGCTTCCAGGAAACGCGGCGCCGCCGGGCCGCGAGCGCGCGTGTGAAGACCGGGGTCTTCATGAGGTCATGCCTTTGTTGCCACGATGCGCTTGCAAATCAGCTTCCTCGTTCGCTGCCCGTGGCGGCCCATCGAACAGGCGAATGGACGGCAGCGGAATTTTTGAGTCGCGGCACACAATATCGGGGGCGCCACAATCGATCACCACAATCTACGGCACCTCTGTTACAGGCATGTTGCAACGGTTAATCCGGACGCGCGGAAACAGCATGGCGGCACTGCGGCGCCGGACAACGCAATCGACATCCCATTCAGGGTCCGGCGCCGCGATCAACTACCGGCCACCCAAAACGCAAAACGGGGAGCATGACGCCCCCCGTTTTGACCACGACCAAACCTGCCGTGAACTAGATCAAGCCTGTTTGCGACGACGCACGACCGCGCCCATCAGGCCCAGACCGGCGAGCAACATGGCGAACGATTCCGGCTCCGGCACCGGGGTGATCGACACGTTGTCAAAAGCCACCTGACCGGCGATGGCGGGATTGGCGCCGAAGTCGATCGATTTGCCGATACCGGCGAACGAGTGGCTGATTTGCTGGAAATTGCAAAAAGTCGCGCCGGTGCAACCGTTGTCGATGTTGATCTGCAGGGCGATCTTCGCCAGCAAGGTGCCGGTGTGGTTCAGGCCCGAATAGATCTTGACGACGTTGAACGCGTCGACCGCCGACGAGTAGTAAAACGAGATGCTGTCCTTGAAGCCGGAAGCGACGTTCAGCACCGCGTCCGAGCCGGGCGCGACGAACATGATCGTGCCGGGTGTCGGCGCGTTGGCGAAGTACGGACCGAGTGAGTCATTTTGCAGGGCCAGCGCGTCACCGGTGAACGAGGCACCGTAGTTGACACCGGACGCCGGGGCGCCGGTGGACGGAATGTCGAAGCCGCCGTTGTAGAACTCGCTGATCGAACCGAAGCTGCCGACACCTTCGAAGTCGAGCGTGTAGGCGTGCGAGACCGCCGGCAGAGCGGCGGCGAGCGCCACTCCGAGAACCAAGGATCTAATGAGTTTCACGAACATTTCTCCTGAATTGAACCGAATGAACCAACTGGATGAACTGGTGATCAAGATGCCGCCCGGACCGGCCCCGCAGCGAGCCGACCCCTTGACGAAACATTGCACCAGTGCAGACTTGAATTGACCCGACGTGACAACCACCTTACCGGCCGCCCCGCTACGCAACCGCAAACCGCCCGACGGTGACCCGAAATCCATGTAACCGCCCGACAATTCTCGCAATCGAACATGACGCAGGTGTGTAATCCCATGCATCCGAACGGCTTATTTCGCCTCTGCAAACTCCTCGTCGCTCAAGCGCATGATCGCGCCTCGATCAGCGGCCACCAAGCCCGTGCCGATCGCTGATTCCTTGACCGAATGCTAGAAAGCATTTGTGACCACAGCATTGGCCGCCCGCGCCCGACCATGGTCCAAAAGGACTACTTCGAGGCTGCGCCGCCGCCCCGAACGTCTCAGCTTGCCGCTGGGTAATCGACCAGGAACGTGGCGCGCAGCGAACCTGACCGCGCGAACACCAGCGTCATCGGATACTCGCGTGCCAGCTCCAGCGGCTGTTTCAGACCCACCAGCCGCAGATGCACGCCGGTTTCGGTCAACTCGGTCTTGATGCGCTGCGGAATGGCGATATCGAGCGCGCGCCCGACGCCGTTGCCACCCATCTCGGCGCCTTCGGCCAACGGGCTGCTCGCACCAATCAAGCGATCGCTGCCGGTCACCTCGTCAAAGGTCATGCAGATGTTGGCCGAGGTCGCGCCCGGTGCGGAGGCACGGGTCCAGGGATGAATCAAGGTGAAATTGGCGGTGAAATATTCGTGTGCCCGTGCGCCTGGAACAAATCCACCCGCGACGATTGCCAGGCCTGCGCGCAGGACACTGCGCCGCCCAAACCTTGCACTCATGTTTCGAACCCCTTCAACTTCGAAAGACCGCGAGCCTACGCGGCGAAGGTGACATGCCGGTGACGGCTGGAGCCGGGGCGAAGCTTGTTCGCAAGGCAATGACGTGGGAGACCGCGCGACGCTGAAATCGCTATCGGGAGTGCGGACAAATGCGGCAGCCCCGGCCGCGCCCAATGCCCGGTCGGTAAGTAAATCGGCTTACGCATTCGCGTCGAACAGCTTCATACCCGCGTCACACGCGCAGCCTAGATTGCGAACACCTGATCGGAATTCGCTCCCGGTCACCGGTCGAAAGCGGCGCGCCAGCGGCGACATGGTCTGAACGGACTGGTTTGGCTTGCCGCCGTCGGTTAGGTTTGTCACATTTCGGCAATAAATTGCGAAGAGCCTCAAATCCTTGGTATCCGGTCTCAATGCTGCGGCACCGCGCGCTGCGTTGAAGAACGCAGCAACAGCCCTCTTCCCCACTGCAAACAGGAGCAAATTGATGAAGTTCGAATTCAGCAAAACGCAGATGTCGCTCGCCGTGGCCGCCGCGCTCGGTGCTTCCGGTTTCGCCGCCTCGGTTGTCTCGACCGAAGCCGCTGCGCAAACCAAGGTGCCCGGCAAGTATGTGGCCGGTGACTTCCACAACCACAGCACCTGCTCCGATGGCTCGATCTCGATGCAGAAGCTGGTCAAGAAAGCCACCGACAAGGTCGACACCCCCTGGGGTCTCG
>JANPGJ010000199.1:0-9906 GCA_031423955.1 Burkholderiales bacterium
GCCACCAGATAGGCCGAGTCATACAGGTACTGGGTGTACGGCAGGCCGTTGGGAATGCGGTTCTCGCCCTTCTTCCAGCGATCGAGGTAGCCGGCGACGTTCGGGTTCTGCCGTTCGTCCGGCGCCAGCGAGGTGACGATCAACCCCTCGGCGCCCTTGCCTGCCTTTTCAACCATTTGCGGGTTGTAGCCGCCGGCATAGGTGGTCACCCGTTGCGTCATGCCCAGCTGGCGCATTTGCGCGATCACCAGCGGCATCTCGGCCACCAGGCCGTGCAGGTGGATCATCTCGGGGTTGGCCGCGCGCACCTTGAGCAGGGCGCCGGTGAAGTCGGTGGCTTTCGGGTCGTAGGTTTCGTAGGCGACGATCTGGCCGCCGGATTTCTCGAACTGCGTGCGATACACCTTGGCCGCCTCGATGCCGGTCTCGTTGTTGATGTAGATCACCGCCACGCGCTTCTTGGCCAGGGTCTTGAAGGTGTAGTCGGCGACGGCGGCGATGTCGACATCGGCCAGCGGGAACGCGGTGTAAACATAGTCGCCAAGCTTGGCGATATCCGGCGAATTGGCGCCGATCGACAACTCCAGCACCTTCTCGCGATTGGCGATCGGCGCGACCGCCTTCACCACCGCGCTCCAGCCGGTCACGAACACCGGCACACGGTCTACATTGACCAGGCGATTGACCGCGTTGATGCCGAGTGTTGCATCACCCTGGGTGTCGAGCACGATCATCTCGAGCTTCTTGCCGTTGACCCCGCCCTTGGCGTTGATGTCGGCAACCGCCCACTCGGCGGCCTTGATCTGGTCCTTGCCGAACGACGACTGCGAGCCGGTCAAGGGCATCGCCAGGCCGAACTTGAGCGTTTGCGCCAGCGCCGGCGCGGCGCCAAGCGCGGCGGCGACGGATGCAAGCATCAGGGCGCGTACAGCAGTGCGCGCGATGAATGAGCGGATCATGATCGGTGGTTCTCCACAAGATTGATAGGTGCCATCGACTCGGCGAATAAGGGGTTCAAGCCAGACCGGCGCTTGACGCCAGAGAAGGTCGATCGTAGCATCGAACCAGCATTTCGAGAAGCAAAAACCGCACGCAACCCAAGGGGCTCCACCATCATGGCAGTCGAAAAAAGTCCGGCCCGCGCCGAGGCCGCAGTCAATGTCCGCAAGTTGATCGACTGGGCGGTGGCAGCGCTTGCCAAGCCCCTGCCCGAGCCGGTTCGGCTGCGCGCCGCCACCATCCTGGCCGACGACATCGGCGCGATGGTGGCCGGCTCGCTGGAGCCACAGGTGATGCGCGCCCAGCAGGGCTTGCTGCAAAGCGCCGCTGCAGGTGTTGAAGCGAGCGTATTCGCGCGCAACCTGCCGCGGGTCGACAAGTATTCCGCGGCCAGCGCCAACGGCATGTCGATTACCTGGTGTGAGCTCGACGAAGGCTTTCGCAATGCCTCTTGCCATGGCGGCGCCTACACCATCCCCACCCTATTGGCCGAAGCCGAGGCGTGCGGCGCAACCGTTGAGCAGGTGCTGCGGGTGGTCGCGATCTCTTACGAAGTCACCACCCGGTTCGCGCTGGGCTTTCCATTCCCGGTGTTCAACGTGCATCCGCACGCCGCATTCGCCACCATCGGCGCGGCCACCGCCGCCGCGCTGATGCGCGGCTACGACGCGGCAACCATGCATGCGGCGGTGACCGGCGCGGCCAGCATGAGTTTTGCCGGGCCGTTTGACACCGCGGTCGAAGGCTCGCTGGTGCGCAACGGCTGGACTGCCGCCGGCAACTGGGTCGGCATGCGCGCCGCCGACTGGGCGCTGGGCGGGATTGGCGGCGGCGCCGATACGCCGTATGACGTGTTCGTCGGCAGTTTCCACACCGAGGCCAAGCCGGCGGCATTGATCGAAGGCCTCGGCACGGTGTGGTCGGTGGCCAACGGCTATCACAAGATTTTCGCCTGCTGCGCCTATGCTCACTCTGCGGTCGAGGCCACACTCGACCTGTTGGGCCGCATGCAGCAACGCAAGGTCGACGAGATCGCCGAAATCCTGGTTGAAACCGGGCCCAGCGGCTGCGCCCTGACCACAGTGGAACCGGAAACCGTGCTGGCGGCCAAATTCTCGCTGCCGCACGCGCTCGCCGCCACCACCCGCATGGGCACTGCCGGCGCCCGCGCCTTCACCTGCGACACCTTGAGCGATGCCGGCATCGCCGGCCTGCGCCGGCGCGTGCGCATGGCGCCCTTCCAGAACCTGCCGCCGTTTCCGAACGACCGCCCGGCGCGCGTGACCTGGCGTTTCGCCGATGGCGCCGAAATGACCGCGGTGTGCGAAAGCGCGCGCGGCGGCGCCAATCAGCCTTTCGAATTGCCGACCTTGCTGGCAAAGCTGAACGACAACGCCGGCGGCGTGTTCCCGGCGTTGCCGCCAGTGATGGAAGTCATCATCAACGGCGATGCGGCGTTGACGGCCCGGCCGTGGCGCGATGTGGTGGCCGAGATGCTGCACAACCCGCGGCCGGCCGCAGCGTGAGTGCCGGCCCCACCCTGGCGCGCCAACTGGTGCGTGCCCTCGCGGCCACCCGGTCGCGGCCACTGCCGGCCAGCGTTGCGCTGGCCGCGCAGTTGCACCTGCTCGACGCAATCGGTGTCGGCCTGGCCGCTGCCGCCTCACCAATCGGCGCCGCCTACCGTGACCTGGCAAAGGAAATCGCCAATGGCGGCCCGGCCACCGTGTTCGGCCAGGCCGGCGGCGCGTCGGCCGCCGACGCCGCACTGATCAACGGCGGCCTGATCCACAGCCTTGAATTCGACGACACCCACACCGGCTCGATTGCCCACGGCAGCGCGGTGATCGCCGCCGCGGCGCTGGCGGTTGCCGAGGCACGCAAGGCAAGCGGCGCGGCACTACTCGGCGCCTTTGCCCGCGGCTGGGAAGTGCTGATCCGCTTCGGCCTGGCAGCGCCCACCGGCTACCCGGCACGCGGCTTCCAGAACACCTCGGTGGCCGGCCCGCTGGCCGCAGCCCTGGTCGTAGCCGAACTGCACGACCTGTCGGAAGATCAAAGCGTGGCCGCCTTGGGCATCGCACTCAGCCAGGCCTCCGGCGTGTTCGAATTCCTGACCAATGGCTCATCGGTCAAGTCTCTGCATCCGGGTTGGGCGGCACACGGCGGCGTGATCGCCGCCCTGCTCGCGCGCGGCGGCATGACCGGGCCGGAAACCTCGCTCGAAGGCAAGCACGGCCTGTTTCGCCAGTTCGCCGGCGACGCAGGCGCTGCGCAGCGCTTTCGCGCGCTATTGGTCGATCTTGGCGACCGCTGGCACCTGGAAGACGCAGCGTTCAAGTTCTACCCCTGCTGCCACTACCTGCACCCGTTCATCGAAGCCGCCGGCGTGCTCGCCGAGCGCGGCGTGGTCGCTGACGACATCGATCGCCTCCTGTGCCGGGTGCCGGCGCCGGAAGCGGCGATCATTTGCGAGCCGTGGGGCACCAAGCAGTTGCCGGAAACCGGCCACGCCGGGCGCTGGAGCATGCCGATCGTGGTCGCCACCCGCATCATCGAGGGGCGCGTCAACCTGGCCACCTTCGAGCGAAAACCGAGTGAGGCGGTGTTGCGCCTGGCGGCCAGAACGCAGTGGGAACCGTTGCCGGGCGCGAACTTTCCGGAACGCTTCGAGGCCGAAATCGTGTGTCACGCGGGCAACGCCACAGCGCAGACGATCCGGATTGACGACGTGTTCGGCAACCGTACACGGCCGGCCGGGGCGAATGCGGTGATGGCGAAGTTCGCGGCCAATGCGGCGCTTGCGTTGTCGGCTGGCGGCGCTGACGCGGTGCTTCGGGCGGCTCGCGAGTTAAGTCACGCCACTGACATGGGCGCCCTGTCGCGCGCGATTCGCAACGTTATGTAAGCACGCGTGCCCACGTTGCTGCCGCCCGGAGTGCAGGGCTCGCGACGGTGTCCCGGAAAGTTTCGCATGGCCTATGACCAGCTTAAAGAGCCTGCCGTGCCGTCCTTTTCGTCATGCTGTCACGTCGCACGACCGGATTCGCCGAGGCGGCCGGTCACCAGATAGGCCGCCAGGTCGCTGCCGCCCTTGATGGCGACGCGGCCACGCGCTTCGGTTGCAAATGCGTGGCGAACCGCGATCCAGGTGGCTTCGGTGATTTGCACGCGCCCGGCCACACCGGACTGTTCCATGCGTTGCGCGATATTGACCGCATCGCCCCACAAGTCATAGATGAAGCGCTTGCGGCCGATCACGCCCGCCACCACCGGGCCGGAGTTGATGCCGATGCGTACGGAGATGCCCGGATAGTCGCCAATCACGGTGAGCATCTCAAGGGCCAAGTCGACCGCGGCGAGCGCGTGATCGGTTCGCGCCTGCGGAATACCGGAAGCGACCATGTAGGCATCGCCGATGGTCTTGATTTTTTCCAGGCCGGCGTTTTCAACCAATGCATCGAAGCGGGAAAAAATCGAATCAAGGGTCTGCACCAGTTCAACCGCCGGCAGCCGGGCGGCCAGTTGCGAGAAGCCGACGATGTCGGCGAATACGATGGTGCATTGTGCGTATGCGTCGGCAAAGGTGCGGCCGTCCTTGCGCAGCCGGTCGGCGATCGAGGCCGGCAGCATGTTGCCGAGCAGATCCTCAAGCCGTGCGTTGCTGCGATTGAGACTCTCTTCCGCGGTCGCGATGTCATTGCGGAAAAGCACCAGGCAACCGGCGAGAATCGCCACCGCGAACACCACCGCCAGGCCGTTGGCGACGCGGAAAATGTCGCGCGAGATCGGCATCAGTGGTTCAAGCCGCAGCAGGCGCATCTCGACAAGCGCATACATGGCGAGGCTCGACAGGCTATAGACGGTGCTCACCCAGCGCGGATGCGGGATCACCAGGAAACTGCCGAAAGCAAGCGCCAGGAACCAGACGTGAAAGCCGTGCTGGCGTTCGCCGCCGATCCCCTCGAAGAGATTGGTCGCGATGACGAACATCGTCAGCAACAAGAAGCTGCCGTGGGTGGCGGTCGCGACGTGGCCGCGATAAAGTGCCCACAACAACGCTCCAAGCACGGCCATGACGCCGACTTCGATGGCCGCGGTACGGATGTTGCCGGTGAACGCGAACAGCAGCGTGAACAGCGCCGCCGAGAGCGCCGCCGTCCACAGCGCATAGCGCAGTATCCGCGTGCTGCGCTGCCTGCGCACTTCCGACAGGTCCGCCTCGCGGAAGGTCATATCGGAGAAGAAATGTTGCCTGCTGTCGGAGTCGGTCATGGGACTTGTCGGGTTCATCGGGTGGGCCTGGTCGCAGCGGATCGATCGCGGCGCGTGAACTATACATTGTCGGAAAATTTTACACACCGCGTCGCGAGTGCCTTCGCCTGCTGGCCAGGAGCGCGTCTTCTGCCGACGAGCGGCGACAAATATTTGTTATTAATCAAAAGGGTTTCATATAGCGTGATACTTTAATTCCTTTCCGGCATGATTTTTGCTCATCTTTCATTGCTTCAGGCATCGTGTGATATTTTCGAAGTAATTTTTAAGTTAACCGGGGAGTCTCAACATGGCAAACAAATTTTCGCACCTCAAGAAACTAGCCCTTTCCGCAATCGTGTCGGGGTTGCTGGCGGTCGGCGCGTCGCCTGCGTCCGCAGCATTTATCGCCTTCACGGAAGTTGAAGGTTCCAACGTGGCGGTCGCCCGCGACAACAATGATTGGTTGACTTTTTCCTCTACGAGCACTGCCGAGACGGCGCATGCCGAGGCGACTTTGTTCAAGTTTCCCAATCAAGGCACGGCGCCTGGCACCTATGGATATTTCCTTACCGAGGGCGGGATACTGAGTGACGTCTTGATTGCAACCGTCACCAACCTCGATTCCGTCACCTACCAAGTGGTTTATGATTTCTACTCCGATCCGGAGTTGCCCAACCTGACCAACATCATCTTCACCGCCACGTTCTCACAAGAGGAACTCGCCGGCGGCAATTCTTTCGGCTTGCCTTCGTACAGCCAGCAGATAGTGGTCGACTCCGGCGTTACTGAAGTCCCTGAACCCGGAACCCTTGGGCTTCTGGCGCTCGGCTTGCTCGGTGCCGGCATCGGCAGGCGCAAGAAGTAGTCCCGTACTGGTTACTGATCGACCGCAACCCCGGCCCTGTGCCGGGGTTGTTGTTTCTGGCCGTCGGACCGCCAGCCGCCGCGCATGATCGATGCGCACCGCTTGGCGCGGGATCGGCGGCAGCATGAGCAAGTCTTTACGGACTTGCGTGAAAAACGGGCCTCGAATTGAATTTCTCGTGAAACAGCCGGCGCGCCGATCACCCGCGGCGAGAATCAGATCACCGTCCGCCGTCGCCCGCACCTGTCCTGCGACATGAATGGCAACTGGCGCAGCCGTCCCAGCATGGCATGCGGGAGCGCGATCACCGAGTTCCAATCCAGAACCCACGACGGCACCAGCCGTTTGACCGAGTCCATCAACAACGTGTCGTGATGCGCCATCGACACTCCGTTCAAACTTCTCCGGCTGCGGCAAGAGCACTCGCGGTAACTTGCGCTGAAAGCCAAATACCATGTTCACGCATGCGTCGCGCGGCATCGGCGATGACGATCGGAAAACCGCGCTGCTTGGCCTTGATAAGAATACCGAGCGAGCCGGTAAGGTCCAAACCAGCCAGCCGCGCTATGCGTCGGCCGACCGTCTCGTCGATGCACACCAGCCGGATGCCGCGATCAAGTGCGGTGGCGATGACTGCCGCCTCACCGCGGTCAAGTGCGTTGGCGAGGTAAGCGGGAACAGCGGCAATGCCGCGTTGAATGTCAAGCCACGGCGAGCAACGGCGAGCTGTCCAGTTCGCCGACACCGATCCCGTGTTTACCGCCGGCGCGAATTTCTTCGGCAACTTCAAGCGGCACGATCACGCGTTGATACAAGAGCGGCAGCGCGTCGACACAGCCCGCCGCGGCGAGTGCGATCAAGGGCGTGGTGTTGACGACAATAGTACGGTCAGGCATTGGCCGCGTCGGATGATATTTCGTCCGCGCTCAAATCAATGACTGCTACGCCATACCGATGCAACTCAAGCAGAAACTCAACGCGCGACAAGCCGGCCAACTGCGCAGCCATGCCGGATGAAAGGCGTTTCATCTCGTAGAACTTGAATGCCATTGCCATCTTCGCGTCGCGCGCGAATTCTTCCGGCGAGCGCTGCATCGCGTCTGGTAACGACTCAGGGATTTGAACGACAAGTTCCATTGGGCTTGTGTGCAAGTGAATATGTCATCGGATTCTACGCCGGTGGATTGATTTACTCGCGAATTCAGGGTGAACGATCTGGATTGGATCAAACTTTGTTCTTCCTGAACGATTTAGCGCTTATCAGCCCGGCGTGGTGGCCGCAATGATCGCCGCCACCGAAGGCAATCCATTCAAATCGCGCGCCAGCGCGACCAGTGCATCAATCCCTGCCTTCCCGGCCGGATAACCCGGCAGGCAATCCTGCAACTGCACCACCAGTTGATCGAAGTTCCATTCCATCCTCTGGTAGGGGTACTCGCCTCTGTGTTTGCGGCCGTCTTTCATGGTCACCACGATGACCGGCGAAAACATCGGGCGGTCCTTTTCCGGCACCAGGGTGATGTGCTGTTCCATGAACGCCAGCACCCGCGCATCGGCCTCGAGATCTTTTCCGGTGGGGCCGAAAGTTTTGCCGCCAACCACCGGATAACCGCCGTTCACAGCCGCATGGGCGGCGAAATACTTGGTTTCGCCGATGCGGCCTTTCTGCCAGTCGGCGAAGCGCGGGAACGCCGGGCTCGGGTATAAGGTCTCAAGCCAATTCATGTGGATCGCCACCTCGGCTACCGCGTCGGCATCGATCGCGTGTTGCGCCTTCATCTCGGCCATCAGCTTGATCACTGCCTGGTTGTAGCCGGCGCACGGATACATGCGGAACATCGCGGTGGTGAGCTTGTAGTCGCGCCCCAGGCCCGCGGTGATCGAGGCCGGATCGATCTGCAGCGGGCCGGTGAACGCGTAGCTCAATTGGCCGCTGTGGCTGCCGGTGAAGGCGTTGTAGAACCCGGCTTCGCCTTCGATCGATTGCTCCGAGCCCTTGACATGGCCGGCGCGCGCCATCAGGGCGGCGAACACACCGTTGCGCGCTGCCTGTGGTTCGTGGATCGCCAGTTCATTGCCGCCACTGCGCGGCCCTTCGTTGAGTCCGGAGGCGAAATTGGCGGCCAGTGCGATGGTGGCGACCAGCCCGTTTTCGTCCAGGCCCATCAGCTTGCCGCTGACCATCGCCGCGCCCATGGTCGAGTAGATCGGGCTGGGGCGGAAACCGCGCGCCGCCGTGCTGGGAATGAACTTGTCACACAGCCGGCAGGAAAACTCATAGCCGGCGGCCAGCGCGGTGATGACCTCGCGGCCATTGCGCCCTTCGAGTTCGGCATTGACCATCGCCGCCGGAATCAGCACCGGCCCGGGATGGGTCAGCATGCGATAGGAGTCCCACAGCAGCGACGCATGCATCAATTCGGCATTGGCGAACGCGGCACCGACGCGGGTGGCTTTTCTGCCGTCGCCCAGCACGGTGGCGCCGTCGGCACGGGCCTCCTCCATCAGGGTCAGGTTGACCACTTCGCGCGAGTGCTGGTTAAGCGTGCCGAAGCCGACGCTGGTCAGCGCATGCAGCATCAATGCCTTGACCTTGTCGACAACTTGCGGCGGCAGGTCTTCGTAGCGCAGCGACGCGGCCCAGCGCGCGAACTGCCTGCTGATCGATGGTTGGCTCATGGTGGTTTCTTCAGTTGGGTTGCAGGCCGGCCTGCTTGACCACTTGGGCGTTCATGTCGAAGTCCTTCTTGAGGAAGGCGGCGAATTCGTCCACCGACATGGTCATCGGCGTCATCACGATAGTGTCGAACCGCGCCTGCAATTCCGGTGAACGCAGCACCTTCGCGGTTTCGCGATTCAAGCGCTCGATGATTTCACGCGGCGTTTTAGCCGGCGCATACATGCCCATCCAGGTGTCGTACTCGGCGTTGGGCACCCCGGCCTCGGCGGTGGTCGGCACATTCGGCAGCACACTCGAGCGTTTGGTCGAGGCCACCGCCAGCGCCACCAGTTTGCCGGCCTTGATGTGCTGGCTGGCGAGACCGATCGGGCTCAGAAAGTAATCGGCGCGGCCGGACAACACTTCAGTCATCGCTTCCGGGGTCGACTTGGTCGGAATATGGGTGCCGGTGAAGCCGCCCGCCACCTTCAGGCGTTCAGCGCCGAGATGGGTGACACTGCCAATGCCGGCCGAGGCATAGTTGATCGCGCCGGGTTTGGCCTTGGCGTAGTCGAGCATCGCCTGCATGTTGGCGAAGCCCCTTGAGGTTGCGGTGACGAATACCGATGGCGTCAGCGCCAGAGGCGCCACCCCCACCAGGTCGCGTGCCGGGTCGTAGCCCAACTGCGCCGTGGTGTAGGTGGAGGCGGTGACGGTGTGCGAATTGGAATGCACCATCAGGGTGTAGCCGTCGGGCGCGGCCTTCGCCGCCGCCGCCGCCCCCACCGTGCCGCCGGCACCGACCCGGTTCTCCACCACCATCGACTGGCCGAGAAGCTTGGAGAGCAGTTCCACCACCGCCCTGCCCGACCCGTCGGCCGCCGACCCGGGGCCGAACGGCACGATCACCTTGATCGGCCGGTTCGGCCAAGGTGCTTCCTGGGCGCTGGCGAGAAATGGGCAGAGCAACACGCATGCGCTCAGCAGTTGCGAAACGTTTCGTCTCATTTTTTTGGTCTTCCCTGGCGGGGTGATCGCAGCGGATGGTTGCAGGGCCGCGGGCGACGGTGAGCAAATTCTAGTCGATGGTGTCGACCGGGTCAGGCGCCGCGGTAGCAGGCGACCC
>JANPGJ010000200.1:0-4125 GCA_031423955.1 Burkholderiales bacterium
AGCGTGGATCGTGATGTCGGGCGGTATGCCCTGACCGCGCGGTGCGACCACAGCCGACGGTGTCCGATGTTCCCTCCGCACACCAGCGAAATCCGAGCCACCGATTGTCATCGCAGGGCGATAATGACCTTCCCTGTGGGCCTGGCAGACCGTTGAACGTGTCAGCGGCGCCCTTGATTCGAGTCATCCCAACGCCTCTACGGAAGGAACACGCAATGGGCGACGAGCAGCGCTACGACCTCATCATCATCGGTGCCGGCATCGGCGGCGTGGTTTGCCTGCACTATGCACGCAAGGCAGGCCTGAATGTGTTGCTGCTCGAAAAGCAGGCATCTGTCGGCGGGCTTTGGGCAGGCTTGCCTGCCTGGCAGGATATCCAGATCAACAAGAACGACTGGACCCTGGGCGATCTGCCGATCGGCGGCACCGATCAGGCCAGCATCCTGGCGAACATCCGGGCCTGGGTCGACCGCTTCGACCTCGCGTCATCGATACAGCTGAACACGCCGGTGCTCCAGGCGCAGGCCAACGCGACCGGCTGGACCGTCACGACGCCCGAGCGCTCGTACCAGTGCGAGTTCCTGGTTGCCGCCACCGGCGCGCACAACCGCCCGCTGATTCCGCAAATCGAGCGGGCGCACGCGTCGCTACGCGAATTTCACTCGTCGGCGCTGCATGATCCGGCGGTACTCGGCGGCCGCGATGTGCTCGTCGTCGGCGGCGGGGCATCCGCCTATGACCTTCTCGACCTGTGCTTCGAACACGCGGCGCGACGCGTCACCTGGGTCTATCGCACGCTCAAGTGGATGGTCCCGACCCGGAAGCCGAAGCGCATCGCCGGCGATCTGCGTGGCTTGTCCAGGCAGCAGATGCTCGGGGTATCGGTGGAACAGATGAACCTGGAGTTCAACCGCGACCTGCGCTCGCGCTACGAGAAATTCGGCTTGCTGGACATACTGCCGCAAGGCGACTTCGACTTCAGCCGCGATCAGATGATCCCGGGGCGGCGCGCGATGATCGAGAACTTCAGCCGCATAGACCGGCACCGCGGCACGATTGCGCGCATCGCCGGCAACACCGTGCACCTTTCGACCGGTACGCGAATCGACGCCGATCTCGTGCTGTGGGGCACCGGCTATGCGATTGACCAGAGTTACTTCGAAGCGCCCGCGCTGGCCGGCGCGACAAGCATCGCGACGCTGGCCGCGCGCTGCGGCTCCCTGTTCCGCTCGCTCGATGCGCCCAAGCTGTTTCTGCTGGCACCGGCGCTGCTCGAGACCACCAGCACTTCACCCTGGGCGTATGCGCATGCATCGCGGACGATTGTTTCGCACATCCGTGGCCAGGCGACGCTGGGTGTGGAGCCGGTCTTGCCAAAGCTGAATTACTTCGAACTACCGATGTTCCTGGCCGCGCACGATACTGAAAATTACCCGCCGGCGACCTGGTTTTCCGATTATCGGGAGCTGGCGCTCAATCATCCTGACGACGCGCCACTGCCGATACCGTAGCGGGTGAATTGCTGGCTGGGTGCCGCTGCAATCCCTTGTTCGCTTGACCTGGCGCGAAACGTCGCGACCGAACAATCAGACTGCGGAGCCTGGCGCCGCAGTTAAGGCGGTGCGGTGAAATGTTTCAAGAACTTCATTCAAGGCATCCCTGCCGCGGCGCGGCAGCCACGCCGCCTCAAAGGCGTTGCGGGCCAATTGCATGAGGTCTTCAACACCGAGACCGATCTCGCGCTGCACGACCTGCAGGTTTTCATTCATGTACCCGCCGAAGAATTCCGTCCATGCTTCAATCCCCGGATTTCTTCGCGGACTTGACTTGGCTTGGCTGCCGTTGAGCGGCCAACCATGTTTCACCGGAGTCCGTGAGTCGGTACTTTTGCAGCCGACTCAGAGGCCTGTCCGGAATTGTCTGTGCGATCCAGCCGATGGCGAGAAGCGGGTTAAGGTGAATGGCACTTACTTTAGCGTTTGTCACCCTCGCGTATGCGGGGGTCCAAGCCATTGCTACCCAAAAACCCTGGGTTCCCGACTACTCGCGAACGACGAGATTTTCACGTTGTTGGTTGTTTCCGGCTTAAGTAAGTGCCATTCGGGTTAAGGTAGTTTTCCCGGAACGTCTCGCGATGGCGTATGCCTACCAAGGTCTGGATTTCCTTGCCGCTCCTAGGTGTCTGGCAGTATCCAAGCACTTGGACCGCGACTTATCCGGTGACTTGTCCGGTGACTTGGCCGGTGACTTGGCCGGTGACTTCCGTGGTGACTTCCGTGGTGACTTCCGTGCTGACTTCCATGGTGACTTCCATGGTGACTGCAATGGTGACTTCCATGGCGACTTCCGGGGTAACTTCCGGGGTAACTTCCGGGGTCGGACGCCGCAAGGTCTGGATGAACTGCCCACCACTCTGGCGAAACTCCGGCGCCGGCAACCCAGCCTCATGGCAGCGCGCGATCATGTCGAGAATCCCGCTGCCAGCTTTCTCGGCATAGCTCGCCAGGAACATCGGTTCGGCAATCAAGGGGTTACGCGGAATCGACGCATGCGGCAAGCGCAAGTCGGCCAAGGTCAGCGCCAGCGGTAACTCCCCCGGATTCCAGATTTCCAGCCGGTCGGCGAACAGCATTACCTGCACGCTGGCGTTACTGGTGTAGTCGCGATGCGCTACCGCGTTGACGATCGCCTCGGTCACCACCTGGCGCGGCAACGCGCGATCAATGCGTATGCTTGCAAGCCCCATAGCGATGCACATGAAACGGTTCCGCCGCCAGCCCCGGGCAATAGCTGCCGACCACCGGTTCAAGTTCGCAATACAGCGCGTGATTCGCATGGTTAAGTCGTTCCAGACGCTCGACCGCGTTCTCCGCATCCAGCGCGAGTTTCTCCATATCCACGTTCAAGAGCTTGCGCGCGGCCACCACCAATGCGCCGCCGACCATCACCGAATGCACCGCGCCGCCGTCTTCGGCGTGCACCAGTGAGTTGGTGATGTTGTTGAGCGGAATCATGTTGATGTGCCGGCTGTCGAGGAACACGACGTCGGCCTTGTAGCCGGGGGCGATGCGCCCGAGCTTGTCGCCGAAGCCCAAGGCCTTCGCACTGCCGACTGTAGCGGCGTTGAGCACTTCGCCGGTGGTGACCCAGTTCTGCCAGTCCGGCCCCTGGACCTTCGAGACCATCGACGCCAGGCGCATCGATTCGTACATGTTCTGGTTGTCCGAGCAGCTTGAGCCGTCGGTGCCGATGGCGACGTTGACGCCGGCGGCCAGCATCTTGCGCATGTCGGCCAGGCCGTTGCCCAGGCGCATGTTGCTGCCCGGGTTGTGCGCCACCGAACCGCCCTTGGCGCCGAGCAGTTTCATGTCGTCGTCGTCGAGCCAGACGCCGTGCGCCACGGTGAAGTCGGGGCCGATGAGACCGAGCTTGTCCATGTGGGCGAGCAGGGTGGTGCCGTAGGTGCGCATGCCGGCGATCGCCTGCACTTTCGATTCGGCGACATGCGATTGCAGGGCTAGGCCGTTGTCGCGCGCAAGATTGCGGCAGCCGATCAGGAACTCGTCGGTGCAGTGATGCGGAATGGTCGGGGCGATCGCGAGCCGGATGCGGTCGCGGTCGGCGCTCCAGTGGCGCACGGTGTCGGCCATCGCTTTCAGGATCGCGTCGGTCGGCGCCATCCGCAGGCGTTCGACTTCCTTCGCGAGCCGCGGCGGCAGCGCGGCGAGCAGGCCCGGAATCGCCTCGAAAAAGCTCAGGTTGGCGACCATCGGCGCGATCACCGCGCGCATCCCGGCCTGGCTGTAGGCACGGGCGACCGCCTGCATGCCTTCAACCGACGGGATCGGAAACTCGAACGCCAGGTCGTAGCAGGCGGTGCAACCCTTGAGCAACATTTCGGAAGCGCCGATCAGGGTCGACAGGTGCTTGTCTTCGCTGGAGCGATTGCCGCTGATCCAGGGGCCGGCGGTGAGCAGCAGTTCGAGGGTCCAGCGGTCGCCCATGCCGCGCGCCAGGCTGCCGTGGCTGTGGGTGTGGGCGTTGACCAAGCCCGGCTGCAGCAGCCGGGCGGTGGCGTCGATGACGCGGGCGCCGTCAGGGGCCGGCAGGCCCGGCGCGCCGACC
>JANPGJ010000201.1:0-3080 GCA_031423955.1 Burkholderiales bacterium
TCACCGGCGCCGGAGGCGGCATCGGCCGCGCGATCTGCCTGGCGTACGCCGAAGCGGGTGCGGCGGTGGCCTGCGTCGACCTCAACCCGACCCAGGTGTCGTCGACCGCGGCTGCAATCAGCGCCGCGGGTGGCCGTGCGCTGGCGATCGAATGCGATGTCGCTTCCGAAGCGGCGACCCGCGCCACGGTCGAGCGCGCAGTCGTGGAGTTCGGTTCCCTGCATGTGCTGCTCAACGGCGCCGCGGGCAGCGACCCGACCGGCACCGTGCTTGACTACGATCTCGCCGAATGGAACAAGGTGTTCGCCATCAATGTCGGCGGCGCTTTCCTGATGAGCAAGTGGGCGATCCCGCACATCGCGCGTGCCGGCGGCGGCTCGATCATCCACATCGCCTCGCAAATGGGTTCGGTCGGCGCACCGGCGCGCGTCGCCTACTGCGCCAGCAAGGGCGCGCTGATTCAGCTGGCCAAGGTGATGGCGATGGATCATGCCGCCGACAACATCCGTGTCAATACCCTGTCGCCCGGCGCGGTGGAAACCGATCGCATGATCCTGCGCGCCGGCACGATGGAAAACGCGCGCGAACGCTTTGGTCCGAAACATGTGCTGGGCCGGCTCGGGTTGCCGGTCGAACTGGCGCCGGCCGCATTGTTCCTGGCGTCCGATGCATCCAGCTTCATGACCGGCGCCGACCTGCTGGTCGATGGCGGGTATAACGCCTGGTAGATTGTTTGCGGCTGCGCTGCACGAAGTAGCGCGCAAAACCGGCGCCTGACGATCGTGTTTTTCCGTATTCCGAATTGCGCTGCGGAGATTCGCTGCATCGAACCCGATGCCCCGGCCATGCATGCGCCGGTGAACTTCGGTGACTACTATCTTGGCAAACACATGAAGGCACAGCACCTGACCACCGCCGACGGGACGGAGAGACTCGCGCCGACATGAGACCGGCGCGGCAATGCTTCAAATCAACACAGCAGGCAGGGATGAACATGAAGCTTGGTCTTGAAGGAAAAGCCGTACTCATCACCGGCGCGTCCAAGGGCATCGGCCTGGCGACGGCCCACGCGTTCGCGGCCGAGGGCTGCGCCCTGCATCTGGCCGCCCGCTCGGCCGGGCTGCTGGAAGCGGCGCGAGACGATCTGGTGCGCCGGCACGGGGTTACGGTATCGATTCATGTGCTCGATCTTTCGGTGTCGGAGAACATGGTGCATCTGGCCGGGCAATGCGCCGCGGCCGAGATCCTGATCAACAATGCCGGCGAGGTGCCGTCCGGCCCGATTGAATCTCTCACCGAAGCCGACTGGCGCCGCGGCTATGACCTGAAACTGTTTGGCTACATCAACCTGACGCGCGAGATGTACCTGCGCATGAAGGAGCGTCGGCGCGGCGTGATCATCAACGACATCGGCAACTCCGGCGAGAACTGGGACTACAACTACATCGCCGGCAGCACCGGCAATGCGGCGCTGATGGCGTTCACGCGCGCGCTTGGCGGCGCCAGCCTGGATTTCGGCGTGCGGGTGGTCGGCGTCAATCCCGGGCCGGTGAAGACTGATCGCATGGTCAAGATCAACAAGCGCCGCGCCATCGACCTGTATGGCGACGACAGCCGCTGGCAGGAAATGACCAGTCACTTTCCGGGCGGCCGGCCGGCGGAAGCCGAAGAGGTGGCCGACCTGATGCTGTTCCTGGCCTCGCCGCGCGCCGCCTACATCAGCGGCACCGTGGTCACCATCGACGGCGGCATCGCGTCGCGTGGCTCGGTCATCAAGGTCGGCGCGAACACCAACGCGCCGGCCTGAGCCGGCGTGCAGCGCGCCCGCTTGCAGGCCGGATCGCGTATTCGACTTCCCGACATTTCTCACGCAAGGAAGACCCCATGAGCCACGCCCGTACCGACGACGGAGTCAATCTCCATTACGAGGAGGCCGGCAGCGGTACGCCGATTGTTTTTGTGCACGAGTTCGGCGGCAGCCATCGCAGCTGGGAGCCGCAGATGCGCTATTTTTCGCGCCGCCATCGTGCCATCGCGTTCGCCGCGCGCGGCTACCCGCCATCGGACGTGCCGGCTGACATGGAGGCCTATTCGCAACTGCGTGCCGCCCAGGATATCGCGGCGGTGATGGATGCCGCCGGCGTGTCGCGCGCGCACATCGTCGGGCTGTCGATGGGCGGCTTCGCCACCCTGCATTTCGGGCTCGAATCGCCCGAGCGTGCCCTGTCACTGGTGGTCGCCGGCGCCGGTTACGGCGCCGAGAAGCAGCATGAGGAGTACTTCCGCTCGGTGTCCCTCGAAGTCGCGCGGCAGTTCGAAACCCAGGGCAGCGAAACCTTTGCCAAAACCTATGCGCTGGGCGCCTCGCGCGTGCAGTTCCAGAACAAGGACCCGCGCGGCTGGCAGGAATTCGCACGCATGCTGGGCGAGCATTCCGCATTGGGCGCCGCCAACACCATGCGCGGTGTGCAGGCCCGCCGGCCGTCGATCTACGACCTCGAAGAGCGACTCAGGAAGATGATGGTGCCGACCCTGGTGATGGTCGGCGACGAGGATGACCACTGCCTGCAGCCAGGCATCTTTCTCAAGAAAACCCTGCCCGCATCCGGCCTCCTGGTGCTGCCCAAAACCGGCCATACCTTGAACCTCGAGGAGCCCGAGACCTTCAACCGCTTCGTGGCCGACTTCCTGGCGCAGGTCGAAGCGGGGCAGTGGCCGGTGCGCGATCCGCGCGCGATCCCGGCGCAGATCATGAAGACGGCGTAGGCCGCACAAGGGGCGTCGTGCGGCGCGCTGCGATCAGATGCTCGCAGAAGCGATCGGCGGCGCCCGCGGGTTGGTGCGCCCGGCGAAGGCTCAGATCGGCGTGGCCAGCAAGGTCGGAATCAGGCCGGTATCGGCGATCACTGTCACTGATTTGATACGCGCTGCCGCAACGGCGGCGGTGAACTCGATGCGGTAACGTCCGACCGAAAACAAGCGCGAGGCGCCTTCCATATCGGTCTGGAACAGGCTGTAGCCGGCCTCGATGGTCCATATGCCTTCGGCTTCGCCGCAAAAGCGCGGCGCACCGATGACGT
>JANPGJ010000202.1:0-2260 GCA_031423955.1 Burkholderiales bacterium
GCATCCGGGCCGCCGGGCTTCCAGCAGTCGAGGATGATCGCCAACGCCTCGCGCATCATCTCCTGGTGTTGATCGGTGCGCGGGTCGATACCGTAGAGCTGAAAATCGGTGGGCGTGCCGCCGGCGCCGAAGCCGAACAGCAGGCGCCCGCGCGCCATGTGGTCCAGCTGCGCCAGTTCCAGCGCCAGGCGCACCGGGTGCGAGTTGTAGAGCACTTCGACGCCGGTGCCCAGCACGATGCGCTGCGTCTCACCCAGGGCACGCGCGATCAGTTGTTGCGGCGAGACGATCGGCTCCCACGGCGTGGTGAAGTGCTGGCCGATCCAGGCCTCGTGGTAGCCATACGCATCGGCACGGCGAATCACCTCGAGGTTCCAGTCGAGCGCCTCGGCCAGCGGCCGGCCGGGCAGGGTGGCGGGCATCAGGAACATGCCAAGTTTCATGGTGGATTCTCCGTGAGGGGCGCCGATTCGGATTGCGGGTTTCGTACGCTGCCCATGTCAATGGTTGCCTCCATCCAAGCGTGAGCCGGAACTGCTAGCATTTAGTGCGTTCAAACCGTATCAGGTCGAAGAAACTCGCGAGTTGCTGGAACGATTAGGAATCAAGCCATGAACAGCATTAATCACAAAGGCTACACCGCACAAATCGAGTTCGACGAACGCGACAACATCTTTGTCGGGCGGGTTCTTGGCCTGCGCACGATCATCAGTTTTCATGGCAAAACGGTGGTCGAACTGCGATCCGCGTTCGAGACCGCAATCGAAGAGTTTTTGCGTGACTCCGATCTTCAAACCAGTCAGCCAGGTTTGAGGGCCTGAAACCACAGGCGCCCATACCGGAAAGCTACGGCGGGGCTGACTGTAGCGACTTTACCCCGCCTCCTTCTTCCACGCATCGACGATCTCGGCCCCGGTCGCCGCCCACACCCCGCGGCGACTCATGATGTGATCCAGTGCTGCCTCCAGCGCGCCGATGCGGTAGGGCTGGCCGGTGATCCACGGGTGCAGTGCAACCGACATGATGCGGCCGCCCTGGTGTGCCGACTCGCGGTACAACTGGTCGAACTGGTCGATCAGGGCATCACGAAAATCATCTTCGGTGTGGTGGTTGTTGATCAGGATCTGGTAGTCATCGATGTCGCAGGAGTGCGGCATTGCCGTTACCGGGCCGGATGCGGTGTTGAAGGCATACGGCATGTCGTCGTTGACCCAATCGCACAGGTAGTCGCAGCCAGCGGCGGCGATCAGGTCTGGCGTGGCGTATGACTCCGACTTCGCCGGCGACAGCCAGCCGCGCACTTTCTGGCCCGACGCGCGGCGCAGGATGGCCAGCGTTTCGCTGACCAGGCGCTGCTCCTCGCCGGCATCGATGCCGCCGTAATGCAGGTGGTCCATGTCCAGCCCGTTGGCCAGCACTTCCCAGCCGCGATCCACGCAGGCCTTGAGCAATGCCGGGTAGCGCAGCGCCACCGCCGCGTTGGTCGCAACCGAGGCCTTGATGCCGCGTGCATCGAGTGCCTTCATGATGCGGAAAATCCCGACCCGGTTGCCGTAGTCGCGCAGGGTGTAGTGGCGCAGGTCGGGGTAGGAATTCTGCATCGCGCCGGGTGCCTTGAAGGGTTTGCCCTTCATGTCGAGCGGAAACCATTCGAGCGCGGGCACCACCCACAGCGCCACCCGCGCGCCGCCCGGCCAGGTTACTGGCGGCCGGTTGTGCAGTTGCGACCAGGCATAGCGCTCGTGGTCCATGCCGTAACGGCGTTTGTCGTAGGTCAGGTAGTCAGCAGGCATGCTCATAGCGGCGCCTCCGCAACAGCGTGCGACGCCTTCGCAAAGGCATCGTAGTTGTGGTCAAGAAAATGCTGCGCGATCTCGCGCCCGGTGGCCAGCCACACCTTGTCGTGGCCGCAGATGTAGTCCAGCGCCTCTTCAAACGCCTTGATGCGGTAGGGCTGGCCCACCAGGTAAGGATGCAGCGGAATGCACATCACCGTGCCCGACTCGGCGCCCTCGGCATACAGGCGGTCGAACTGGCGCTTGAGGATCTCGGCATAACGCCTGGGGCTTACCAGGTTGACGTTGTAGACCAGCACGTCATTCATTTCCAGCGAATAGGGCACCGACACCAGGCGGCCCTTTTTCACCTTGACCGGACCGGGCTGGTCGTCGTGAAACAGGTCGCACACATAGGTGAGGCCCATCTCGGCCACCAGGTCCAACGTGTTGTCGGTATAGGTCAGCGCCGGCGCCAGCCAGCC
>JANPGJ010000203.1:0-4832 GCA_031423955.1 Burkholderiales bacterium
TATCGGATTGGTCGTGGCGCGGCCCCAGGCTTCGACGGTGCCGTCTTTCGCCGGCTTTGGCTCCTCAAGACCGCGCCGGGAACCTCCGAATACACCATGCATGTCGACCAGAAGGACGGCGTGCAAGTGCTGGTATGCACCGTAGGCAAAACAGTTCTGCTCTATGACGCGCGCGCCGTCAACGATCTGCACGCGATGCTCAAGACCGCCGGTGACTGGGTCGACCTGGGCGGCGCCGACGAGCAAAAGCCGGCGAAAGACGGCACCGTCGAAGCCTGGGGCCGCGCCACGACCAATCCGATAGGTGGCTGGTACGGCCTGAAGAAGGGCCTGCGCGGCCGCTTCGGTGTTTATCTGCCGCCGCTGATGGAGGAACTGGGCTTGTGCGAGCTTGAGCACAATCCGAAGAACAACCGCATGCGAGCGAAATAGAGTAACGCACGATTGCCTGATTTCCATGCGCAAGGCCAACCGCGATGAAACGAACCTCTTCCATCAAAACGCCGGCCATTTCTGATGATGCGCCTCGGGTGACGCAGGCCGATTTCGACCACGCCGAATACCGTGTCGCCGGAACGAAAGTCACCAAGTCGCAATGGCAAGCCGCGGTACCCGCGCGTACCGCCAAGCAACGCGTGAGCATCATGCTCGATGCGCCGATCATCGCCTACTTCAAGAACGCCGCCGGCGAGCGCGGATACCAGACCTTGATCAACGAAACGCTGCGTCGGGTGATGGATGGCGAGCAGGTGGTCAGCGACGTTCGGCTGGCTATACGCGAAGAGCTTGCGAAGTACAAAGTGCGCTAGTCGCGCAAACCTGCAAATTCAGCGCTCGCTACGGCCGGTACATGAAGCGCGTCATGCCGGCCACCCGTGCCGGCGCGGCCAGATTGGCGAACTCCACCGCCCGGGTTCGCGTTTCCGCCGGGTCGATCATGTCGTCGACCACGAACGCCTCGGCGCTGCGAAATGGTGACGTGAGCGCGCGCACCCGTGCCTCGATGCGTGCTTCGGCTACAGCCGGATCGGGCGCGGCTTCGATCTCGGCCTTGTAGGCCACCGCCAGCCCGCCTTCGATCGGTAGCGAGCCCCACTGCGCCGACGGCCAGGCGTAACGAAAGCAAAAGCGATCCTGATGTTGGTGCGCCGCACCGGCCACGCCGAATGCCTTGCGAATGATGAAGGTGCACCACGGCATCGTGGTTTGCGCCAGCGCGGAAAGAGCGCGCACGCCGGCGCGCATCACGCCCTCCTGCTCCGCTTCCAGGCCGACGCGAAACCCGGGCACGTCGACAAAGTTGATCACCGGCAAATGAAACAACTCGGCCAGGTCAACCATGCGAATGTACTTTTCGGTGGTCTGGCGATCGAATGCGCCACCGTAGTGATAGGGGTCGCTGGCCATCACCATCACCGGCCAGCCATCGACCCGCGCCAGGCCGGCGGCGAGCGCCTTGCCCCAATGGCGGCCGATCTCCATGAACGAGCCGTCGTCGACCACCGCCTCGACAATCGGGCGGATCTTGTAGACCGAGCGTGCGTTTTTCGGAATCGCGCGGCGCAGTTTCTCCTGGTCCGCAGTCGAATCACGCCCCGAGTCGGCGCGCGGCGGCAGGCCGTAAACCGATGACGGCAAATACGAAAGAAAGCGCCGCGCCCGCACAAAGGCATCTGCCTCAGTCTCCGCTTCATCGTCGACCACACCATTGCGGGTGTGGATCTGGCTGCCGCCCAGTTCATTCTTGGTCAGCTTCTGGCCGATCCGTTCGACCACCGGCGGCCCGGCTACGAACACCTGCGAAATCTCGCGCACCATCACCGAGTAGTGGCTGGCCGACACCCGCGCCGCGCCCATGCCGGCCACCGAGCCCAACGCCAGCGACACCACCGGTACCGTGCCCAGGTTGCGCGCGATCAGCGGCCAGGATTTCATCTTGGGCAACAGCGTATGGCCCTTCATCTCGATATTCTTCACCGAGCCGCCGCCGCCGGTGCCATCGACCAGGCGCAGGATCGGAATGCGCAGGTCGTGCGCCATCTGCTCGGCCACCAGCAGCTTGTCGCCGACGGCGCCATCGTTGGCCCCGCCGCGCACGGTGAAATCATCGCCGCTGACCACCACCGGCCGCCCCTCGACCTGCGCGCGCCCCATCAGGAAATTCGAGGGCGTGAAATCCACCAGCATGCCCGCCTCGTCATAGCGCCCGCTGCCGGCCAGCGCCCCGACCTCGACGAAGGACCCAGGATCGACCAACTGCGCAATCCGCTCGCGCACCGGCAACTTGCCGTTGTCACGATGGCGCTGCAACTTCTCTTCGCCGCCCATCTTCTCGGCCAGGCGTTTGCGGGTGTTCAACTCGTCGATCTGTTCCTGCCAGGGCAAGGCGTTCTCCTCGATGCTGATGATGACGCGCGACCAGTGGCCGCGCTATTCGAGCGTGATGCCGGCACGCTTGATGGTGGCGGCGTTGTCGTCGGTTTCGCGCCGAATGCGCGCGGCGAACTGCTGCGGATCGAGCATCATGATGTCGCCTTGCTGCAGCAATGAAGCGCGAGTGGCCGGCACCTCGCCGGCTGACTTGATCGCCTCGAACAACGCCCTCACCACCACAGGCGGGGTCTGCGCCGGCGCCAGCACACCCAGCCAGAACGACACATCGAACCCCGGAAAGCCGGCCTCGGCCATCGCCGGCACTTCCGGCAGATCGCGCCAGCGCTGCGGCGTGGACACCGCCAGCGCACGCAGCTTGCCCGCCTTCACCTGCGGCACCACGCCAAGCGTGTCGAACACCGCATCGACCTCGCGCGCCAGCAACGCCGCCTGCGCCAGCGAGGTCGCCTTGTAAGGCACATGCAGCATCTTCACCCCGGCCTGCCCGGCGAACAACTCCATGCTCAAGTGGGTAAGATTGCCCGGCCCGGCAGAGCCATACGAAAGCCCGCCCGACTTCGCCTTCGCGACCCGCACCAGGTCAGCCACAGTCGCCACCGGCGCCCCCTGATCCTTCTCCGGATTGACCACCAGCACAAACGGCGCCGCAGTCACCAACACCACCGGCACGAAATCCCTGGCAGGCGCGTACTGCAAGTTGCGATACAAGAGGGGATTGACGGTGATCGTGCTGGAGTTGCTGACCAGCAACGTGTAACCATCCGGCTGCGCCCGCGCCACTTCGGCAGCACCCAGCACGCCGTTGGCCCCCGCCTTGTTTTCAACCAGCACCGGCTGACCGAGACGATTCTTCACATGCTCCGCGAGGATGCGCGCCATCACGTCAGTGGTGCTGCCGGCCGGGAAGCCAACCACGAAGCGGATCGGTTTGGCGGGATAGGTCTGTGCGAATGTGAATGACGGCGCGAGGCCAAGCATTGCACCCAACAGCAGGCATGAAAGAAAGTTGCCGCGATTCACAAACCCACCTCCGAAAACAATGTTTCCGTGCCGCCGGATATGCCATGCAGACAGTGCTTCAATCCGCACGTCACGAGACCTGGCACTTCATTCGCATTGTCGCGCCTTTCATTGCCCTGGCGTACTTTGCGCTGTTCGGCGCCCCAAAAGGGCATCGAAAATTTCGCAGCCGGAACGCGGTCGGAGCGTGTCAATGAGTTTGCGACACCTTGTTGCATGAATTTAGTGAGTAAGGGTTGATGATTTTTCTGGGGTGGGCACCTTCTTTTTGGGCGGGTTGATCCAGGCGGCGATGGGCACCTCTGGCGGGGACGGCGCGACGTGTTTGAAGCGTCCAGGATGGGCCAGGAACGCCGCATCGAGGGTGGCCGAGCGCTGCCTGGTCAGTTCGGCAGCGCGTCCCAGGTGCACGGTTTCCGGGGTCATGAAACCAATACCGGAATGCCGATGCTCGGTGTTGTACCAGGTGAAGAAGGCATGGCAATGCGCCCGCGCATCCTCGATCGACCCGAAGCGGTCCGGGAAGTCCGGACGATACTTGAGGGTCTTGAATTGCGCCTCGGAGTACGGGTTGTCATCAGAGACGTAAGGACGACTATGGGACTTGAAGACCTCCAGATCGACCAGCAATTCGGCGACCGACTTGGAGCGCATGCTGGTGCCGCGATCCGCATGCAGGGTCAAACTGCCGGGTGCGACCTTCTGCTTGGCGAGGGTACCGGCGATCAGCTTCTTGGCCAGCACGGCGGTCTCGCGTGGGGCGACCATCCAGCCCACCACGTAGCGGCTGAAGATGTCGAGGATCACGTACAGGTGGAAGTGGGTCCACTTTCCCGGTCCGCGCAACTTCGTGATGTCCCACGACCACACCTCGTTGGCCTGCACCGCCAGCAGCTCCGGCTTGGCGTAGACGGGGTGGGTCAGCTGATTGCGCCGTTCACGCACCTGATCGCAGCCGGCGAGCAATCGGTACATGGTCCGCACCGAGCCCAGATACACCCCCTCATCAAGCAGGGTGGCGTAGGTTTGCCGGGGCGAGCTGTCGGCGAAGCGGTCGCTGTTGAGGGTGTCGAGCACGCGCAGCTTCTCGACATCGCTCAACGCCAGCGGCGGCCGGCAGCGTGTCAGGGGCGCTCGCCGCGGCACATGCAGATGACGAGCGGCCGCCCGTGCCCGGTACACCGCAGAACGGTCGACGTTCATCACCCGGCAGGCGCGCGCCAGGCCAACCCCCGGCGACAGCAGGTTCACGCCGTTCATGCGGATTCTCCTGATGCATCGTCCGCCATCTGCAGGGCGATCAAGGATGAAACTTTTTTTTGGACATCGATGATCATTCGCGCTTGTGCCAGCTGTCGGCGCAGTCGCTCATTCTCGCGGGTGAGCTTGGCCGTTCGGTGGGCCTCGGCTACCGCCGG
>JANPGJ010000204.1:0-5086 GCA_031423955.1 Burkholderiales bacterium
GCTTGCGCGGCATGTTCGCCTTCGCGATCTGGGATCCGGCCAAGCGCAATCTGTTCATCGCGCGCGACCGTTTCGGCATCAAGCCCTTTTACTATGCGGTCGTCGGCGGCGTGTTCATGTTCGCCTCCGAGGCAAAGGCCCTGCTGCCGTTTCTCAAACGAGTGGAGACTGACCTCGACGGCCTGCATGACTATTTCTCGTTCCAGTTCTGCCTGGGCGACAAGACCATGTTCGCCGGCGTGCGCCAGTTGAGCCCAGCGCATTGTGGCTGGGTCGGCAGCGACGCGCGTATGCAGTTGCGCCGCTACTGGGAAGTGCAGTACGAGCTTGACTGGAAGCACGACGAAGCCTGGTTCATGGATCAGGTGCGCGCGCGCCTGGAAGACTCAGTGCGCGCCCATTTGCTCAGCGACGTGGAGGTCGGCGCCTATATCAGCGGCGGGGTCGATTCGAGCCTGATCGCGGCGCTGGCGCGCGAGATCAAGCCGCAGGAGCGGTTCCAGGGCTTCAACGGCAAGTTCGGCTTCAACGAGAGTTTCGACGAGTCGCGCTATGCGCGCGCGGTGGCAGAAGAGCGCGACATCGAATTGCACGAGGTCGACATCGGCGAAGACGACTTCGTTGCCGCGATGCCGAAAGTCATCTATCACCTCGATCAGCCGGTGGCCGGGCCGGGGTCGTTTCCGCAATACATGGTGTCCAAAAAAGTCCGCGAACACATCAAGGTGGTGCTGGGCGGCCAGGGCGGCGACGAGATTTTCGGCGGCTACGCGCGCTACCTGATCGCCTATTGGGAGCAATGCATCAAGGGGGCGCTCGACGGCACCATGAAGAGCGGCAATTTCGTGGTCACATACGAATCCATCATTCCGAACCTGCAGACCTTGCGCAACTACAAGCCGCTGATCCAGGAATTCTGGGCCGAGGGCATTTTCGACGAACGCGACCGCCGCTATTTCCGGCTCATCAACCGCTCCAACACCTTCGGCAACGTGGTCGACTGGAGCTTGTTCCGCAACCCGTCCTCGTACGAGGAATTCCGCGAGATCTATTGGGGAAAGAATGTGGGCAAGGAATCGTATTTCGATTCCATGACCCATTTTGACTTCAAGACCCTGCTGCCGGCCCTGTTGCAGGTGGAAGACCGCATGAGCATGGCGCACGGCATTGAATCACGGGTGCCGCTGCTGGATCACCATCTGGTCGAACTGGCGGCGACCATTCCGGCCAATATCAAGTTCCAGAACGGCGAACTCAAGCGCCTGCTGCGGGTTGCGTTCGGGCAAAAGCTGCCAAAGGCGATTGTCGAGCGCAAGGACAAAATGGGTTTTCCGGTGCCGCTGCAGATCTGGATGAAAAAGGGCGGCCGGGTGCGCGAGTTCATCCTCGACACTTTCCGCGGACAGAAGGCGCGCGAGCGCGCCTACCTGCAACCGGGATTCGACATCGAGTCGCTGATCCAGCGCGAGGGCATGTTCAGTCGAAATCTGTGGGCTTTCCTGAGCCTGGAGCTGTGGCAACAGCAGTTTCACGATAGGCCGATCTGATAAAATTCCGGGTTTATCCGGGAATCATCAATGAAAGTCCTTATCAGCGGCGCCTGCGGCCAGATTGGCTCGCATATCGCCGAACTGCTGCTTGCGCGCGGCGACCAGGTTCTGGGCATCGACAATTTCGCCACCGGCCGGCCTGAGCACCTGCCCCCGCAAGACGGCCTCACCTTCGTCGAAGGATCGATCGCCGACAAGGCGCTGATCGACCGACTGGCGGGTGAATTCAAGCCCGACGCGATCGTCCACACCGCCGCGTCGTACAAGGATCCGGACGACTGGTACAACGACACCCTCACCAATTGCGTCGGTGGCGCCAACCTCGTGCATGCGGCAAAGGCCAACAAGGTCGGCCGCTTCATCTATTTCCAGACCGCGCTGTGCTACGGCGTCAAGCCGCTGCAGCAGCCGATCCGCCTCGACCACCCGAAATTTCCCGCCAACAGCAGCTACGCGATCTCCAAAACCGCGGCCGAGGACTACATCGAGATTTCCGGCATCGACTTCGTGACGTTTCGCCTGGCCAACGTGGTGGGGCCGCGCAACGTGAGCGGGCCGTTGCCGATCTTTTTTCAGCGCCTGTCGGAAGGCAAGCGTTGCTTCGTCACCAAGGCGCGCCGCGATTTCGTGTTCGTCAAGGATCTGGCGCGTGCGGTCATCAAGGCGATTGACGGGACCGGCCATGGCGCCTATCACTTCTCCTCCGGCACCGACATCGCCATTCGCGAGTTGTACGACGCCGTCGTCGCGGCCATGCAGCTGCCGGCCTATCCGGAACCGGAAGTGCGCGAGCTGAGCCCGGATGACGCGCCGTCGATCCTGCTCGACCCGACACGCACGTTCCAGGACTTTGGCGCCATCGAGTTCTCGCCGCTGGCGGTCACCGTCGGCGCAGCCGTCGAGTATTACCGGAAATTCGGCGCACAAGGTGGCTACACGCATCTGAAGATCGAGGAAAACAAGTAGCCGTGAAAATCCTGATTACCGGCGGCGCCGGCTGCCTTGGGTCGAATCTGGTCGAACACTGGCTGCCGCAAGGCCACCAGTTGCTGGTGCTTGACAACTTCGCCACCGGCAAACGCGAAGTCGTGCCGCCTATGGCGGGCCTGGAAGTGGTTGAAGGCAGCGTCGTCGATCAGGCGACGGTGGATCAAACCTTTCGCCGCTTCGCGCCCGAGATCGTGGTGCACAGTGCCGCCGCCTACAAGGACCCGGCAGATTGGCGCGAAGATGCTGCCACCAACGTCGGCGGCTCCATCAATGTGGCGCGGGCATCCGAGGCCGCGGGCGTCAGGCGCATCATCAATTTCCAGACCGCGCTTTGCTATGGCAGGCCGCGGCAGGTGCCGATTCCCGCGGATCATCCGACCGCCCCTTTCACCAGCTATGGCATTTCCAAGACGGCCGGCGAGCAGTTCATGCGCATGGCGACCGTGCCCGTGATCTCCCTGCGCCTGGCCAACATCACCGGGCCGCGGCTGGCGATCGGCCCGATCCCGACCTTCTACAAGCGATTGTCGGCCGGCCAGAAGTGCTTTTGCAGCGATACCGTGCGCGACTTCCTCGATATGGCGGACTTCCTGGCGTTGATGGATCGGCTGCTTGGCGTCGAGGCGGAACCCGGCATCTACAACGTTTCCACCGGCGAAGGGCACAGCATCAAGGAGATCTTCGATGAGGTATGCGCTTACCTTGGCACCACCCCGGCCGAACCGGTGCCGATCGTGCCGCCGGGGGCCGACGATGTGCCGGCCGTGGTGCTTGACTCCTCCGAAACCACGAAAGCCCTCGGCTGGACAGCGCGGATCGGATTCGCCGAAACCATTCGCCGCCAGCTCGACTGGTATGCGGCGCATGGCGTGACCGACGTTTTCTCCCATCTCGCCGCTCCCCGCTCCTGAGAGACGCATATGAGTAGCAACCCCAGTTTCACCGGCGCCAAGGTGCTGGTCACCGGCGGCGCCGGCTTTGTCGGCAGCAACCTTGTGCGGCTGTTGCTCGCCTCGGATGTTGCACTGGTGCACATTGTCGACAACCTGCTGTCCGCCGAGCGCAGCAACGTGCCGGGCGATGCGCGGGTACGGTTCTCGGAGAGTTCGATCACCGACGATGCCTTGCTCGCTGGCCTGGCCGACGAATATGATTATGTGTTCCACCTGTCGACCTATCACGGCAACCAGAGCTCGATTCACGATCCGCTCGCCGATCATGAAAACAACACGCTCACGACGCTCAAGCTGTATGAACGCCTCAAGGGCTTCAAGCGCCTGAAGAAGGTGGTTTACTCGGCGGCAGGCTGCGCACTGGCCGAAAAGACATTCGGCGATGCCCATGCCACCGAAGAGTCCGACATCGTTTCGTTGCACAACAACGACAGCCCGTATTCGATGTCCAAGATCTTCGGCGAGTTCTATTCGGTGTATTACCACAAGCAACATGCGCTGCCGACGGTGCGCGCGCGCTTCCAGAACGTCTACGGCCCGGGCGAAATCCTCGGCGCCGGCCGCTGGCGCGGAACGCCGGCGACGGTGTGGCGCAACGTGACGCCCACCTTCATCTACAAAGCCCTGTGCGGCGAACCGCTGCCGCTGGAGAATGAAGGTGTTGCCACGCGCGACTTCATTTTCGCCGAGGATGTCGCCAAAGGCCTCGCCGCCTGCGCGCTGCGCGGCCATCCGGGTGAGGCCTACAACGTCGCCAGCGGCATCGAAACCTCGATTCGCGAGTTGGGTGAGCGCATCACCACGCTGACCGGCAATCCGGCCGGCGTGCAACTGCTGCCCAAGCGCCCGTGGGACAACTCCGGCAAACGGTTCGGCAGTACGGTGAAGGCGGAGCGCGACCTGGGCTGGAAAGCCACCGTCCGCTTCGAGGATGGCCTGGCGCGCACGGTCGCCTGGACCCGCGACAATCTCGCCATGATCCGCGCCACCATCGCCCGCCATGACGCGCCCATGCGCGCACTTGCGGCGCAGGCCGGCGCATGAGTTCGCCCGCCATCGACGCCGCCAACGCGGCCTTCTGGGACGAGCTTTGCGGATCGTCGTTCGCGCGCGCGCTGGGCATCACCGACCGCTCGGCCGCCTCGCTCGAGAAATTCGATCGTGCCTACCTCGACCTCTATCCCTACCTGCTGCGGCATGTCCCGGTCCACACCATGCGTGGCCAGGCGGTACTGGAAATCGGGCTCGGCTACGGTACCTTGAGCCAGCAGATCGCTGCTGCCGGCGCCGTGTATACCGGCCTCGATATCGCTGCCGGTCCGGTGGACATGGTCAATCACCGGCTGCGCATGGCAGGGCTGCCCGGCAAGGCGGTCCAGGGCAGCATGCTGGAGTGCCCGCTGCCCGACGCAAGCATGGATTGCGTGGCCTCGATCGGCTGTTTTCACCACACCGGCAATCTGCAACGCTGCATCGACGAGACCTTTCGCGTGCTCAAGCCAGGCGGGCACGCCTTCATCATGGTCTACAACCGCTTCTCGTATCGCCAGTGGCTGCGCTGGCCGGGCGCCACGCTGCGTGCGGCCATCGGCA
>JANPGJ010000205.1:0-12355 GCA_031423955.1 Burkholderiales bacterium
CTGCGCCTCGGCGGCGGCGCTGGACCAGTGGTCGCCGCCGCGCGTGGTGACAGCCACGCTCGCGGTCTCCCAGTCGACCTGCACCGCCTCGATCTGGCCAACCGACGCGACAATGCGCTGGTTGCGCAGATAGCCCAGGGCCAGCGCCTCCGGTGCGGCACCCAGGGTCATCAGGGTGACCAGTTCGCGCCGGTCGAGATAGAGCGTCAGCGGATGTTCGCCGGCGATCGCGGTCGGCACCGCGGCGCCGGTTTCATCGATGGCGTCGACTTCGAAGGTCGACGGGCGGGCGGCGTTGGTAAGTGCAGGGGGCATGGGCGAAGTCGACGCCACACGGCAAATCTGGCGTGGAAGCGCAACAGCAAATTTGGGATAATCGCAAAATTCTATCGCAGTAGCATGCCCGGGCGCGATTTCGAGTCGATTGCGAGTCGGATGGGCCGGAATCAATGGCATGCGGGTTGCTGCGGATTGCGATGTCGCTCGCAATGCGGCGGGCGTGCAAGGTCGGAGCCTTCAAGGAGATCGAGATGAGTATCGCGGCAGTCGTGGATCTGGTCATCCGCAACGGATTTGTTGTCGACCCTGCAAGCGGCATCGAAGCGCCGATGGAGGTCGCACTGGCCGGTGGGCGGATTCACGCCGTCGGTGGGGATTTGTCGGCGCTGGCACGCTTGCGCACCATCGATGTCGGCGGTGCGCTGGTGTGTCCGGGCCTGATCGACCTTCATGTGCACGTCTATGAGTGGGTGACCAACTTCGGGGTCAATGCCGATGATGCCGGCATCAACGCCGGTTGCACCACGATCGTCGACCAGGGCAGCGCCGGGGCGTGGACGTTTGGTGGTTTCAAGGCCCATGTGATCGACACCGCGCGCACCGATGTGCGCAGTTTCGTCTCGATCAACGTTGCCGGCGCGCTCAAGGGCGGCATGCGCGGCGACGTGCTGCACAACCCGGGCATGGTGGACATCGGCGACCTGGTGCGCCTGGCGCGCGCGCACCCGCGCGAAATTCGCGGCGTCAAATGCCACGGCGAGTCCGGCTCGATGTCGCACTGGGGCACTGAAGTGCTGGCCGCCGCCGTGCGCGCCGGCAATGAAGCGGATCTGCCCCTTTACTGCCATACCGGAGAATTGTTCCCGGTGATCGAGGCAAATCGCCCGGTGGCCGAACAGGTGCTCGAGCATGTGGTGCCGTTGCTGCGTGCCGGCGACACCCTGGCGCATGTCTACAGTTCGATGCCGGACGGCATCATGGGCCAGCGCGAGGCGGTGCCGGCGATCGTCCTGCGCGCGCTCGAAAAGGGCCTGCATTTCGACGTCGGCTACGGCATCAATTTCAGCTATGCGATCGCGCGCCGGATGATGGCCGCAGGGGTGCTGCCGCACACCATCTCGAGCGATATCCACGGTGACTTCGCCAGCTACCACGATGATTCCAGGCTCGTCTACAGCCTGTGCGGCGCGATGAGCCGCCTGCTGGCGCTGGGCATGCCGTTGATCGAGGTGATTCGCCGGGTGACGGCCAATCCGGCCGCGATCCTGCGTGATACGGAGATCGGCACGCTTGCGGTCGGCACGGTGGCCGACATCACGGTGCTTGACCGGATCGCCGGCGACTGGAGCATGCGTGACGGCCGCGGCGAGCCGCTGATGGCAGGCGAGCGACTGGTGCCGCGCCTGGTGATCCGCGCCGGCGAGCCGATCGAGCCAAGCCGCCGCTACCTGCCGGACCTACTGCCGCTGGCGCGTGCGGCCTAGTTTTTTCCAGCTGCGCCGAGGCCGGCACGCGCCGTGCCGCGGCGTCGGCTGGATCAGTCAGAGGCGTCGTTCGCCCGCAGCCGGCAGGAAGCGCGAATCGAAAATACCGTCGGGACTGACCGGCGACTTGATGCCGAAGGCCGCCACCACCTGCTCGATGGTGCTGTCCAGGCGCACCTTGTTGATTGCGCCGAGTCCGACCTGTCGCACATTGGGGGTGGCTACAAAGAAGTCCAGGCACAGCTTCAGGCGTTGCGTTTCGAGCGCGATGTCGACCAGCGGATCGTGTGCCTTGAGCGACTTGATGCCTTCGTCGGGGTTGGCAACGACTTCCTTGATGGAGCGGTTGAGCGCGCGCAGGAATGCGGTGACCGCCTGCGGCCGTTCAGCGAGCATCCGCGGGCTGGCGATGATTGCGCTGCCATAAAGCTGGACGCCGAAATCCGGGTAGCGCATGATCACCAGGTCTTCGGCCTTGACGCCGCGTGCCGCCAGTCCTGGCAGGCCGGTGAAGTAAAACGAAGTGATGGCATCGACTTCGCCCTTGGCCAGCATCACCTCGCGCAAGGCCGGATCCATGGTTTTCCACGAGACGGTCTTCAGGTCGATGGAATTGGCACGCGCAAAGATCGGAAACGCCTTGCGGCCGGCGTCGAATACCGGCGCGCCCAGGGTCTTGCCGTTGAGGTCGGAGGGTTTGTTGATATTCGATTTTTTCAGCGCGAACACCGCGCCCGGGATGGTGTCATACACCATGTAGACGGCCACCGGGCGACTTGCCGGCTGGGCGCCGGGGTTGTTGCCGAGGAACTCGATCAAGGAATTGATATCGGCGAAGCCCATGTCGTAGGCGGCGGTCGAGACGCGGTTGACCGCCGACGCCGAGCCGGTTCCGACGTCAATTTGCACGTCGAGCTTTTCCTGCGAGAAATAGCCCTTCTTGAGTGCGTGGACAAACAGGGCCGATGGCCCCTTAAAACGCCAGTCGAGGGCAAAGCGGATTTTGGTGACCTCAGTCTGGGCTGTGATCGGGCTCGCAAGCGGCAGCGCGGCTGCGGCGGCGGCGACCGCCAAAAAGGTTCGGCGCGAACTGAAATTTCCCGGAGCTGTCATTGATGAAATGCCTTCGGCTGTCGAAAAGTGAATTGGTGGTTGCGCTGCAAGGCTTGTGCCAGCATTGTCTGGCCAGAACCCGAGCCGATTCCGGTCGCCCCTGATTCATCCTGGTGCACGGCGCGCCAATTTGGCACAACGCTTGTACGCGCAACGCATTCGCGGCAACCTGCAGGGACGGGCGCACGCGCGAGCCACAATATCAGCGGTTCCCAAACTCGCTATTCGGGCTGGAAGTTGGCCGCCTTCAGCAGTTGCACGCTCTTGATCAAGTCGGCACGCATGAACTCGACAAAGGCCGCAGGATCGAGATAGCCGGGCACAATGCCGGCAGCGTCGATGCGGGCGGCGAATTCCGGTTGCCGAACGCCTTCGGCAACCGCCGTCGCGAGCCGACTGGCAATCGCCGGCGGCAAGCCCTTGGGGCCCCAGACGCCGTACCAGGAGGCGATCGTCAACTCCGGCATGCCGGCCTCGGCGGTGGTGGGAATATCCGGATTGGCCTTGCTGCGCGTGCTGCTGGTGATCGCCATGCCACGCACGCGGCCGCCTTTGGTTTGCGGCAAGAGGGCGGTGGCGGAGTCGATCATCAACTGAACGTTGCCACCCATCACGTCGGCCAATGCCGGGGCCGTGCCTTTGTACGGAATCGCTTCCAGCTTGGTGCCGGTCAGCCGCATGAACTCGAGGCTGCCCAAATGGCCGGCCGAACCAAGGCCGGACAGCGCCATGTTGAACCCGTTGGGATTGGCACGCACCGCCTTGACCAGATCGGCCAGATTGGTCGCCTCCACCTTGGTCGATGCGATGATCAGCAGCGGCGCCTGGCCTACACGACCTAAGGCGGTGAAGTCCTCAAGCGGATCGTAGGGCGTGGACTTGACCACGTTCTTGCCCATCAGGAACAGGCTGGCGTTGAACAGCAGGGTATATCCATCGGGCTCTGCGCGCCGTACCTGCTCGCTGCCCACCGTGCCGGAACCGCCGGCCACGTTGTTGACCACCACCGCGACGCCGAGCCGGTCGGCGAGACGCTCGGCCATGATGCGGCCCAGCGCATCGGTACCGCCACCTGCCGGGTAGGGCAGGACCATGCGGATTGGCTTGTTCGGGTAACCCTGCCCGGCGCAATTCAGGCTTGCCAAGGCCAGTACGATTGCTGCGACGACTTTGCGCATTGCTTGTTTCCCGTCAAGAAAAGTAATCAGTGTGTGGTTGGATGAACCATGCCGCCCGCTTTCAGCCGCCGATGTAGGACATCTCGACTTTCTTCCCGCGTGCCGTCGCCGCAGTACGAACTTCGGAATAGCGGTCATCGCGGCCGTTCCAGATCAGCCCGATGGCCGCGGCGATGTCCGCATCGCTGCGGCCGGTGCGCAACAGCCCACGCAGGTCATGGCCGGATTGAGCGAACAGGCAGGTGTATAGCTTGCCTTCAGTGGATAAACGGGCCCGCGTGCAGGTTCCGCAAAACGCCTGGGTGACGCTTGAAATCACCCCGATCTCGCCGGCGCCATCGACATACTTCCAGCGTTCCGCAACTTCGCCACTGTAGTTGGCGTCCGCCACCTGCAATGGCATTTCGGCACTGATGCGGCGCACGATCTCGGCCGACGGCACCACGTCGTCCATGCGCCAGCCGTTGCTCGAGCCGACATCCATGAACTCGATGAATCGCACGATGTGACCACTGCCCTTGAAGTGGCGCGCCATCGCGACCACGTGCTTGTCATTGACGCCTTTCTTGACCACCATGTTGATCTTCACCGGTGCAAGACCTGCGTTCTCCGCAGCGGCGATGCCATCAAGCACCCTTGAGACCGGGAAGTCGACGTCGTTCATGGCGCGAAAAACAGGGTCATCGAGTGAATCGAGCGAGACGGTCACGCGCTTCAACCCGGCGGCCTTGAGAGCAGCGGCTTTTTTGGGCAGCAGGGAACCATTGGTGGTCAGCGTGAGGTCCATCGGACGACCGTCACGCGTGGTCAGCGCGGCCAGCATGCCGATCAACTGCTCGATGTTCTTGCGCAGCAGGGGCTCACCACCGGTCAGCCGCAACTTCTCGACGCCGTGACCGGCGAAGATCGACGCAACCCTGGTGATTTCCTCGAAACTCAGGAGATCTTGCTGCGGCAGAAACCGGTAATCCTTGTCGAATACCGAGCGCGGCATGCAGTAGGTGCAGCGGAAATTGCAGCGATCGGTCACCGAAATGCGCAGGTCATGCAGGCCGCGTCCGCGGGTATCGACGAGTGGGCCTGCCGATACAGGCGCGCCGACCGGCACATGCGGCAGTTTGCCGGCATTGAACTGGTTGACGATCGGTATAACCTTGGCGATCACGAGGGCAATCATGGGTTGCGATGACGCTGCGATAATAACAAACCAGTCAGGCTCCGAGCGAAGCAGTTGTCATCCATGAAACCACCGACAGTCTCCGTGTCCGTACGGATGGAAAGGCGTGCCCTCGCCAATAATCGGTGGTTCAGCCACGAATGGCTGGTGCAGGGAATCGACCTGGCCGATGCGGTTCATGAGGCGCGTGCCGAGGTGCGAGTATTCACCGGCTTCGATATCAGCCTGTACCCGGATGAAGCCGAGGGTTACTTTCTGAATTCCTCCAGCGGCGAGCCGAAAGCGTTTGTCATGTGGCGGATCGATGAGGCAGAGGACGAGGGCGCGGCGATTCCGAAAACGGTGACCTTGAGCTACAACGAAGCTGCGCGCCTGATGGACGCGCAGGAGAAAGTCGATGCAGTCAGCTTGCCGCCGGCGCTGTGCGTATGGCTGGCCGATTACGTCGCCGCCAATTACAAGCCGGAACCGAAGAAGAAGCGCATCAAGGCATCGTTCGTCGCGCCGCGCGACAAGGAGGGTCTGTGAGCGATCTGCCCGGTCCGCGCAGCGAGACATTCCTGTCGCGCTGGTCGCGACGCAAGCAGGCCGACCCGGAGATTCGCGAGCGCGAAGACAGTCGCGTCAACGACGATCTTGCCGTCGAGCGCGGCGTAGCGCCGCCCGAACCGACGGCAGTGCAGGAGGTTCCGGCAGATCTGCCGGCGATCGATTCATTGACCCCTGACGCGGATTTCAGCCGCTTCATGCGCGCCGATGTGCCGTCGGCAACCCGCAACGCGGCGATGAAAAAACTGTTTGGCGATCCGCACTTCAATGTGATGGACGGCCTGGATATCTACATCGACGATTACACCAAAGCGGACCCGATCCCGCTGGCGATGCTCAAGGACCTGGCGCAGTCGCGCATGTTGCATCTGTTTGACGATGAGGAGCAGGAGGTTGCGGCCGAGCCGGCTGCTACGGCGACGACGCAACCTGAACCGGCGGCTGATTCGCAGGTGGCAACCGCAGCGCCGGAAGCGCAGGCGCTGCCGGCTCCGGTGACGACGCCGGACCAGAAAATCGATGCGCAGCGCGTCGCGGCGCACCCGACGGACGCTTCGACAGGATCCTCGGCATGCAGTCGGGAGAGCTGAAAAGTTCGCCGCGGCGAGAACGCTGCTCCGTATAATCCGCCCGCCGTTTGGCCTTAAAAGAAGCGTCAGGTTCCCCGTGTCCAACTGTCTTGTTTGCAACTGTAACCGCACCATGCCGCTCGATGGCCCGGGGCTGGCCTCGGCACTCGGCATGGCCGAACCGTTGACGGTGCACCATGAGTTGTGCCGGCGCGAAATCACGGCCTTTGAAGGCGCCCTGGAAAGGGCGGCGGCGAATGTGGAGTCACTGACCGTTGCCTGCACCCAGGAGGCGCCGCTGTTTGCCGAACTGGCGGCCGGATCGGCGCATGCCGGTGTGCCGATCAGGTTTGTCAACATCCGCGAAACCGGCGGCTGGTCGGCCGAGGCGGTTTCGTCGGGGCCGAAACTGGCGGCCCTGATCGCGATGGCGCAAATGCCGGAACCGGCACCCGCCGCCGGTGTCAGCTACGAGTCCGGGGGTACCACCCTGATCGTCGGCGACGCGAAAACAGCGTTGGCCTGGGCCGAGCGCCTGGCCGGCAAGCTCGATGTATGCGTGCTGATGACCGGTGGGGTCAGTGGTGCGGAATTGCCGGCAACCCGCCGCTACCCCGTGTTGGCGGGCGCGGTGTCCTCGATTGGCGGCTGGCTGGGCAAGTTCGAGGTCGAGTGGCGCAGCGACAATCCGATCGATCTGGATGCCTGCACCCGCTGCAACGCCTGTATCGACGCTTGTCCCGAATCCGCGATTGATCTTTCTTATCAGATCGATCTCGGGAAGTGCAAAAGTCATCGTGCGTGCGTCAGCGCATGCGGCGCGGTACATGCGATCGACTTTTCGCGTGCGCCGGTTGCGCGCAAGGAGACCTTTGACCTCGTGTTCGACCTGTCGCGGGCGCCGCTGATCGGCCTGCATCAGCCGCCGCAGGGATATTTCCGCCCCGGCGCCGATCCACTTGACCAGGCGCTCGCCGCCGCCGAGCTGGTGACGCTGGTGGGCGAGTTCGAAAAGCCGAAATTCTTCAGCTATAACGCCCGCATCTGCGCCCACAGCCGCTCGGCGAAAAGCGGTTGCAATCGTTGCATCGACACCTGCTCGACGCAGGCGATCAGCCATGATGGCGACCATGTGCGCGTTGAGCCGCATTTATGCATGGGTTGTGGCGCCTGCGCGACGGTTTGTCCGTCCGGTGCGATGAGTTTTGCTTATCCGACGATCGTCGACTCCGGGGCGCAGATCAAGACCCTTTTGCGCACTTACATCGCTTCCGGTGGCCGCGACGCCTGCCTGCTGATTCATGATGACCATGGCTTGAAGCTGATCGAACAGGCCGGGCGCTCGGTGCGGTCGGTGCGGCAGGGGGCCGCGAATGGCGGCCTGCCGGCGCGGGTCCTGCCGCTGCATGTGCATCATGTCGCATCCGCCGGCCTTGATCTGTGGCTCGCTGCCCTTGCTTACGGCGCCAGCCAGGTGCGTGTGTTGCTGACCGGTGCCGAGGCGCCCGAGTATGCGCAAGCGCTCGGTGCCCAGGCCGCCATCGGGCAGGCGATTGTTGGAGGACTGGGCTATGCGGGTGCGCATCTGGGTGTTGTCGAAGCGTCCTCCGGCGCGCAATTGGCGATCGCACTTGCGTCGTTGGCGCCGGCCCATGCCGTTACCCAGCCGGCGACCTGGAATGTTGCCGCCGGCAAGCGCCAGGCACTCGAATTTTCCATCGAGCATCTTGCGCGCCATGCGCCACTGCCTGCCGAACTCATTGCGTTGCCCGCCGGCGCACCATTCGGCGGTCTTGAGGTCAAGCGCGACAAGTGCACCTTGTGCCTGTCATGCGTCGGCGCCTGCCCGGCATCGGCGCTGGCGGACAACCAGGAAAGCCCGCAACTGCGCTTCATCGAGCGCAATTGCGTGCAGTGCGGCCTTTGCGTGGCGACCTGCCCGGAGGACGCGATTGTCCTGCTGCCGCGCCTGAATCTGGCTGACGTCGCAAAGAAACCGGTTGTACTCAACGAGGCAGAACCATTCAACTGCGTGCGTTGCGCCAAGCCCTTCGGTACCCGCCAGATGATCGACAACATGACGTCCAAACTGGCCGCGCATTCGATGTTTGCCGGCGGCATTGCACTGCGGCGGCTGCAGATGTGCGCCGATTGCCGGGTGGTCGACATGATGGAAAACCGCGACGAAGCATCGATTTTCGACATTCGCAAATGAGCGCACAGGCACTGAACTTCGTCAAATCCTTGCCGCCTGAGGAAGCGGTGCGCGCGGATCTGTACGCGTTGCTGGCGCGTTTGTTCGCTGCCGGCCCGGATGCGGGGCTATTGACCACCATTGCCGGTTCACCAGCGCCGTTCGGTGATGCCGGTTTGCTTGCGCAAGCCTGGTCGGCCCTGCAGGCTTCGGCCGCCGCGGTCGACGCCGACGCGGTCATGCTGGAGCATGCCGAGACCTTTGTCGGCACCGGTCGTGCGCCGATCTCGATCTATGCCTCGCATTACCTGTCCGAGCATTGGAAGGAAATGACGGTGGTGGAACTGCGCGACCGCTTGCCGCAACTCGGCCTGGGGCGCCAGCCAGGTGTCAGCCAGCCAGAGGACCATCTGGCCGCCTTGCTGGAAGTGATGTGCCATTTGGTGCGGCGCGGAAACGATGCGGATTCGATGGCGCTGCAGCGCGACTTTTTCGACCGTTATCTCGGTCCCTGGTATCGGCGCTTTTGCGCGGAAATGAAAGCGCGCGGCGCCTTGCATTTTTACTGCGCCGCAGCATCGATGCTTGAGGCATTTCTGATGATCGAAAGCGAGGCTTTCAGTCTCGAAAGTTAATGCAAATTCTGGATACATCGTTCTATAATCATTGATAAATCCGGTGGCCAGGTTGGTGCCATGCTGCGCAAATAAACCGGGTGCGGGTTTGAGTTTCGTGGGCAGAGTGTCAAGATGGATATTTGGTTCGGTTCAACACCGAGGAGACAAATTGTGAAAAGCACCCCAAGCGGACATCGTCGTCGCCAGTTCCTGTTCGGCGCCAGTGCGGCCTCGGTCGCCGCGGTGGCGACACTGGTGGTCGCCACGCCGCCGACCTCCACCCGCGTATCTGCGGGCAAGACCAAGGCGGAGACAGGCGGCGGCTATCAGCTCTCCGAACACGTTCGTAATTATTACCGCACTACCGCGGTCTGACCGGGAGCCACGCCATGCTGCTGACTCGCAAATCGTCCGGTGCGAGGGTTTCGCACGGATTGTTGTCCCGTTCCCTGAGTTCCGCGCCGGCGATGCCGACGCTCAATCGGCGGGCATTCCTGAAGCGCTCGGGCCTGGGTTTGGGCGCAGGCGCCGTTGTGCCCCAGCTTGGCTTCTCGATGATCGGCGAGGCGCAGGCGCAAGCCGCGCCGGCTGCCGACAAGATCGAAGTCAAGCGGACGGTCTGCACCCATTGTTCGGTGGGTTGTGCAATCGATGCGGTGGTCAAGAACGGCGTCTGGATCCGCCAGGAACCGGTGTTTGATTCGCCGATCAATCTCGGCGCGCATTGCGCCAAGGGCGCAGCCATCCGCGAGCATGGCATGACCGAGCACTCGCATCGACTCAAGCAGCCGATGAAACTCGACGTCAAGACCGGCAAGTATTTGCCGGTCACCTGGGATACCGCGTTCAACGAGATCGCCGAGAAACTCAAGTCGATCAAGAAAGAGCATACCGCCGATTCGGTATTCATCGTCGGTTCGTCCAAGCACAACAACGAGCAGGCCTACCTGCTGCGCAAGTGGGTATCGCTGTACGGCACCAACAACACCGACCATCAGGCGCGGATCTGCCAGTCGACCACGGTCGCGGGCGTCGCAAATACCTGGGGTTACGGCGCGATGACCAATTCGTACAACGACATGCAGAACACCAAGTGCATGCTGTACATCGGGTCAAACGCCGCCGAGGCACATCCGGTGTCGATGCTGCATTCGCTGCATGCGCGCGAGACCGGGGCCAAGATGATCGTGGTCGATCCGCGTTTCACCCGCACCGCCGCCAAGGCCGACGAATTCGTGCGGATTCGTTCGGGTTCAGATATTCCGTTTCTTTTCGGCCTGCTGCACATCATTTTCAAGAACGGCTGGGAAGACAAGAAGTACATCAACGACCGCGTCTACGGCATGGAAAAAGTGCGCGAAGACGTGCTGGCGAAATGGGACCCGAAAGCGGTTGAGGAAGTTACCGGCGTCAGCCCGGAGCAATTGCAAAAAGTCGCCGAGATGTTCGCCAAGAGCAAGCCCTCGACCATTGTCTGGTGCATGGGGCAGACCCAGCACACGATCGGCAACGCGATGGTGCGCGCCTCCTGCATCCTGCAACTGGCGCTCGGCAACATCGGCGTGTCAGGCGGCGGCGCCAACATTTTCCGCGGCCACGACAATGTGCAGGGCGCCACCGACGTCGGCCCGAATCCCGATTCGCTGCCCGGCTACTACGGCCTGGCCACCGGCTCCTGGAAGCATTGGGCGCGGGTGTGGAACGTCGATTACGAGTGGATCAAGGCGCAGTACGCGTCGCAGGCGATGATGGAGAAATCCGGCACCACCGTCTCGCGCTGGGTCGATGCGGTGCTCGAATCCGACGACAAGCTGGACCAGGAAAAAGCGGTCAAGGCGATGATCTACTGGGGCCACGCCCCGAACTCGCAAACCCGTGGCCTGGACATGAAAAAGGCGATGGACAAGCTCGACATGATGGTGGTCATCGACCCCTATCCGAGCGCCACCGCGGCGATGATCGCGATGCCGTCCGAGTCGCGCAATCCGAACCAGGTGGTTTACCTGCTGCCGGCGGCGACGCAAATGGAATGCGCCGGTTCGGTCACCGCGTCGAACCGCTCGATCCAGTGGCGCGAGAAGGTGATCGACCCGCTGTTCGAATCGCAGACCGATCACGCGATCATGTACGAGTTCGCCAAGCGCCTGGGCTTCGCCGAGCAGTTCGTCGGCAAGCGCGACGGCAAGCAGAATATCGCGGTGGTCAAGACGGCGAACGGCAAGTTCGAGGAGCCGGTGATCGAGGATGTGCTGCGTGAAATCAATCGCGGCTGCTTCACCATCGGCTACACCGGACAGTCGCCGGAGCGCCTGAAGCTGCACATGAAGAACATGCACACCTTCGACGTCAAGACGCTCCGCGCCAAGGGCGGGCCGTGCGACGGGGAATATTTCGGTTTGCCCTGGCCTTGCTACGGCACGCCGGAAATGAAGCATCCGGGTTCGCCCAACCTGTATGACACCTCCAAGCACGTGATGGATGGTGGCGGCAATTTCCGGGCGAACTTCGGGGTCGAGCGCGAGGGCGTTTCACTGCTGGCCGAGGACGGCTCGCACTCGAAAGGAGCCGACATCACCACCGGTTACCCGGAGCTCGATCACATCCTGCTCAAGAAGCTCGGATGGTGGAGCGAGTTGACCGAGGCGGAAGCCAAGGAAGCCGAAGGGAAGAACTGGAAGACCGATCTTTCAGGCGGCATGATGCGCGTGTTCATGAAGAACCATGGCTGCCACCCGTTCGGCAACGCCAAGGCGCGCGCGGTGGTGTGGAACTTCCCCGATGGCGTGCCGCAGCACCGCGAGGCACTGTATTCGACCAGGCCCGACATGGTCGCCAAGTATCCGACCCACGACGACGTCAAGACCTTCTGGCGCCTGCCGACCCTGTTCAAGTCGGTGCAGCAGAAAGCGATTGCCGACAAGACCTACGAGAAGTTCCCGCTGGTTCTGACCTCGGGCCGTCTGGTCGAATACGAAGGCGGCGGCGAGGAAACCCGGTCCAACCCCTGGCTGGCTGAATTGCAGCAGGAAAACTTCATCGAGATCAATCCGAAAGCCGCCAACGATCGCAACATCAGGAACGGCGACATGGTGTGGGTCAAGTCGCCCACCGGCGCCCAGATCAAGGTCAAGGCGATGGTTACCGAGCGGGTCGATGCGCTGACCTGCTTCATCCCGTTCCACTTCTCGGGATGGT
>JANPGJ010000206.1:0-4245 GCA_031423955.1 Burkholderiales bacterium
CCCTGGGCCTCGCGATCAGCGCGCTGTTCATCAATCCGGGCCTGCAGTCCAACCTGCCGTATGACACGCAAAAAGACCTGGCGGGCGTCACGCAACTGGCGCAGGCCCATTTCGGCCTGTTCGCCCATCCATCGTTCGAGCCCAACACGGTGCCCGAACTGATCGCCTGGGCGAAGAAGAATCCCGGCACACTCGGTTATGCGACCCCCGGTACCGGTACCGGCACCCATCTGGCCGGCGAGCTTCTCAAGGGCATGGCCGGGATCGACATGCTGCATGTGCCTTACACGGGTAGTGCGCCGGCGCAGCAGGACGTGATCGGCGGCCGGGTGCCGCTGCTGTTCGACGTGACGTACGCCGCGATGCCCTTCGTCAGGCAGGGCAGGCTCAAGGTGATCGCACTGGCCAGCCCGAAACGCTCGGCGCTGGAGCCGCAGGTGCCGCTGATCGGCGATACCTTGTCCGGCTTCGGCGCCATGAGCATCATGGGCATCATCGCGCCGGCCAGCGTGCCGCGCGAACTGGTGCGGCGCATCGGCGGCGATATCGGTCGCGCGGTCAGGGAGTCCGAGCTCACCGGCCGCATGGCGCAGCTTGGCATGGAGCCGGTCGGATCAAGTCCCGAAGAGTACGATGCGGTCATCCGCACCGAGATGGAAAAATGGGCCCGCGTGATCAAGGCAGGCAATATCAGACTGGAGTGAATCATGACGCTTATCTGCAAACCCCTGCACCCGTTGTTCGTCGCCGAAGCTTCCGGCTTGGACCTGACGCAGCCGCTCGCAGCCGGTCAGGTGGACGAGATCGATGCCGGCATGAACCAGCACGCGGTGCTGGTGTTTCGCAACCAGTCGCTCGACGAAGACCAGCAGATCAGGTTTGCCAAGTCGCTCGGGCCGCTCGACCTGGGGCTGCTCAAACTCAAACGCAATCCGAGCCGCTTCAAGCATGCCGAACTGATCGATATTTCCAATGTCGGCACCGACGATGAGGTGGCGCCGCGCGACCATGCCAAGGTCGTCGGCAACATCGCCAACCAGTTGTGGCACAGCGACAGTTCGTTCCAGCAGCGGCGCGCACGCTACTCGATGCTGCAGGCAGTCACCCTGCCAAGCTGGGGCGGCGAGACCGAGTTTGCCGACCTGCGCGCCGCCTACGATGCGCTGCCGGAAACCTTGCGCCGCGAGGCCGAAGGCCGGTCAGCCGAGCACTACGCCCTCTATTCGCGCATCATGCTGGGGGATGCCAACTACAGCGAAGAGCAGAAAAACGCGATCCCACCGGCAATCTGGCCGCTGATCCAGACCCATGCCGGGTCCGGCCGCAAGCTGCTATACGTGGGCATCCACTGTCAGCGCATTCCCGGCATGACCTTGCCGGAAGGGCGCATGCTGATCATGGACTTGCTCGAACACGCCACCCAGCCGCAGTTTGTGTATCGCCATCAATGGCAGCCGGGCGATCTGGTGATCTGGGATAACCGCGCCACCGTACATCGCGGCCGGCGTTTCGATCTGGCCGAGCGGCGCGAATTGCGGCGCACCAGCACCGAGGATGTGGATTCACGCGATACGCAGATGGCCGCCTGAAATCGGTTGAACGTGGCTGGTTCACTCATCGCCGAAGGGCCAGGACAACCGGACTCGGAAACAACCCGCGACGATGCGAGGCGTTGACCCGCCCGGTTGCAGTCACGCAGTCATGTTGCGGGGAGTTCTTGAACGGTCGAACGCCGATAGCCAAAAACAAAAAACCCCGCCAAGGCGGGGTTTTTTGTTAAGCGGGTGAGGAATCACATGTCTTGCGTGCGGCGCCGGGCGATTGCGCCGATCAGGCACAAGCCCGCGAGCAGCATGGCATAGGACTCGAGTTCCGGCACTGGCAGAGCGGTGAACGAAATCCGGAATTCGGATTGGGACTGGCTGCTGATGGTCGAAAAGACACCGAGTGTGTTGTCGGCCGTCAGGGTCAAGGTACCGCCGCCGAATGTCAGCGTGTTGAACACGCCTTGGCCGATTGTTGAAGAGGCCGAGCGAAACTCGCCGCTGGCCGTTGAAAACGCATCCTTGGTCAGCGGCTGGTTCAAAAACACAGTGGGAACCCCGTCGATGGCGGCAGTGCCGGAAAACGTGACGCTGGTCAGGGCGCCGGGTGCTTCGGCATAGGACAAGTTGCCGATGCTGCCGAGAATTTCGCCCGAAAGTGCGTACCCGGCAGCAGGGGTGACAGTAAAGGTTGGTAGCGCAAAGGCGGTGCTCACAATGCCAGTGCCGGTATTGAGCACGTTGAGACTTGGCAAGAGTTTGAAACCAAACCCAACCGAGCCACCGCCACCGCCAAAGAAACTGGTCGCGACGACCGAAGGTGCGTCGGTGTACTCAAGCGTGTATTGGGTGAAGTGGATGGTGTTCGCGAACACACTGGAAGACAGCGCCAGCAATGCGCCTGCAAACAGTGAGGAAATTTGCTTTTTGAACATGACGACACCTCAGGATTTCTTTTGGCAGAAGGCTCCGCAAGCAAACACAACCTTCGATTACTCACGGCAGCGGAGTCAAGGTATTGCAATGCAACAGTTCTGACAATAGCCCGTTTGCGCTATTCACATGTGGGGCAATGCCTACAAGCGTGAATATGCTGGCTTGTGGCGTAGGTAAAGGTCTCCGACAGCAGGCGCACGGCGGGTTCCGTGAAAAGTGAGTGTGCACTCGCTCGTGAGGAAACTAATGGCACGGAAGGGTTTATTAGCCCAAGCGCCTACCTGCGTGCGAACTACATCTCCCGAAGGATCTGCTCGCTACGCTGCTGACATTGGTCGGCGGTGAACAATCCCTGATCGCACAGGCTGCGCAGGCGCCGCAGGCGGTCTTCGATCGGCAACGCTTGCGGGGCCGCCGAAGGCGCGGCGGCGATCGGTGCGGGTGGCTGCACATACACTGGCGGCGCCGAATAAACCACTGGCGGCGGCGCGTAATAAGTTGGTGGCGGGTAATACACCGGCGGCGGCGAGTAATAGACCCGTGGCGGGTAGTAGTAGCTCGGCGCCGGTACCGCGTAGCGCGGCGCAAGCAGGGCGCCAACCACCAGACCGCCGGCGAACCAGCCACCACCATGCCGGCCACGCGCTTCGGCCGGTGTTGCATGCTGCAGGGCAAGCGCTACGCCGACGACCAGCAGGGCGCGAGCGGCCAAAACCTGTGGCCGCCCGGAGTTGGCAATCGGCATGCTGGGTAAAACGCGGGAACCGGCCATGGCATCACCCCGGAAACGGGAAATGGGATAGCCCGAATTTATAGCACCAACAACGGCGGTCGGGTAGGGCTGTTACAAATGCTCACCGGTCGGCTTCCGATGCGATTGGCCGAACCGCCTGCTGCGACCCGCTGCGGAGCAGCGATCACGCATGACGTCGCGGATTCGGCCACGCTTCAGATTTTCCCATGGCCTGATCGAACCGCACTCAGGGCTTGATGAAGCGCAGGGTCATGCGGTCGGATTCACCGATCGCCTGGTACTTGGCGCGATCGGTCTCGCCATATGAAAGCGACGGCGGCAGCGCCCATACACCCTTGCCGTAGTCCTTGGTGTCGCGCGGATTGGCGTTGATCTCCGACTTCGCATCGAGCCTGAAGCCGGCCTTCTCGGCCGCCGCGATGACGTAACTCTCGGTCATGTAGCCACTGTCGACCTGCTTTTGCTTCGGCGTGCCTTCGACTGCACGATGATCCTCGACCCCCAGGAAGCCGCCGGGCTTGAGCGCATCGAACGCGGCTTTGAACATCAGGTCTTCGACGCCGCGGTAGGCCCAGACATGAACGCTGCGAAACGACAGCACCAGGTCGGCGGTGCCGGGCGGCACCATTGCCAGACGGTCTGGGGTTGCCAGGTCGCTGGTGACCACTTTGCCGTATAGCGCCGGTTCGGCCTTGAGCTTGGCATCGAACGCGACCCGGGTCGCGCGCTGGCCACGGTTGGTGGCGGGATGGTCGAGCGGATACTGGGCTGCCACGTAGCGACCGTTGTCGCGTAGCGCCGGCGCCAGAATCTCGGTGAACCAACCGCTGTCGGGCCAGATTTCGGCCACCGTCATGCCGGGCTTGAGGCCCATGAACAGCAGCGTTTCCTTCGGATGGCGGTGGACATCGCGCGCCTTGTTGGCGCTGCTGCGATGCGTGCCGGCGATGGCGCCATCGAGCAGGGTTTCCATCGAAATTTGCGCCAGCAGTGGCACCGGCAGGCAGGCCG
>JANPGJ010000207.1:0-20025 GCA_031423955.1 Burkholderiales bacterium
CCGAAGAGCCAGACGATCATTCGCCCGCTCGCGGACCCGATTAAAAAGGATAGCCACTTGGTCATCTTCAAAGGCAACCTCTGCCCCGAGGGCGCGGTGGGCAAGATCAGTGGCAAGGAAGGGCTCGTCTTCAAAGGCAAGGCTATCGTCTTCGACGGACCGGAAGACTACCACCGCCGTATCGACGACCCGAAGATGAAGATCGATGCCAACACCATGCTCTTCATCCGCGGTGTCGGCCCGGTGGGCTACCCCGGCGCGGCCGAGGTGGTCAATATGCGTCCGCCGTCCTACCTGATCAAGAAGGGCATCACCTCACTTCCCTGCATCGGCGATGGGCGGCAGTCGGGCACATCGGGTTCGCCGTCGATTCTCAACGCCTCGCCGGAAGCGGCCACCGGTGGCGGATTGGCCCTGCTCAGGACCGGCGATCGCGTGCGCATCGATCTCAAGAAACGCACCGCCAACATCCTGATCGAGGAGGATGTGCTCGAGGAGCGGCGTGTCGACTTCGTGAAGAACGGCGGCTACAAGGTTCCGCCCAGCCAGACCCCGTGGCAGGAAATCCAGCGAGGCATCGTCGATGAGTTGTCCAGGGGCATGGTGCTGAAACCTGCGGTCAAGTACCAAAAAATCCACGCGACTTTCGGCGTGCCGCGCGACAATCATTAACTGCTGCGGATACGCGCTTTGGTCCTGAAGTTGCGCGCGGGTGTGGAAGTCAAAGAGAATGGCGATGATTGACCTCAGCTCCGCCCAAGCCGCCACCCGCATCACCGCGCTTCTCGGCGTTCCCGAATCGCGCGCGCTCGACTTCAAACGCATCAGCGCCAAGCACGGCCGCATGATCGAGACGGTGTGCGCCTTTGCCAACAGCGAAGGCGGTTTGCTGGCGATCGGCGTCGAGGATGCCAAGCAGATGAAGCCGGGCACCAAGCCGGAGTCGCGTTTGTTCGGGATCGAGGAGAACGCGGAGGCGTTTGACGATTTCCGGCGGCAGGTAATGGCGCGTTTCTCGCCGGCCATCGAGCGTTTGCACTGGATGCGCCTGCCGTGCACGCTGCGTGATGGCAGCGCCGGGCATGTTGTGTTGCTGCGGGTGGAGAAGAGCGAGCGCGTGCATACCGTGATTGGTGACGGCACCTGGACGCGCATGGATGCTTCCAATCGTGAAATGAACGCGGTGGAGATTGCCGACCTTTCATACCGCCGCGGTGTGCGCAGTGCCGCGGCTGAAACGGTGCCGGTTTCGCTTGATCTGTTGGTGACGGAGACCTGGCGCCGCTTTGCTGTGTCGCGCGGGTTGAAGACCGGGTCATTCGCTGAGCAATTGCAACGCATCGGCTTGGCCGAGCTGACCGGCAGCGAAGTGCGGCCGACGCGTGCAGCGGTGCTGTTGTTCGCCGATGAGCCGGGCAGTTTGCTGGCGGCGCATGACTCGCGTGCGGACATCCGGCTCATGGTGTATGACGGCAAAACTGCGGTGCCGGGCGCAACGCCGAATTTGAGAAAGTCACCGAAGACGATTCGCGGGCCCTTGATCGAGCAGATTGATGCCGCTGTCAGAACCGTGCTCGATGAGCTTTCACATGGGTTGACGCTGTCGTCGAGTGGGTTCAAGACCAAGCATGTGTACCCTGAGCGGGTGGTGAAGGAGGCGATTGTCAATGCGGTGATCCACCGCGACTATCGGCTGAATCGGGACATTTTCATTCGTGTGTTTGACGACCGCATCGAGATTGAAAGCCCCGGTGCGTTCCCCGGCAATATCACGGTGGCGAACATCGGTCGTGTCGGCTCGAAAGCGCGCAATGCGCTGATCGCGCTCAACCTGCGCGAGTTCGACCAGGCGCCGAACATCGATGCGGGAGAGGGCGTGAAGATGATGTTCGCCGAGATGGCGGCGGCAAAACTGTACCCGCCGCAGTATGCGCAGAACCTTGAGAACGCGGTCGAGAGCGTAACGCTGACGTTGTTGAATATGGAGCGCCCGACCGTTTGGGATGAGGTGAGTGCGTGGATTGACACGCGTGGGTCCATTGCGAATGCGGAACTTTGCAAACTGGCGGGCGTGGATACCCTCAAAGCGTCAAAAATGCTGGGCGCTTGGCGTGATCAGGGACTGTTGATGGCGCTGCCGGACCGGGCCAAACGGAACATGGCCTATGCGAAGCCCGAGGCCCAAACGCCGGATTTGTTATCTACCGGCCAAGATAACAAATCAGAAAATGCATGAAAACGTCGATGAATCAGTTAGTTAACGAAACCGTTGTTATTTTTTGGTGCTGCGACGGGTGTCCGTAACCCGGTGGCTTGGCAGAGATAAGGTATCTTGGGTGCCGTCGGCATCGGCTTCGGCCATCACGCCGGGTTCATTATCTAGCGGCTTGGATAATGAAGTGAGAATTTCATGAAAAGCAATAAAAATCAATAGCTTGCCAAGCCTGTCACTATCTTTCTGGCATCTTGACGCCCGTTTGAGCGGTTTGACGGGAGTGGGCAATGCTGCCCTGCAGAACGAGCCGCTGACCGCATTTTTCGCGTCCCGCACCTTCCCCAGCAGCGCCATTCGCGCCGCGATGGATTGGGCAGTAGCCGAAGCGCGCATAGGTGGCGCTGGCCTCGTCGAGAAAGCCCTTCGCGATAGACTACTTGACCCTTGCTTCAGCAACCACTGTGTTTGCGCCGCACTCGGCAACTGCGATGGTGGCGTCAATTTCCGCAACTCTTGCGCAATTACACACCGTCAGCAGCTTTTCGTGCATCGCGTGGGTAACGGCCCTCGCGAGTACTTGCAACAATTCAATTAAAGCGGCTGTTGCGCGTCAGTCGCCACAATTGACGATGCCTTGATGTCTTGCGCGGTGCTGTTTTGTGTGCTGCAGGTAAAGTCGGCGACCTTGCCGGTGCACTTCAATTCTTCATTGTCGTTACTCTGGGCATTGGCGCGCGGCAGGCGTACGCGAATTGGATAGTCAGTCGGTTTGTGTAGCTTCAGGGGGAAATCATGGAAACGCTGACCTTTGTGGCCCGACATTGCCGAGCCTTCGCCATGTCGGTTGCAGCTGCGTTGATTGTGTCCGGCGCCCATGCGCAGACCGACGCGGGCAAGAAGGAAATCGACCTCGCCTTCGAGGCTGCCTCGAAGGCAAAGCAGGACGGCCCGACAAGCATCAGCTTGAGCGACCAGGCCAGTCTGAAGATTCCGGCGCAGCAAACCTATGTGCCGATGCCGGCCGCCGGCACTCTTATGCGCGCGATGGGCAACCGGCCGGACGACCGGCTGCAAGGCATCGTCCTGCCGCTGGGCCAGGAAAACTGGATGGTGGTGGTGAAGTTCGAGAAATCCGGCTACGTCAAGGACGACGATGCACGGGACTGGAACGCCGACGATCTGTTGAAGAGCCTCAAGGAAGGCACGGAAAGTACCAACGATGATCGCAAGCAGCGCGGCCTGCCGGAAATCGAAGTCGTGGGTTGGGCCGAGAAGCCGGCCTACGATGCGACGACGCACCGCCTGGTATGGGCGGCGATCTCAAAAAGCAAGGGCACCAGCGATGCCGACACGGGGGTCAACTACAACACCTATGCGCTGGGCCGCGATGGCTACATGAGCCTCAATCTCGTCACCGGGCTCAAGGACCTGGAATCGCAGAAGCCGATCGCACGCATCCTGCTTGCCAACCTCGAATTCTCCGGCGGCAAGCGCTACGCCGATTTCAATGCGTCGACCGACAAGGTGGCGGAATACGGCCTGGCGGCGCTGGTGGCCGGCGTGGCAGCCAAGAAACTCGGCCTGTTCGCGCTGCTGGCCGTGTGGGCCCTCAAGTTCTGGAAGGTCGGTGCGCTGGCGCTGGTGGGCCTGGCGGCGGTGCTGCCGAAGCTATTCAAGCGCAAGCCGCCGGCGGCCTGATTGGTCGCGCCGGCCTGGGCACGGTTCTTCCGCAATCGGTTCAACCTGACTCCGCTTTCGCCTGTCGACGGCGGACGGATCAGCGGCGGCGCCTGCGACCTTGCCGAGCCCGACCGCGATGCCAACGTTCGGTGGCCGAGTGCGAATCCGCGGCACTCGCGGTGCAAGCAAATGCGATCAAGCGCTGGAAGGATGCGCGCAGGGAGTTGATTCCGCAGGCGCATCGCCAAACGGCCTGAGTTGCCGCACAAGTCCGGAGACGGAGGTCGAAAAATGATTTCTCACGCTTTCAAGGAGTACCTGCTGTTCGTGGAGCCAAGGAAGCCCGCTGTCATGGCGCCGCTCAATGATCAATTGACGCGCAGGATGGCCGCCGCGTTGCGTCAGGCGAAAGCGCTACCACCAGACTACTTCGGTGTTCACACATGTATCTGCGGTGTCGACAGCATGCCCTTTGACTACCTGCTTCCGGATGGCCGCAGGACAAATTCGTTGTGCGTGCACTACCTCGCCTATCACCGGGCAGAAATTCCCGCAGCGCAGCTACGGCAAGTCGAAATGCTGGCTTGTGGAGAAATGGAACCTGGCGCCGAAGACCTGTGCAGCGACTTTATCCTGCACTGGAGCGAGCTCGATTCTGCGCAGCAAGCGCGCGTACATGCGCAGACAGAGGAATTCAACGCCAATCGAATCGCCGTATTGGCTGCCCAGATTGAAAAAACAGCCGACTCATCGGAAAAAGCCTTCGGCTTGTTGTCGCGCCTGCGCGCGTGGTGGCGACGCCAGGCAGCCAACTAGCGCCAGCGCCGCCTGTCCCATTGATTCCTCGCAAGCCTCGGATTCACTGCATAAACCAGTCCAAGTTATTGGCCGCACCCCCCTGGTCAGGATTCAACCAGCGCCAACAATCGCGTTCCATAACAAGCCACGCAAGGAATTGGGACTGCTGTGTGCGTCTGTGAAGCCGCGCTTGCCAATGCACTGGTGTTTCTGCTTCGGCCTCATGGCGGCAAACGCGAAAACGCCGGCGGCGCAATCCGCCGCATCGACGCCGCCTCGTAGGCCGAGGCGATGCGCAGGATCACATCCTCGCGCCCGGGGTCGGCGCGAAACACCAGCGAGAACGGCAGGCCTGGTGCAGCCAGCGCGGTCGGTTTGGTCGACGGCACTTCGAGATACCGCTTGCGGTCCGGGCTCAACTTGAATACCGGGTCGTAGGCGGTGCTGACATAGCCGGCCGGGATCAGCACTTCGGTCAATCCGGCGTTCGGCCCGTACAGCGATTCTGGTGTCAGGTTGTGCGGCATGCCGTGCTGGCCGGCGCCGCCGATGATGCCGGGCGGGAACGGTGTGTGCAGGCGCACCAGCGCGTCGAGCCGGTTTTCGGTGAGCACCATCATGTCGACCCGACGCAGCAGTTCGCGCAGCATGATGCGTTCGTTGACGCCCTGCCGGCCGCCCAAGGGATTGCGCGGGTCGGTGATTTCCTCCCAGTTTTTGAACGCGGAACGCTGGTCGTCGCCCCAGAATTTCGAGCGTGCGTTGAGTTCGGCCCAGGTCGACAGGGTCTCGCTTATGCCCCGGGCCTTCCAGTCGGCGGCGCGCAGCGCCAGGTATTGCGAGATGTGGAAACGGAAGGTGTTCGCCAGTTCCTGCTGCTGGATGGTGGCGATGTCGAGGTTCGCAGGCGGCGCCATGCTGCCATCGGCCAGCGCGACCAGATAGTCCATCGGTTGCATCGCGCCGCTGCCGAAAAACTTGCCGGGTGCGAACTCGGTGCGGCAAATCGCGGCGGCGAATTCCTTGAACAGCGGCGTGCCGTCTGGTCCCAGGCGAAACAGGATGTCGGGCATGAATACCGGCAGCAACCGCGCCAGGGCGCGCGAGAAATCGGTCTTCATCAATTCGAGCTCGGGGTCGCGCTGCCACAGGCGGTGCGACGATTCGACTAGCGTCGCGCCCAGCTTCGCCGCCAGCACTGCCTTGATTTCGGCGGCGGCGGCAGTGATGATCGGTACCTCGGTCAGCGATTCCGGCGGGTGCACCATCGACTCGCGCACCACGCCCAGGCGCATGCCCTTGAGTGCGCCGGCGCGATGTTCGGTGGCGACATGGCTGGCGTAGCGGGTGGCCAGCACCGATACGCGCGGCACGGTGGTGTAGGGGTCGCGGCTGTCGTAGTAGCCCTCGACCGGGTCCTTCAAGGCGTCGAGAATCTTCGCGCAGTCAACGATGCGGCGCGCATGAATGCCGCTGCGGTCGCAATAGATGTCGGCGCCGATGGCGCCGCCGTCAAAGCCGAGCATCGCCTTGTGCGGCAGGATCAGCGCTACCGCATTGTGGTTTGACGGACCGCGACACGAAGCACGGGTTTCCTCGCCGAGGCTTGCCATCACCAGATTGACCGACACCGACAATGCCGAACCGGAGCTTGAACCGAGCGACGCTGCGCGCGTGGTGTCGTAGGGGTTCGACGGGTTGCCGCCCCAGGTGCTGCGCTGGTAGCCGAGTACCGAAGGCATCACCTTTTCCGGCAGGTGGCGGCCGCCGGGATCGCCGGCGCGGCCGTTGTACTCGGTGCACACCGCCTTGGCGAAAATGATCGCGCCCTTGTTGCGCAGTTGCCCGATCAACACATGATCGCGCGCCGGAAAGTCGATGTCGTAGGCGCAATCGCCGCCGCCGGTGGAGCGCATGTCCATGGCATCGAACGAATCCTTGAACGAGAAGGTCACGCCATACATGGGCATGGCGTCGAGATCCGGGTTGCGGCCATAACGCGCATCCAGTTCGGCCGCGCGTTCCAGTGCATCGGGCTGATGGCGAAAGGCTTCGCAGGCCGGCGGCGCACCCGGCGGCAGCGGACCCAGGGATGGGTGGCGGTCGAAGTCGCCCTTGCAGGTCACCGAACGTTCGCCACGGATATTGAGGGTGGACAAGGCGTTGACCCGGCCGGCGTTCGGGATGCCGACCAGCATGCCGAACTGCTGCTGCACCGTCGGGTCGGAGGCGGTCACCTCCATCCGCCCGAACTCCAGCGGCGGGCCCTGGTACTGGTCGAGGTCGGGCAGCAGGCTGGCGGCGGCAACGGTATCGCGCGGGAATTCGAGCGGCGCGCCGGCGCGGACGGCGCCGGCGGCGTTCGCCACCGGGCGGCCATCGGCGGTCATCAACATGCTGGCCACGCCATTGAAGGCGCGACAGCGGTCGATCGACTGTTGCACGACTTCCACGCAGGTGGTGCGGCCGGCGCGGATGGCGGCGTGCAATTCTTCGATCGTCGCTTCTTCGATGCGGAACGGTGCGGTGCTGCCGGCGCTGCTCGTGGCTGCCATGTGGGGTCTCCCGGGTCGAGTTCGCGCCAATGGTATTGCATGCGGCGCGGCGTGGCGAGATCGAGCGCCGGACCGCGACAAGGACCACGGCGTCGGTCGCCCCCGATTCAGCGCAATTCGGGATGGCGCAGCAGGGCCGACTCGACCACACCGGCGATCAGCGCTGAGTAGGACATGCCGATGCCGTAGGCGATCAGGCAAATGTCGCCGGTCACCGGATTGAGTCCGGGCAGGGGATTGAGTTCGATGAAATGGGCGAAGCCGGCGGCGTCAAGGCGCACGTCCACGCGCGCCAGGTCGCGGCAGCCCAGTGCCCGATAGGCTGCCAGCGCCACGCCTTCGATGTCTGCCAGTTGCGGCGATGCAAGGCGCGGCGGCACGTGGTAGCGCACCAGCGCCTTGTAGCCACGCTTGCTTTCCAGCCCGTAAACGAAGTCTTCGACTGGCCCGCTGGCTGGCTCGATTCCCATCGCCCCCAGTGCCCGCGCGTTTGCGCCATGGCCACGGATGGCGACCGTGGCTTCGGCGCCGGCAAGGTATTTTTCCACCAGCACCGGTTGCCGGTATTGCTGCAGGCAGCGCCCGATTTCGCGCCGCAGTGCCTGACCATCGCGCACCAGCGACGTGCTGCGCACCCCGATGCTCGAACCTTCGGCGATCGGCTTGACGAACAGCGGAAACGCCAGGTCGATGTCATCGATCGCGGTTTCCGACTCGATCACGCGAAAGTCGGCGGTCCGGATGCCCGCCGAGAGCACCACACGCTTGGCCAGTGCCTTGTCCTGCGTCAGCCCCACGGTCAGCGGGTCGGACCCGGTGCAGGGCACGCCGAGCATTTCACACAGCGCCGGCACCTGCGCTTCGCGGCTGCGCGAACCGGCCCCTTCGGCGAGGTTGAACACCAGTTGCGGCGGCCGCCCCAGCATGGCCTCGAGAAACGCGCGCCCGCCGCCCAGGCGCCTGGGACGGTGACCCAGCGCGCCGAGCGTGTCGGCGAGCGCGATGATCGTGTCCTCGCCATCGTATTCCTCGTGGAGGTCGATCGGCGCGTCTTCGGCTGGTGGCTGTGCGGGCTTCAGGTCGAACGCAATCCCGATATCCAGCGATGTCATGGGCGGCGATGGACCCAGCGAACCGGCGTCGCCGACTTCCTTGCGTCGCCCTGCGACGGCGGCGAATCCTTCGCGGCGAGCGCCGCCGGGTCATGCGTCACGAATTGCCGACCCTGGAAATTGCGCAGCAGAGTACGGCCGTTGTCGTGGCCCAGCACGTACTGCGGATTGACCGGGATCTTGCCGCCGCCCCCCGGCGCGTCCACCACGTACTGCGGCACCGCCAGCCCGGAGGTGTGGCCGCGCAGCGCCTCGATCAGTTCCACCCCGCGCGCGACGGTGGTGCGGAAATGGTCCGCGCCGCGCACCGGGTCGCAGTGGTAAAGGTAGTAGGGACGCACCCGCATCTGCATCAGCCCGTGGCACAGGGCGCGCATGGTGGCCTCGTCGTCGTTGACCCCGGCCAAGAGCACTGCCTGGTTGTTGAGCGGAATGCCGGCGCGGCTCAGGCGGTCGCAGGCGCGCGCCGCCGCCGGCGTGATCTCGTTCGGATGGTTGAAATGCACATTGATCCACAGCGGATGGTGGCGCGCGAGCATGGCGGTCAATTCGGCATCCACCCGCATCGGCAAGGCCACCGGCACCCGCGAGCCGATGCGGATGATCTCCACATGCGCAATGGCGCGCAAGCGGCCAAGGATGCGGTCGAGCTTGTCGGTGGCGAAGCCGAGCGGATCGCCGCCGGAGACCACGACATCGCGAATCGCCGGCGTGCGGGCGATGTAGCCGAGCATGCGGTCGAGGTCGAGATCCGACACCACGTCCTCGCCCATGATGCGCTTGCGTGTGCAGTAGCGGCAGTAGACCGCGCAGGAATTCGACACCACCATCAGGCAGCGGTCCGGATAACGGTGGGTGATGCCGGGGACCGGCGAATACTGCTCCTCGCCGAGCGGATCATCGCTGCCTGCCGACAGGTCCGAATGCTCCATGTCCGCGGGGATCACCTGACGCGCGACCGGATCACCGGGATCGTCCGGGTCAATCAGTGAAAGGAAGTAGGGCGTGATGCCCATCCGGAACTCATGCAGCAGCGCCTGCTGCGCGACTGCCGCCGGCAGCGGGAAGGCCAGCCATTCGGCGAGCCCGCCCAGGGTGGTGATGCGGTTCCTGAACTGCCAGCGCCAGTCGTTCCAGTCGCGCTCGCCGACTGCGGGGTAAAAGTGCCGACGGCCGCGCTCGGCCCGCCTGGCGGCGGCGCCGTCGCGAATGGCACGCGCGATAAAGTCCACGTTCGTTGCGGGCGCGGTTGTCGCGGCCTGGCCGGTCGCGGCAAGCGCTTGCCGATCCAGTGCGGCGATCTCGGCGGTGCCGGTCGACGTTTCAGTCATGGCTTCTCGGGCGTAATTACGGAGGGAAAAAGGACACTAGCGCCAGCGGTGGCGGCGCATATAGGAATTAGTTCTCATTTGCCGGCGGAATTTGGGCGGCCGGCCTGATCCCGGCACTGCGTGCCGCCATGCCGGCTTCCAGCCGGGCGCGCAGTTGCGGCGAGCGGCCGACCAGGTTGGCGAACTGGCCGCGCGGCAGCGCGATCAGGGTAGTCGGCGTGAGGGTGCGCACCGAGGCGTTGCGCGCGGCATTGGAGAGCAGCGCCATTTCGCCGAAATGGTCGCCATCGGCCAACACCGCCATGCGGATGGAATGGTCTTCCGGGCCGGTCTGGGTGACCTCGACCCGACCGCGGGCGATCACGTAGAAGCGGTCTCCCTGATCGCCCTCGCGGATGACCATGCGGTCGGCGGCGAACTGCTCGGTGACGAAAGCGCGCGCCAGGGTGTCCAGCAGCGCGCGCTCGAGATTGTCGAACACCGGCATCAGCGCCAGGCGTTCGGCGCCGATCTCCGCCCAGTCGCCGCCGGCGCTAAGGGTTACGCCGTTCTGCTTTTCCCACATCTCGAAGTAGCGACCGCGCGCAGCCAGCAGTTCGGCATGGCTGCCTGATTCCACCAGGCGGCCGCTGTCCATCACGAAAATGCGGTCGGCGTTGATCGCCGCGGCCAGCCGATGGGTAACCGATACAACAGTGCGCCCGCGTGCCACCTGCTCGAGGGTGGCATTGACCGCGGCTTCGCTCGCCGGGTCGAGCGCCGAGGTGGCTTCGTCGAGCACCAGCAGCGCAGGATCGCGGAGCAGGGCACGGGCGATCGAGACGCGCTGGCGCTGGCCGCCGGAAAGCCGTCCCCCGCGCTCCCCCAGCGGCGTATCGTAGCCCTGCGGCAGCGAAACGATGGAATCGTGGATGTCAGCGGCGCGGCAGGCGGCGATGATCTCCGCATCGCTCGCTTCAGGCTTGACCAGGCGCAGGTTGTCGCGCGCCGACCGGTTGAACAGAAAGCTTTCCTGCATCACCACACCGCACTGGTCGTTGAGCGAAGCGCGGGTGGCGTCGCGCAGGTCGATGCCGTCAATGCGGATGGCGCCGGCGGCCGGTTCGTGAAAGCGCAGCAACAGGCGCAGCAGCGTTGATTTGCCGGACCCGGAACTGCCGACGAACACCGCGCGCGTGCCGGCGGGGACGCTGAAGCTGACGCCGCGAATGCCGTGTGCGCCGCCGTCATAGTCGAAGCTGACGTCGCGAAACTCGAGCCGCCCGGAAAGGCGCGGCAACGGCACGGCCGCCGGCGCGTCCTCGCCGGCGGTCGAGGCGTCGAGAAGCGCATTGATGCGTTGCAGGCCGGCGATCGCCTGGATGAAGTGGGGTATCACCAGGGTGATGCCCCACAGGGCGCCGGACAGGTTGATCAACAAGCCCTGAAAGGCGACCAGCGTGCCCACCTGCAACAGGCCCCGGTAGGCAAGCCAGGCGCCGATCACCACCACCAGCAGGTTGAAGGCGAGGATGCCGATGTGCGGCACGCGCTCCAGCAGGTAAGCCAGAAAGTTGGCCTCGCGCGAGACCCGCGCCGTATCGAGCGCCAACAGCCTGAAGTGCGCAAGCATGCGCGTCTGCACGCCGAACGCCTTGACCAGCGGCTGCGCCTGTACCGCCTCGTCCACATTCGAGAGCAAGTCAGCCTGGCGCGACTTCAGCCGATCGCCGGCGCGTTGCGCCGCCGGGGCCAGCAGGTGCGAGCCCAGGAGGCACAAGCCCAGTCCAAGGGTGGCCGCCAGTGCCATCCGCCATTCGAGGACAAACAGGATGGCGGCCGACAACAACACGCTGGCGACCGACGAAACCCCGATCGGCAGCGACACGACGATGGCGTTTTCCACCGCCGCGAGGTCGGACGAAAAACTCGACAGGATGTCGCCGCCACGGGTGCGGTCGAAGTAAGCCATCGACAGCCGCTGCAGGCGGCCGAACATCGCGATGCGCAAATCCGCCAGCACCGCGGCTGACAGGCGTGCGTACAGGTAGTCGCGGCAGATGGCCGACACAGCCGCTGCCGCGGCCAGCACCGCCAACCCGACGCTGATCAGGAGCAGCATCTGCTGGTCGCGCGGCACGATGCCGCGATCGATCAGCAACTTCAGCGCCAGAGGGAAGGCGCTTTCGTAGACCACATCGACCAGCAGCGCCAGCGCGGCCGCGAGCGTAAGGCCGCGGTACGGGCGCAACCACGGGCCGAGGCTGGCGAGAAACCACACCAGGCCCGGCGTTTGCCGGTCGGCTTGCCCGCTATCGGTGGTCACCGGCACGTTGCCAGACGATGCGCTGGCTGCGCGGGCTGCCGGCAGCGAAGTCCGGACCGGACAGGGTCAGCGTGTCGCCCGCAAGTTCGATGTGGCGGGTCGAGGTGATGCCGATCAGCGCCGGATTGGTGGCGACTTCGATCGCGTGATAGGCGGTGTTGTCGCGCACGGTGTAGCGTCCGGCGTAGGCGAAGCTCTGCGCATAGGCGGCCGCGGCTTCGGCCGGCGACCCTGGAGCCGCGGCCGGACGGGCGCTTCGCATCAGGGTGGCGCTGACATGGCCATCCGGGGTATACATGATGATGCCGCGCGCATCCTCACCCATCGGGTACTCGGGTGGCCTGCCGTCGGCATACACCAGCGACCAGCTGGCCAGTTCCCAGGCACCGAGCAGATCCCTGGCGTCGATGTTCATTGCATTGCTCCCGAACAGTGGCCGGTCAGATGATGCGTTTGCGGATTTCGGTGACCAGCAGCTCGGCTGCGATCACCACCGCGAAAATGGTGGCCAGGATCAGCGCCACGCGGTCCCACTGAAACAGGTTGATCGCGGTATCGAGCGCCATGCCGATGCCGCCGGCGCCGACCAGTCCCAGCACCGCCGATTCACGCACGTTGATGTCCCAGCGAAACAGGGCGATGCTCCAGAACGAGGGCTTGACCTGCGGCCAGTAGGCATACTGGATCAGCGCCAGCTTCGAGGCGCCGGCGGCGGTCAACGCCTCGATCGACCCGCGCTGCGCATCTTCGACCGCCTCGGAGAACAGCTTGCCGATGAAGCCGATCGAATGAAAGGCGATCGCCATGGTGCCGGCCAGCGCGCCGGGGCCGAACACGGCAACGAAAAACAGCGCCCACAACAGCGTGTTGACCGAGCGTGTGGCGACCAGGATGAAACGCGCGATCACATTGAGAAAGCGGTTCGGCGTGGCATTGCGCGCCGCCAGAAAGCCGACCGGCACCGCCATCAGCACCCCCAGGAGGGTCGAGACGGCGGCGATGTTGAGGGTTTCGATCAGCGCCGCGTGAATGCCCTTGGGATAGAAGCCCCAGGCGATCGGCCACATGCGGCGGCCCATGTCGGCGATCTGCTCGGGTGCGTCCCAGATGAACTCGACAATGATCTCGACCGAATGCGCGGCCCAGCCGACCACAGCGACGATGGCCAGATAAATCGAGAAGCGCGCCAGCCGTTCGGCCAGCGTGAAGCGCTGCCAATGGTCCGCATTGCCTTGCGTGCCGGGAGTCGGTAATGGCGAGGGAAACGGTGCTGATCGCCCGCTCATTGCCGGAACACTTTCTTGACCCAGATCTGCAGCAATTCGCCCACCATGATCAGCGCGATGATGGACAGCACGATGGCGAACACGTAGTCGTAGTCGAAACGCTGGAAGGCGGCGAACAGGGTGCCGCCGATCCCGCCCGCGCCGACGATGCCGACCATCGTGGAGTTGCGCAGGTTGGCGTCGGTTTCGTAAGCGGAGAAACCGATGAAGCGGAACATCACCTGCGGCATCACGCCGAAGATCACCACATTCATGAACGAGGCGCCGGTGGCGCGCACCGCCTCGATCTGCTTCATCGAGATTTCCTCGATCGCCTCGGTGAACAGTTTGCCGACAAAACCGACCGAGGCCACGGTCAGCGCGATGATGCCGGCCAGGGCGCCGAAGCCGACCGCCTTGACGCAGATGATGGCGACGATCACCGGGTGGAACGAGCGACAGGCGATGATCAAGAGCCGCACCGGCCAGGTGACGACCGCCGGCAGCAGGTTGCGCGCCGCCAACAGGCCCAGCGGCAGGGAAATGATCACGCCGAGAAACGACGCGAGGAAGGCCATCTGCAGCGATTCGGTGAGCCCCTTGACCAGCAGGTCCCAGCGCTCGAAATTCGGCGGCAACATGCGATGGATGAATTTCGCGCCATTGTCCAGCCCGGTGACGAAGCGCGCCAGGTTGAACTCCAGCGAACTCATCGCCCACAGAAGGTAGAGCGCGAGGGCGAGCCAGCTTAGGCGCGCCAGGGGCGCGGTGTGGAACGGGCGTGCGGTGGCGGCGCTCATCGGACTATTGTTGCGTCGTCCCGAGCGTGCGGATCGCGCTGATCGATCGGCAAGGTGGAGTCAATGCAGCCAACTCTGGCCACCGTAGATCTGCTTGAGGATGTCGTCGTCGAGGCCGCCGGGCGGCCCGTCGTAAACGACGCGCCCGCCCGCCATGCCGATGATGCGGCTGGCGAAGCGCTTCGCCAGTTCGACATCATGCATGTTGATGATCACCGGAATGTTGCGATCCTTCGCGATGCGCGCCAGCAGTTCCATGATCTCCACCGAGGTCTTCGGATCGAGCGACGAGGTCGGTTCGTCCGCCAGCAGAAGCGCCGGTTGCTGCATCACCGCGCGCGAAATGCCGACGCGCTGGCGCTGGCCGCCGGACAAGGAATCGGCACGCGCATTGACAAACGAAGTCAGGCCGACCACTTCGAGCATTTCCCAGGCGCGGCGGATGTCCGCAGGTTCGAATTTGCGCAGCAGCGCCTTCCACGCCGGTGTCTTGCCCAGGCAGCCGGTCAACAGGTTTTCCATCACGCTCAGGCGTTCGACCAGGTTGTATTCCTGGAACACCATGCCGATGCGGCTGCGGGCCTGGCGCAACTCGCTGCCCGACAGCTTGACCAGGTCACGCCCCTCGAACTCGATCGCACCCGAGGTAGGCTCGACCAGCCGGTTGATGCAGCGGATCAGGGTCGACTTGCCGGTGCCGGAAGGCCCGATGATGGCGGTGATGTCGGCGCCCGCGATGTCGAGCGAAATGTCGCGCAACACCGGCTTGCCGGGCACGTATTGCTGAACCAGATTCCTGATCGAGAGCATGCCCTTGTCACTTTCGCGAGGCGACCAAACCCTCTGGAGTGATGCCCACGTCACGGGCGATCTGGCGCAGAAGAATCGGAGAAATATCGCGGCCCGGATGGAACGGTACGGTGGTCGCACGCCCGTCCGAGTGGCGGAACTGCTTGTGCGAGCCCTTCTGGCGAACTTCCAGGAAACCCAGCGTCTCCGGCAACGCAACAACCTCGCGCGGCTTCAGAACCGGCAACGCTGGCATCAAGCCACAATCAAGGTTTGTGTACCGACAAATTCGGTCTCAAGCTTCGGCACGCCATCGTCGATCAGCAACTCGATGACTTCGCGCAAGTTGGCGTTGAGTTCATCCAGTGTTTCGCCCTGCGAATGCGCGCCCGGAAAGCCAGGCACATGACCGACAAACAAGCCGGTATCGGAACATTTCTCAATCACGGCGGTGAAAGTGTGCATCGCACGCTCCGGATGCTGCTATCGAGTAGATGATTTTACTCCCGGACCCCACTTCGCAGCCTTGGCTTTTTTGGCGTGCTGCTGCTTTGTCACAGCATCGATGATGGCGGTGATCTCGGCCTCGAACTTGGTCAGATCGGTCTCGAGCGGCGGATTGGCCGCCATCCACGCGTCGGCCGCCCGCAGGCGCACGGTCATTTCCGGCGTGTGCAACCAGCTTCGAAGCCGACTGGCGCTCACGGCTTCTTCGCTTTCGCCGCCGCCTCGGCTCGCTGCTTTTCCTTGTCGAAGGCCTGGCGATTGAAGCTCTCGCCGGAGCCCGCCGCCACTTTGCGCACGATCTCCCAGGTGTCCTTGTAGTTCACCGCCACCCAGCGATCGGCGCCCTGGAAACCCTTGACCATTTCCGGCGGGTACTTGAACTGCGCGGTGCAGTCGCGAATCTTCTGCTGCAGCGCCGGCGCCAGGTCATGCGCCATCGACAGACCGCCGGGCGGGAAGAACGGCGACTTCCAGATGATCCGGAAGTCCGCCATCTTCACCACGCCGCGCTCGGCCAGGCGGACCAGGATGTCATGCGCGATCGGCGCCGCGTCGTAGTCACCGGAGACGACGCCGAGAATCGAGTTGTCGTGCTTGCCGGAATACAGCACCTTGTAATCCCTGTCCGGCATCAGGCCCTCGGCCGGAAACAGCGCGCGCGGCGCCATGTTGCCGGAGTTGGACGAAGGTGTGGTGTGCGCGACCTTCCTGCCCTTCAGGTCGGCGAGCGTCTTGTAGGGCGAGGCGGCCTTGACGATCATCCACAACTGGTAACCCTGGATGCCGTTGGCGTCACCACGCACGGCGAACGGAATGCCGCCGGCGATATTGACCGCGAAGGCGGTATCGCCGGTCGACATGGTGCCGATGTGCATGCGGCCGGAACGCAGTGCCTCGATCGCGGCGGCGGCGGAAAACACGTCGTAGTAGCGCACCTTCTTTGCGGTGCATTTGCCCAGATAGTCGGCAAACGGCTGCATCAGCTTCTGGAATTCGGCCGGATCATCGAGCGGTGAATTCGAGAAATACAGGGTGTCAGGGTCCTTCCAGCGCTTGGCGTCTTTCGGCGTGTCGGCCACCAGATCGGTGTTGTCGTCGCAATACTGGGTATCCAGGTCGCCGCGGTTCTTGCAGGCGTCCTGGGCGAAGCCGGGAACCGCAATCATCAACAACAGGGCGGAGACAAGTGCTTGAAGTTTCATCCTGGACTCCAGCGGGCGGCATACGCGATCATGGTTGTTTGAACCGATCCATCCAATAACCGGGCCGACGATGAAGATTCGCGATGGCCAATACGAGAATCTCGCTTTCAGACGGGAAGTAGACCACAGCATGCGCCAAACCGGTTGACCCGGCAACGCCGCATGCCGCCGCCGAGCGGATGCCAGGCCAGCGGATGCATGGTGACAAGATCGAAGGTACGCAGTACTTCAATTAGAAACGTATCGCCGAGCAAGGGTGCCAAGGCGTTGTAATACGCAATTGCTTCGTCAAGCTCCGCCTCGGCGGCGTCCAGCAGCCGGATACTCATCGCACCCGGTATTTTGCGAGCACCTGTTCCAGCGGTATTGCCTTGAGTTTTCCTTGACGATAAGCGTCAAGGCGCGAGTGCGCTTCGGCCGCCCACCGCGCATCAACGCCTTGATCCGATTGGTCAAGCTGGTCCATCAGCGCTTCGATCAGTTTCGCCTGATCTTCGGCAGAAAGGCTTTTAGCTTTTTCCAGCAATTCACTCGTAGACATGATGTTTTCTCCGTGACCAGCGATTCCCGCTTTGCTGCTTTTTCGATTGCCAAAGCCACCTCTATTGGTCGTTACCAATAACCTGGCGGTCGCACCAGTGGCCTGTTTTCCTCACCAACCATGCAATTCCCATCAATTGCTACTTCTTTTTTGCCGCCGCCGCGTCCGCCTCGCGCTTGCTTTCCTTCTCATACCCGGCGCGGTTGAACGATTCGCCGCCGGATTCAGCCACCTGGCGCACCACCGCCCAGTCTTTCTGATAGGTGATCGGGAAAAAGCGGTCGGCGCCGTCGAAGGCTTTTTGCATCTCCGCATTGAAGCGGTAGTCGTAGAAGCACTTGAGCAACTGGTCGCGGAACTTCGGTTCGAGGTCATGCGCATAGGCGAATGACGAGGTCGGGAACTTGGCGCTTTTCCAGATGATGCGGAACTCGTCTTCCTTGATCTGGCCGCGGGTGGCCATGCGATGGAACACGTCGGAGGCCACCGGCGCTGCATCATAGTCGCCGGATTTCACGCCGAGAATCGACTGGTCGTGCTTGCCCGAGAACAGGATCTTGTAGTCCTTCTCCGGGGTCAGGCCTTCCTTCGGAAACAGTGCCATCGGCGCCATGTGGCCCGAGTTCGACGACGGTGCGGTGTGCGCGACCTTTTTCTGTTTCAGGTCGGCCAGGGTCTTGTAGGGGCTGTCCTTCTTCACAACCACGATCAGGTTGTAGCCCTGGAATTCCTTCTCGGTGCCTTTCACCGCGAACGGCACGGCGCCGGCGATATTGACGGCGAACGCGGTCGGGCCGGTCGAAAACCCGCCCACATGCAGGCGGCCCGAGCGCATTGCCTCGATTTCGGCGGCATTCGACTGCACCTGGTAGAACACCACTTTCTTGCCGGTGCACTGCGCCAGATGGGTAGTGAAGGGCTTGAAGATGCTTTCGTAGACCGCCGGGTCTTCCACCGGGGTGTAGGTGAACACGATGGTCGACGGCGTCTTCAGCTTGCCGGCCTCGGTCGGGGTGTCGGCGACCAGGTCCTTGTTGGCATCGCAGTATTGGGCGTCAAGGTCGCCGCGGTTCGGGCAGGTCTGGGCCTGGGCGCCAAAGGCCAGGCCAAACAGCAGGGTGGCGACAATCAGTGGGGTGCGCATCTCGGGTTCTCCTTTGACATTTTTTCCAGGTCGCGCGACGGCGCCTCGCATTTCACGCCGCCCGGCAACTTGATGGAAGGATGTTAGCAGGCCGGCGCGGCTTGAACAGCCCGGTCGCCGGCTGGCGCATGAAGCGCCCTTGCTTCTCTACAGGCCCGCGGCGGCACCGGCTGCGCCCACCTACCTATTTCAGGCGCTCCCAGTCTTCCACCCGCAGCCGTGCCACAAGCTCCCAGCGCCCCTCGCCCTGCGGTCGCACCACTGCTGCTTCCCCTTCGCTCAGGTAGGGTGCCCCGGCGACCGCCTGCCACGGATTGCCGTGGCTCGAGATCACCAGATTGGCGCCCGCCGGGCGCGGGGTGGAGAGCAGGCGCTTCAGGCCGGCATAGCGGTCGGCGTCGCCGCTGATCGGCCCGCCGCGAACCTCATTGGAACGCTCGTGGCGCCCGAACATCAGTTGCGCGACATCACGCGTGCGGCAATAGGGCGAAGCCAGCACCGCATCGGCGCGAATGGCAAGGCGCTTCCATTGCGCGCCGATGGCGCGGGCGTCGGCGCGCCCCCTTGGCGACAGCAGGCGCTGGTTGGCGCAATCGTCGAAATCGCGCATCTTGCTGTCGTCGCGCGTGAAATCGGTCGCGGTGTGGCGGAAGTAGACCACCAGGCCGCCATGCCGCAGCGCCCGGAGCAGTTCGGCATCGGCGAGCGGTGCCGGCGTCGATATGGCTGCGGGTGCTGCGGCAGCCGTTGGCGCCGCCGGTGCGACGGCTTGCGCCTCGGTCTTCGCGATCTGTGCCGCAGCCGGCAGCGCCGCACCGAGCAGCAACACGAGTGCGGCCCGCCGCACGCTCGACACGGCGCGCTTGAACGCCCCGGCGTTGCCGGCGATGCCGGCGATGCTGGTGGTGACGGCAACCGTGGCGCCGTTCACAGTCACGGCCCGGCGCCGGCTTCGCGCGCCATTTTCTGCTTCAGCATGGTCGCCGCCTGGGTGTAGCCGCCACCGAGACCATCGACGAAGTGAATATGCTGGTCGCGGCGATCCCGCACATAGCAGGACATCACGCTGGCAGCGCAAATCTGCAGACCGAAACGGATCTCGCCCTGGTCTTCAAGTGTGCGCAGGGCTGTGGTGAGCGCCTGGCGCTGGCCTGCCGTGCCGGAGATCACGGTATTGACGCGGCCGTCGATCATCAGGGTGTCGGACAACTGCACGATCCGCTCGAGGTAGAAGGATCCCTCCTTGCTGTGGGCGAAATACAGCGGGCCAATCAGGGTGCGGAACCACTGACCGAGCAGATAGCCGGGATCGAAGCGACCCAGCTTGGCGCGCATTTCCGTGGCGATCTTGAAAATCGTGGTCTTCAGCTTCAGGCGTGCCTGCGACACCGGGTTGCGCGCGGCGAGCGAGCCGTAGATCAGCTCGACCTGTTTGAGTACCGCCGACAGGATCGCGGCCTGCCTGTCTGCCTGGCGCACCGTCACCAGCAGACAGACGATCTCCTGGGTATCGGCCTGCGGCCGGATCGCGTCCCAACGACATTCCATGCCCTCCAGATCGAGGGCAGCATCCGCCGGCGTTTGCGGCGTCGCGAAATCCTCGCTCTTGACGATGCGCTCGGCCAGTTGCAGGCCGTCACCCAAGGCGACCGGAATGACCAGGCCCTGGCTGTTGACATCGGTCTTGGCGATCGCCAGGCCCGCGCCCTGGGCGTAAAGGTCGGCCACCGGTACGCGGCCGACCCGCAGGTCGAGGGCGAAGTTGGCGTGGGTGTTTTCAC
>JANPGJ010000208.1:0-2346 GCA_031423955.1 Burkholderiales bacterium
GGCGGTGGCAACTTGGCCGAGGCTTGCGCGGCGAAGGTGGCAATGTCGATTGCTGCGAGACGTAGCTGCATTTGCTGATCTCCCTGGCTGGTGGTGCGCCGGCAGGAACCGGCCCCGCAGCAGGTGCGGGCCCGCCCCGACCTTCATGCTTGACCTGGTCGTACCAGTATTGGTGATGCTCTTTGGCCCATGCCTCGTCCACATAACCGGTTTTCATCGCGTCAAACGCGCCCTGCATGCCGATGGTGCCCATGTAAATGTGCCCGAGGGCCATGCTCATCATCAGCACCGTTGCGATCACATGGACCACATTCGCCAGTTGCATCAGGCCGCGCGACTGGTCGAAGTTCGGGAAATCGAGCACCAGGCCCGAAGCGCTGACCAACACACCGAAAATCAGCAAACCGAACCAGAACCAGACCTTCTCGCCCGCATTGAACTTGTCCGACGGAATGTGCTCGCCGGAGGCCAGCCCGCCGCCCTTTGCCAGCCAGCCGAAATCGTGCAGCTTTGGCCAGTTGTCGCGCAGGAACGTAAAGAACATGGCGATGATCGCCAGTGCGAATACCGGGCCGACGAAGTTGTGCACGTTCTTGAGCAGCATGGTCAGCCATGCAAACAAGGTGTGGCCGATGATCGGCAACAGCACCATCTTGCCGAACAGCATCACCAGGCCGCTGATGGCCAGCACGGAGAAACTGATCGCAACCGTCCAGTGCACCGTGCGTTCAAGCCCGGTGAAGCGCTGCAGCTTGCGCCCGGTCGGCGCCGCCTTGAGCTTGATCGAACCTTTCCACAGGTAGAACAGCACGCACAGTCCGAAAACACCGGCGAAAATCAGGCCGCCGAGCGGAATCAACTGATTGTTGCGCTGCTGGCGCCAGGTTTCGCCGCCCGACTGGATCAACACGCCGGCTTCCGGCCCCTTGGCCGTGGTGTAGTGCTCTTTCTCGGAGCGCACATCGCGCCAGACCGGCGCATTGTTGCCGGGCTGCGAACGTTGCTGCCTGGCCTGCTCGGCTGCATTCGGATTCAACACCGAATCGAAGGTTTGGGCGCCCTTCGCCGGCTGGTTTTGCGCACCTGCCGTGCCGCAAACAACCAGCACCGCACCCGCCAGCAACCACGACATCAGCCACTGCAGCCGCGACCGGATTTGCCCGTTCATGTCGCTGCCGCCCATGTCATTCAGCCTTGGCATATTCGTTCTGCCCCTGCTGCCGCTGCTTGATCGCGGCCTCCCAACTGGTCTTGTCGCCGGCATTCCATTTTGCGCCGCCTGAATAAGCGCCTGGTGCCGCGTCAAACGGGCGCGCATCGGGCTTGCCCTGATACTTGCCTTGCTTGTAGGTGGTGGCTTGCCCAAGCTGCTTCTGCTCGCCGCAACCAGCCAGCAGAGCGGCCAGTGCCACCCCGGCAAGCAAACCTGCGACAGGCTTGAAAACTCGCATGTTGTCTCCCTCAGGATTTCGCAGGCGCGGCCGGCTCCGGCGCCTGGCCACCGCCCTGCGGTGCACCGTAGGCCGAACTCCAGCCCCAGACCTCGGCGCCGCGCCCGCGCTTCAACACGCGGTTGCGATAGATGTCGGCCACCACATCGCCGTCGCCGCCCAACAGCGCCTTGGTCGAGCACATTTCGGCACAGGCCGGAAGCTTGCCTTCGGCCAGGCGATTGCGGCCGTACTTACGCCATTCGTCGTCCGAGTGATCCTTTTCCGGGCCACCCGCGCAGAAAGTGCATTTGTCCATCTTGCCGCGCAGGCCGAACGCGCCAGCCTGCGGAAACTGCGGCGCGCCGAACGGGCAGGCATAGAAACAGTACCCGCAACCAATGCACAGGTCCTTGTCGTGCAGGACCACGCCTTCATCGGTCTTGTAGAAGCAATCGACCGGGCACACCGCCATGCACGGTGCGTCGGAGCAATGCATGCAGGCGACCGAGATCGACTTTTCGCCGGGCACGCCGTCGTTGATTGTGACCACCCGGCGCCGGTTGACGCCCCATGGCACCTCATGCTCCTGCTTGCAGGCGGTGACGCAACCGTTGCATTCGATGCAGCGCTCGGCATCGCACAAAAATTTCATTCTCGCCATGTCGACGTCTCCTGGTCAGACCACTTTTTCGACGTTGCAAATCGTCGTCTTGGTTTCCTGCATCATGGTCACGCGGTCGTAGCCATAGGTGGTGGCGGTGTTGACCGCCTCGCCGCGCACGATCGGCTCGGCCCCTTCCGGGTAATAGGGCTTCATATCCTTGCCCTGCCACCAGCCGGAAAAATGGAACGGAATGAAGCAGGTGCCCGAGTCAACCCGCTCGGTGACCATCGCCTTGACCTTGATCTGCGC
>JANPGJ010000209.1:0-3068 GCA_031423955.1 Burkholderiales bacterium
CACACCACGCGGTCGAAGGCGACGTTCATCCGGCACGGCCCGGTCACCAGATAGTCCTTCACGATGCCCATGCCGCCGCGGTGCAGTCCGGCCCCGGCCGAATCCTGCCGCAGGCCGACGCCTTCAAAGCGGTAGGGGTAGAGCGCTTCTTGCAGTTCGACCGGGACGTTGGCCGAATCGCCGTGGACCAGGGTCTTGAACGGTCCGGGCCCGTCACCGCGCACACTCCCGCCGTAGCCACCCTGGCTGGTGTCGGTGATGCGAAACAGCCGGCCGCGGGCGTCGTTGCCGTAAAAGACGTGGATGCCGAAGGTGCCATGGTGGCCGCCGACCAGGCGTTCGGGCAGCGCCTGGCCGATGGCGCGCAGCACCACATCGACCACCGTCGCCATCGGCGAGCTGTAGCGGGCCATCGGCGCGGTCGGCGGCGCGCTCAGGAAGGTGCCGGGCGGCAGGGTGACGGTGAGCGGTCGGAAGGTGCCGGCGTTGGGCGCGTCTTCGCCGCCGATGATGATCGCCAGGGCGATGCTTGCCGCGGTGACGCCGCCGCCGTGGTAGCCCGAGTTGATCGCGCCCTTCAACACCGGGGCGCAGCCCGACAGGTCCACCTCGATGTCGTCGCCGCGCACCGTGATGGTGGCGCGCACCGGCACCGGGGCACCGAACCCGACGCCATCGTCGTCAAGAAAGGTTTCCGCGCTGTAGACGCCGTCCGGCAACGAACGCACGACCGCGCGGGCAATGCGCTCGGAGTCGTCAAGAATGCGCGCGATCGCGGCGTTCACCACCGGCAGGCCGTAGCGCAGGAGCATCTCGCCGAACAGCCGGCGCCCGAGCGCGCAGCCGGCGTGCTGGGAGCCGATGTCGCCCAACACCATGTCGGGAAAGCGCGTGTTGTACTCGATCATGCGATACATGTCGGCGACCGGCTTGCCCTCGCTCCACAGCTTCACGGTACGGAACTGGATGCCTTCCTGGAAAATGTTCTCGGTGGTGTTGGAGGCGGCCGAGCCGACATCGCGACCGCCGACATCCATCCAGTGCACCACCACCACCATGAAGGCGCAGGGCGCGTCGGCCCCCTTGGCGAAGATCGGGGTGTACATCACCACATTGTTCAAGTGCTGGCCGATCACGCCCGAATAGTTGCAGAGGATGAAATCGCCTTCCTTGATGCCGCCCGGCCCGTAGAGTTCGAGGCCGTCCTGCACCGCCACGCTCAACAAGGTGGAGCAAAACAGCGGTATGCCGCCGCGCGCCATGCAGATCAGCTCGCCGCCGGCGCCGACCATGCCGACGGCGAAGTCCTTGTAGGCGTAGATCAGCGGGCTGTAGGCGGTGCGGATGATGTTGGCTTCGATCTGCTCGGTGATCGCGTAGAGCCGATGGCGCAACACCTCGACGGTGACCGGATCGACCGCCGGCCCAATGGCTTCCTGGTTCATGCTGGTTCCCCTGTTCCTGTCTTCACCTGTGTGGCGTCGAGTGTCAACCAGAGCTCGCCCAATGCGCCCACACGCATCGCCGCACCCGCATCGACGAAGCAGCTACAGCCGAAATCCTCGATCACCGCCGGCCCCTGCGCGGTGAATCCGGGCGCCAGGTCGCTGCGCTGGTAAACCACCACCTCGGCCCATTGGTCGGTGCCGGAAATGTAGACCCGGCGCTTGCCCGGCACCGGCGCCTGAGGTGAGCCGAGCGGTGTCATCGCCTCCAGTGCGGGCTTGGGTGTCGCCAGGCGCGCGGTCGCGCCCAGTCCGACATACTCCACTTCGCCGGTGCTGCTTGCATGGCCGAAACGCTTTCCGTACAGTCTCTCGAAAGTGGCACGCACGCCGCCGGCGCCAGCGGACAAGTCGAGCGGGATCTTGAGGGAGTGCATCTGGCCCTTGTAGCGCAGCTCGGCCGAGTGCAACAGAGTGCATTCGGCGCCTGCTACCTGATCGCCGAGCCCGGCAAGCGCCTCGGCTTCGAGCTTCTCGAGCGCGGCGCGCACGCGCGGCATCGCGTCTTCCGCAAGCGGCAAGAGGACGGTCGCGGCGGCATCGTTCTCGAGGTCGGCGAACAGCATGCCAAGCGCCGCGAAGATGCCGGCGCGCGGCGGAATGACCACCTGCGGAATGCCGATTTCGCGTGCCAGTTCGACCGCATGCAGCGGGCCGCCGCCGCCGTAGGCGAACAGCACGAAGTCGCGCGGGTCTTCGCCGCGCTCGACCGTCACCTTGCGGATCGCCCCGGCCATCAGCACCGATGAAATCGTCAGGATGCCGGCGGCCAGCGTGGTCACGTCGCTGGTGTCGGTCATGCCGAGCGGTACGGCGACGCGCGCCCTGAGCGCCTCGTGCACCGCCGGCACGTCCAGATGCAAGCCGTCACCGAGGAAATTCTCCGGGTTGATGCGGCCGAGCACGACGTTGGCGTCGGTGAGCGTCGGTTCGCTGCCACCGCGCCCGTAGGCGACCGGCCCGGGGTTCGAGCCGGCGCTGCGCGGGCCGACGTGCAGCCGCTTGAGCTCGTCGACATAGGCGATCGACCCGCCGCCCGCACCTACCTCGACGATGTCGATGATGCTGCTGCGGATCGGCGTGCCGCGGGCGTAGCCTCCCACCCAGTAGGTGGTATTGATTTCGAAGGCGCCGCTCTTGACCAGCGCGCACTTGGCGGTGGTGCCGCCGACATCGAGCGCGACCATGTGATCGATGTTCAAGGCGCGCGCGTAGGCGGCCGCCCCGACCAACCCGCCCACCGGGCCGGACTCGACCAGGCGGATCGGCTGGCGCGCCGCCAGGGCCAGCGAGATCGCGCCGGCGCCGGAACCCATGAAAAAACGCTTGCCATGAAAGCCGCGCGCATCGAGGATGGCGTCCAGCGAGGTCGCATAGCGGCCCATCTGCGGGCCGACGAACGCATTGGCGCAGGCGGTTGAGCCGCGCTCGTATTCGTACCACTCGCGGGTCAATTCGGAGCCGGTGCAGACGAACACGCCGGGCAGGCGCGCGCGCAACCAGCGGGCGACTTCGGCCTCATGGGTATCGTTGGCATAGGCGTTGATGAAAGAAACCGCCACC
>JANPGJ010000210.1:0-1694 GCA_031423955.1 Burkholderiales bacterium
GTCGCGACAATGCAACCTGCGCTGCCAAGCTTGAGGACGACATTGCGTGCGCCATGGGCGAAGCACCAGTCGAGGATGGCGTCCGGTGCCTCCCGGCCGCTCACCGCCTGCAGGTCTTCGAGGCTCGGCAGCAGGTAGTCACTGAGCGCGATGGTGTCGCTGATCACCTGGCGCGCGGTGTCGAGCGGCCACAGTTTCAGGCGCAGGTTGGTGTCGTAGCTGACCGCCACGCTGGCCGCGCGGGCGTGCGCGATCGCTGCCGCGACGCTGTCCCGCGCACTTTGCGAAATCGCCTGGCTGATGCCTGACAGATGCAGGATGCGCGCGCCGCGGATCAATGCGACCGGCAATTGGGTCGGTCGCATGCGGCTGGCGGCGGAATCGCGGCGCAGGTAGGAAAAGCTGTGGCCGGCGGCGCCATGATTGACGAAATACACCGCGGTGTGCGCTTCGCCATCGATGCCGACGCCGCTGCTGTCCACTCCCTCGCTGCGCCACAGGTCGAGGAACATGCGGCCGAAATCGTCATCGCCCAACCGCGTGATGTAGCCGCAACTCGCGCCCTGTCGTGCTGCGGCTACCATGGCATTCGAGGTGTCGCCGCCAAAGCCTTGCAGATAAGTGGGCTGGTCCGGCGTGGTCTGGTTGAATTCGATCATCGGCTCGCCCAGGGCCAGGATCGCCGGTGTCGCCGCCAGCGCCATCGTGCTCAGCGCGTGACCAGCGACAACAATGACAAATGATGCTTGGCTTCCTCGACCAGCAGTTTCTGGTCGCGGGCGCGGATCGCGGCTTCGGAAAACAGGCTGCTGCCGATGCCCACGCAGGAGGCGCCGGCGTTGAACCAGTCTTCCATGTTGTCGCCGGTCACCCCGCCGGTGGGGCAGAAGCGGGTGCCCGGAAACACCGCCTTCACCGCTTTGAGATGGTTCAGGCCGACAATCGAGGCCGGAAACAGCTTGACGATGTCGGCGCCGTCGCGCAGGCAGGCGGCGACCTCGCCGGGGGTCATCGCGCCCGGCAGGTAGGCCGCATTGCCTTCATGCACCTGCGCCCCAAGTCCCGGCACCAGCCCGGGCGAGACGATGTAGGCCGCGCCGGCATGCAGCGCACGCGCGCAATCGTCCTCATTCCACACCGTGCCGGCGCCAAGCATCTGATGGCTTTCCAGATGCCGCGAGAACTCGCGCAGCATGTCGAGCGCATCCGGCATGGTGAGAGTGACTTCCACAGTCGGAATCCCGGCCCGCAAGGCACACTCGATAGCCAACGCACCGTCATCCGCATTGGCATAACGAATCACCGGAATCAACCCGTAGCGAACCAGGCGGGCAGCGGTTTCAGCAGGTTTCATCAAACCACCCGTGACGTTTTTTTGTTGCAGTTGCAAAGTGAAATCGCCGGCTCCGCCGACGATTTCATACAAATATGGACCGGACAAAAGTAGGTTTGTACTTTTGTCCGTATGTCAGAAGGTCCCCGGGTAATGCCCGCCATCGAGCAGGATGTTCTGCCCGGTCATGTAGCCGGCATGCACGCTGCACAGGAACGCGCAGGCGGCGCCGAATTCCTCCGGCGTGCCGACGCGGCCGGCGGGGTTTTCCTTCTTGCGCCGCTCCCCTGCTTCCTCGATGGTGATGCCGTCGCGCTTGGCCCAGGTGCCGAGCGTCGACTTCAGGCGGTCGGTTTCGAAC
>JANPGJ010000211.1:0-5714 GCA_031423955.1 Burkholderiales bacterium
CTCAATACCGCGGTGTTCGCCGGCCATTCGGTGATCCGCACCGCGGTGATGGGCGAGGCCGCATCCGAGCGAGCCGAAGCGACTGCGGATGAACTGGCGGCGATGCGCCGCGAGGTGCGGGTGGCGATGGACGCCGGCGCGATCGGCTTCGCTTCGTCGTTCTCGCCGAACCACAGCGGCTACGCCGGCCGGCCGATGCCGTCGACCATCGCCAGCGAAGCCGAACTGCGCGCCTTAACCGGCGTGCTGGGCGACGTAGGCCGTGGCGTCTTCATGAGCGCGACCGGTTCGCGCGCCACGCCGGCGGTGATGGAATCGATCGCCGCGGCAACCCGGCGCCCGGCCTATATCTCGACTGTGCTGACCATGTACAACGAAGCCGCCCCGGAGCGTGCCTTGGGCTACTACGATCAATGCGCCGCGGCGCTCGATCGCGGCAACGAGGTCTACATCCTGACCAGTTGCCAGCCGCTGTCGTTCGATTTCACCTTGAAGGATCCGTACGCGCTGCTGTCGCACAACGCTTTCGATGCGATCAACGGCGCCGATCACGCCGGACTTGCGCGGGTGTATGCGGACCCGGCGTTCCGCGCCGCGTTTCGCGCCAATCTAAAGAACCCGAAAGCCGGCATCCTGTTTTTGGGCAACTGGGAGCGCCTCGAAGTCAGCCTGACCGCGCTGCCCGAACATGCGGCGTTTGACGGCCTGACCATCGCCGCACTGGGACGCAAGCTGGGTTGCGACCCCCTTGACGCTTTTTTCGATCTGGCGCTCAAGGAAGACTTGCGCACCCATTTCGTCGGCAAGTTTTTCCAGAACGTCGATGCCGGCGTCGCCCCGTTGCTCAAGCACCGCGCAAGCGTGATCACGCTGTCGGATGCCGGCGCGCACTTGCTTTACATGTGCGATGCCGGCTTCGGCCTGCATTTCCTGGCGTACTGGGTGCGCCAGACCGGCGCCTTCACCCTGCAGGAAGGGATTCGCCGCCTGACCAGCGACCCGGCTGCACGGTTCCGGATTCCCGGCCGCGGCCGGCTCACACCCGGCGCGCCGGCCGACATGCTGCTGTTCGATCCGGCGCAGGTGGGCATCTCGAAACCGCTGGCGCTGGCTGATCTGCCGGGCGGCGGCTCGCGCATGGTGCGCGAGAGCCGCGGTGTTCATGGCGTCTGGGTCAACGGCGTTCAGGTGCATGACGGCCGCAGCTACGCACAGCTTGAACGCGGGCCGGGCACAGTGCTCGACCAGTTTGATGCCTGATCGCAAATTTGCAGTGAAGCATCACGCCCCCCTGGCGACGTCCAGGCAATTCCGGAGGCAGCAATGAAGTGTTGGGCAAGTATCCTTGGCATGGTGCTGGGCATTGCCGGCGCCAGCCTGGCGCAGGCGCAATCCTGGCCGGCAAAGCCGGTGCGCATGATCCTCGCGTTCCCGCCGGGCGGGCCGACCGACATCGTGTCGCGCGTGCTGGCGCAAAAGCTCGGCGAGCAGCTCGGCCAGCAGGTGCTGGTTGACAACAAGGCCGGCGCCGGCGGCAATATCGGCGCCGAGATGCCGCGTTGGGCGAAGGCAATCAAGGATTCCGGGGCCAAAGCCGAGCAACGAAACATCCGCGAATCGCCGCTTCGATTGGCAGCGGCATTCGCCCGCACTTCCAACACCATTGAACCCGCCTGAAGGGGGTTAGTCATGGATTTTGTCAAGTATGAGCAGTCCGGCGCTGTGGTCACGCTGACCTTGAACAAGCCGGAGGAACGCAACGCGCTGTCGACGCCGGCGCAATGGGCCGAGGTGGTTGCCGCCTGCGAGCGGGTGCGTGCCGACCTGTCGGTGCGCGCGGTGATCCTCACCGGTGCCGGCAGCGCGTTCTGCGCCGGCGGCAATGTCAAGGACATGCGCGACAAGACCGGGATCGCCGGCGGCTCGGCGCGCGAAATCGCCGATGGCTATCGCAGCGGCATCCAGCGCATCCCGTTGGCGTTCTACAACCTCGATGTGCCGACCATCGCCGCGGTCAACGGCCCGGCGATCGGCGCGGGTTGCGACCTTGCATGCATGTGCGACATCCGTCTCGCATCGAGCACTGCCAGGTTCGCGGAAAGCTTTGTCAAGCTGGGCATCATCCCCGGCGACGGCGGCGCCTGGCTGTTGCCGCGCGTGGTCGGCATGTCGAAGGCGGCTGAACTGACTTTCACCGGCGATACCATCGGCGCCGACGAAGCGCTCGCCTGCGGCCTGGTGTCGCGGGTGGTCGCACCGGACCAACTGCTCGCCGAGGCGAATGCGCTGGCCGCACGCATCGCCGCCAACCCGGGCCCGGCATTGCGCATGGCCAAGCGCCTGTTGCGCGAAGGCCAGCATATGCGGCTCGACAGCCTGCTTGAAATGTCGGCCGCCTATCAGGCGATCGCGCATCACACGCCGGAACATGATGCTGCTCTCGCGGCCTTTCTGAATCGCAAGTAGGCGCCGATGGCTGCGAGCGGCAACCAGGAACCCGAGGCGGTGCTTGAGCCGGCCGATGCGATGCACCTGCGCGCCGCGATCGCGCTATCGGCGCAGGCCCGCGAGGCCGGCAACATGCCCTATGGCGCCCTGTTGGTCGGCGCCGACGGGAGCGTCTTGCACGAGGCCCGCAACACGCAAATCAGCGCCCGCGATTGCACCGGGCACGCCGAGACCAACCTGATGCGCCAAGCGAGTGGCGACCTCGACCCCGCAACGCTCGCCGGCAGCACGGTCTATGCCAGCGGCGAGCCGTGCGCGATGTGCGCCGGTGCGATTTACTGGGGCGGCGTGCGGCGGGTGGTCTATGCCTTGTCGATTGCCAGCATGCGCGAATTGGGCGGCGCCCAGGCCGACGAACTGGCCCTCGCATGCAGATCCGTGATGGCGCATGGCAGCCGCACGGTTGAGGTGACCGGCCCGGCCTTGCAAGCCGAGGCGCGGCGCGTATTCGAATGACGCAACCGCTGCACGGATATCAGGCCGGCGGCGGCTTCCTGAGAATGTCGCCCGCGCGCTTGCCGCGCGAAAGATTCCACAACCACACCACATAGCCCGACATTCCATAGATCACGAACAGCACAAACAGGGTCAGCGGCGGGTAGGAAGAAATCACGAACATCGCGATTGCCAGCAGGAAGATCACCACCACAGGCACGCGTCGGGTGCGGCTTATATCCTTGAAACTGTAGAACGGCACCGACGAGACCATGGTGATGCCGGCATACAGCGCGATCACCCAGCCGACGTAGCGCAGGTAGTAATCGTCCAGCGGAAACTTGTTGTCGTCGGCCAGCCAGACGAAACCGATCAGCAGCGCGGCCGCCGCCGGGCTGGGCATGCCCTGGAAAAACCGCTTGTCGACAACGTCGATGTTGGTGTTGAAACGCGCCAGTCGCAGCGCGGCGCCGGCACAATATACAAACGCGGCAAACCAGCCCCAGCGGCCGAACGGCTCCAGCCCCCACTTGTAGACGATCAGCGCCGGCGCCGCACCGAACGAAACCATGTCGGCCAGGCTGTCGTATTGCGCGCCGAAGTCACTCTGCGTGTGGGTCATGCGTGCTACCCGGCCATCGAGTGAATCCATCACCATGGCGATGAAAATCGCAATGCATGAATGCTCGTAATCGCCGGCCATCGCCTGCACGATCGCGTAGAAGCCGCAGAACAGGCAGGCGGTGGTGAACGCATTGGGCAGCAGGTAAACCCCGCGCCGGCGCAGCAGGCGGGCGCGCCCGATGTCGGTCTGCGATTCGTCAAGCGCCACTACACCGCTCCGGACGCGATAGCAATCCGCGCAAATTGAAACAACAGGCTCGAAGCGGGCGACACAGGGATCGGGTCATTGTTTCTTCTCTTCTTCGCGGGCGCGGTCCGCGCCTTGCTGGATCGAACTGTCAATCCCGGTGCTGACGCGGTCAATCGTCTGCCGGGGAACATTGCCAAGGTCCTTCGCCGCCTTCGACTCCGGCACCTTGTCGCCGCATGCGACCAGCAGGGCTACGGTGAGCATGGTCACGACTCTTGCCATCACTGGCCCCTCCGCTATTGAACTTCAAGCATTATGCCCGACCCGCATGCCGCTCCGGAGCACAATGCGCAATGCCCGCCTTATGGGCGGGCATTGCGTCGAACGCAAGATGTATCGCTCTTGCCGGCGTGTCTGATGCAGTGGCGAATCAGTTGCGTGAACGGTCGACCAATGCTTTTTGCTTGATCCAGGGCATCATCGCGCGCAGTTTCTCACCGACGATTTCGATCGAATGCTCGGCACCGAGGCGGCGGCGTGACAACAGGGTCGGCGCGCCGGCGCGATTCTCGAGAATGAAGCTCTTGGCGTACTCGCCGGTCTGGATGTCTTTCAACACCTGGCGCATCACATTCTTGGTTTCTTCGGTGATGATGCGCGGGCCCGTGACGTACTCGCCGTACTCGGCATTGTTCGAAATCGAGTAATTCATGTTGGCGATGCCGCCTTCATAGATCAGGTCGACGATCAGCTTCAACTCATGCAGGCACTCGAAGTAGGCCATTTCCGGCGCGTAGCCGGCTTCGACCAGCACTTCGTAGCCGGTCTTGATCAACTCGACGGTGCCGCCGCACAGCACCGCCTGCTCGCCGAACAGGTCGGTCTCGGTCTCTTCGCGGAAATTGGTTTCGATCACGCCGGCACGCGCGCCGCCGATCGCCGCCGCATAGGAAAGCGCGAGGTCGCGTGCCTTCTTGCTGGGGTTCTGGTGGATCGCGATCAGCATCGGCACGCCGCCGCCGGCCGCATAGGTCGAACGCACGGTATGGCCAGGCGCCTTCGGCGCGATCATCACCACGTCCAGGTCGGCGCGCGGCGCGACCTGGCCGTAATGCACGTTGAAGCCATGGGCGAAAGCCAGGGTCGCGCCCTTGCGGATGTTCGGCTCGACTTCAGTCTTGTAGGTCGCCGCGATATGTTCGTCAGGCATCAGCATCATGATGAAATCCGCGCCCTTGACCGCTTCGCCGATCTCGGCGGCCTTCAGGCCGGCCTTCTTGACCTTGTCCCAGGAAGGGCCACCCTTGCGTACGCCGACCACGACCTTGACACCGGAATCATGCAGGTTGAGCGCGTGCGCGTGGCCCTGCGAGCCATAACCGACGATGCAGACTTTCTTGCCCTTGATCAGGCTCAGGTCGGCGTCTTTGTCGTAGTAAACCTTCATTTGTTGCTCCTCACGTAGAAGTCATGTGCGACGGTTATCGCGAAAATTTCGAACCAAACCCGATATTTTATCCGCGTTGAAAATATCAGGCTTTCAGCACCCGCTCGCCGCGCCCGATGCCGGATACGCCGGTACGAACGGTTTCCAGGATCAGCGTGCGGTCGATCGCCTCGAGGAACGCATCAAGCTTGGCGACATTACCGGTGAGCTCGATGGTGTAGGTCTTGTCGGTGACATCGATGATGCGACCGCGGAAGATTTCCGCCATGCGCTTCATTTCGTCGCGCTCCTTGCCGGTGGCCCGCACCTTGACCAGCATCAGCTCGCGCTCGATGTGCGCACCTTCGGACAGATCAACCACCTTCACCACCTCGATCAGGCGATTGAGATGCTTGGTGATCTGTTCGATCACGTCGTCCGACCCCTTGGTGACAATGGTCATGCGCGACAGCGACGGGTCCTCGGTCGGCGCCACGGTCAGGGTTTCGATGTTGTAGCCGCGCGCCGAAA
>JANPGJ010000212.1:0-7521 GCA_031423955.1 Burkholderiales bacterium
CGCTTGTTCCACAGCGTGTTCCCTGGCCCCCCGAGCAACGGCGCAGCCATTGTGGCGCAGTTGGGAGTCGACAACGTCACTGCCGTGCCGGAGCCGGCCGAATGGCTGGCAATGCTGGCCGGGATGGCAGTGGTGCTGACAGCCAGCACTGCGGCGCGCCGGCGCAGGGCACGCGCGTGAGATTTTTTCCCGGACCGATCCGCAGCACGTCGATCATCCACCATACGGGGGGCAACATCATGAAATCCTTCTCTCGCACCGCAAATATCGGGCTTGCTGCCGGACTTGTCGCGGCACTCGTCGGCAGCAATGTAAATGCCGCCACCGCCGGCCTGACGCCGATCCCGAAAGGCGACATCGCGATCACTCTCGACACCGTGGCCACCGGCCTGTCGGCCCCCGACTACGCCATCAGCGCACCGGGCGATCTCAGCCGTCTTTTCGTGGTCGAACAAAACGGCCTGCTGCGCGTGCTGGAGAACGGCATTCTGCAGGCCACCCCGGCGCTCGATATCCGCGGCCTGGTGTCGCCGCCGCTGGTGACCACCAATGCCAATGACGAGCGCGGCTTTCTGGGGCTGGCGTTTCATCCTTCATTCAACGACTCGACGAGCGCTGGCTATCGCACCCTGTATACCTACACCAGCCAGCTGATCACCTCGGCACCGACCTTCGCGGCGCCCAACAATGCGTCGCAGGGCTACAAGAACGTCGTCTCCGAATGGAAGATGAGCAGCAGCAATCCGGCGGTGGTCGATCCCAATTCGCAGCGCGAAATCGTCTCGTTCCGCAAGAATGCGAACAACCACAACGGCGGCACCATCGCATTCGACTCCAACGGCTACCTGTTCCTCGGGCTCGGTGACGGCGGCAATGCCAACGACGTCGGTGCCAGCCACATCTCCCCGGGCGGCAATGCGCAGAACCTCAGCACACCCCTGGGCAAGATGATCCGTATCGACCCGCTCAATCCGACATTGACCAGCAGCAGCGCGAACGCGGTCAGCAGCAATGGCCAATACCGGATTCCGGTCGACAACCCGTTCCAGAGTGCCGGCCAGGTCAAGGAAATCTACGCCTACGGCTTTCGCAACCCTTACCGCTTCAGCTTCGACGGCACAACCGGCAGCTTGATCGTCGCCGATGTCGGGCAAAACACCATCGAGGAAATCAACAAGGTGGTGCTCGGCGGCAACTACGGCTGGGCGATCAAGGAAGGCGACTTCCTGTTCAATCAGGTCGCAGGTCCGGGTGTCACCGCCGGCAGCGTCGGTGCGCGCTCACCGGGCAGCCCGAACGGCCTGATCGACCCGATCAAGGGAACGGTTGGCACCCTCGAATACGATCACGCTGACGGCATCTCGATCACCGGCGGCTTCGTCTATCGTGGCAGCGCGATCCCCAGCCTGTTTGGAAAGTATGTGTTCGGCGACCTCGCGCTGCGGACCGCCCCGCAGCGCGCCGATGGCCGGCTGTTCTACGCCGACCTGATCACCGGTGAAATCAAGGAGTTCCTGCTGCCGCAGTTCGCCGCCGGCGTACTGCCCAATGGCCTCACCGTGCATGGTTTCGGCCAGGACGGCAAGGGCGAACTGTATGCATTGGTGACCAACACCGCATCAGGTGGTCTGGGCGGCATCGTCTATCAGATTTCCGCCGTTCCGGAACCGGCAACCTGGATCAGTCTCGTAGCCGGGCTGCTATTGCTCACCAGCGTGATGCGCAGGAAACCCGCGCGCGCCTGATCCGGTTCGTGCTGACCCGACGTGCGACTTGCCGGCGCGCCTGGCGTCGGCAAGCGTTGGGCACCCCATGGTCCGTTCGGACCAGCATTCCGGGTTGAACCCCCGGACATCCTGAGATATTGCGACGCCACAATCAGCGCTGTGGTGTGGATTGCAACTCTATTTCAGGGAGCTGATCAGTGATCGAACATGAACCTGCCGGTTTTTCGCACAGTGGAAAAATCGCGGTGAGCATTGCCGTGAGTCTGGTGGCCCTGCTGACCGGCTCGCCACCACCGGCACGCGTCCCGGCCGACAAGGCTGTGCTCGCCGCTGCCGCCAACCCGCGCAGTGCAAAACGCCCGGCAACCAGGTCGGCCGCAATCTCCGCGCCCGCCAGTTCAATCACCGTCACGGGCAGCCGGAAATAGTTGTACGGAGAGCCGCGAATGGCCTTGCCGGTACCGGCAAGGCCATCCGGTTCAAAACAACAAACGTTTGGAAAACGTCACAACCAAGGATTCAGGGCACAGCGGAGTGCCGCTGCGCCGCCGGCCAGTCTGCTTGGGACGGCGGGCTGATAAACGCCAGCAATACCCCGATCAGCAGTGAACGCCAGGCCCAGGCAAGCAACTGCCTGGTGCCGTCGGATGGCGATTGAACAAAGCCGTCATCTGCCGCGCATGCATCAACGGGCAACTGATCAAACGCGGGCCGACTCAGGTTTTCAACGACGGCATCGGATGGCATCCTGCTGTTCTACGTGCCAAACGTTACATGCTGTTGACATGACTTTGTCTGGTCGTCAAATTGCGGCAGCGCGCCGTTGCCGGCAGACGACCTTCTACGCAGCCACCGCGCACCCACCGACCGCAATCTTGCGTTCGTGCCACACCAGCCGTGTCAGAGCGACCGCCCCGCAGTCTCAATTCGCATGTGGCAAGCGTGCAGCGTCGAACTTTTCACGCTCCTCTTCCGCCAATTTTTCGATCTGCGCGCGCTTGAGTCCGGTGAATGGCTCGGCTCCGAGGAGCGAGGTCCATGAAGACTTGCGTTCAGACCGTTCAATCAACTCGAAGCCGAGTTTGTACATGCGCTCATTGCGTTCGCGCGCCGCAGCCAGGGCTGCCAACTGCTCCTTGATGCCCGCCTCGAGCGCACGCTTTTCTCCTTCGAATGCGGCACGCTGCTCGTTGCCCGTTCGCTGCGCGTCGGCCAGCTTCCGCTCCGACTCCGAGAGGCGACGCTCGGTGTCATGGCGCAGGCGCTGTTCCTCGGCCAGTCGCGCCGCCAGAGCGGCGGTCTCCGCCTTCACCGCAGCGATTTCCCGGCTCAACTCGCCGCGCGCACGCTCGGCACGCACGGCACGTTGTTCGAGGTCGGGCAATTTCTCTTTCGACGCCTTGAGCTCGCCTTCGAGTTGCGTCTTCTGCGCCGCCAGATCGGCCTTTTCCTTCTCGATGGCGCGCAACTGCTGCTGCGCGCGCCGCGCCTGTTCTTTCGCCGCCTTGTCGGCGGCCTTATCGGCGGCCACGCCGCTCGCCGCAGCGCCGGCAACGGTCACGCACAGCAATACCTTGAACAGCAGGGCTTTCATTTTCGACGCGGCCTCCGGCATCAGAATCTGGCGTTGAGATCGACCTGGAACAGGTCGACGCCGAGTTTGGTGGGCGCCGTCGAACTGCCGGCCAGCCTCGGCGCCATCGAGTCGATCAGGCTCGACGCCATCCAGCGCAAGGACACCCAGGTGTTCTTGTCGATCCCCAGGCTGCCGCCCACCACGAAGCCCTTGTTGTTGCTGCCGCCCAGACCGAAGTCGGAATTGGTGAAGGCGTCGAGCACCGCGTCGCTGCCGAGCCAGCGGTAGGTGAGCGACACGTTCCAGTCGTTCTTCTGGCGGATGTTCGGCTGCCCCACCAGGATGCGCCCGAGGTAGCCGGAATCGCGCCCGTCAGACAGTTGCTGGCCGGTACGCTGAAAGATGCTGTTGCGGCTGAACGCCAGGTTCTTCACATAATCGCCAGTCAGCACCACGCGCACCGGATCGAAGGCGCCGATGTCCAAGCTGCCGGTCAGGTTGATGCTGCGAAATTCGGCCGCCAGGCCCCAGAACGTCGGCTGCGTCGCATCGAGCGGCGCGTTGATGGCGAACAGGGTATTGCCGCGCTGGCGCAGGCCGGCGGGATACTCGTCGCGGGTGCCGTAGTCGCCAGCCAGCACGCCGGCTGGTGAGCGGGCGTTGTCTTCCTGCCGGCCGCTGATGCCGTGATACTGGTAGAGCGCGGCCGCCAGCCTGAACGCGCTGCCGCGCGCGAGTTTCCAGTTGACCCCCGCCTGCAGGGCGGAAAGGTTGCGCGGGGTGGTTGACAGCGGATTGTCGGTGCGCAGCGGAAACCAGCCAGCGGTGACAAAGCCCGCCACTGCCGGGCTGAAGTCGCGCGCATAAGTGGCGGCCACGCCTTCGAAGCCCAGGTCGTCGGCCCACACCAGATCGGTGCTCACAAACGGATTGGCGATCCGCCCGCCCGTCAGGCTCAGGCCGGCGAACGGGTTGACCGTGATGTAGCCGCGATCAAGCACCAGCGTATAGCGATTGAAGCCCTGCCCGAGGGTCTGGTTGGTCGAGGTTGGCCCGGTGGTATTGCCGGTGGCGATACGCACCCCGGCTGCCACTCGTTCGGACAGCGTGACGGTCGCGCCCAATCGCGCGCGCAGGCGCGCGCGGGTGAAATCCTCGCCGGTGTTGATGTTGGGCACCACCGCCGCGTTGCTGCCGGCCAGATCGGCGCCGCGGGTCAGGTTGTTGTTGGTGGCGTTGGCGATGCCGGCCGCCGTATTGCCGCGATCCAGCGTGAACATGTCGGCACGCAGGCGCAGGTCACCATCGAACTGGAAGCGCTGCAGCCACTCCGGCAGGGCACCGGGATTGGCCCAGCGTTCTTCCCTGGCCTGGGCCAGCACTTCGCCCTTGAGCTGTTCGCGAATCTCGCGCCGCGTCGATTCCGAGACATAGGGCACCCGCACGATGCGCTTGCCATCGCGGCCGATTTCCGGGGCGGCGGCAGACGTTGTCGCTACCGGCGGGGGCGCGGCTTCAGCAAGCTTCTGGCGGGCGCGAACCGCTGCGTCCTGCACCAGCTTGTCGGCCTTCTCGCGCGACAGCACGCCGCTCTCGACCAGCGCTTCGATCAGGCTCATGGTGGTGGCGCGCACCTGTTCGAGTTCGGCGCGCTCATCGGCGTGGCCGGGCGCGGCGCCGGCGGCCAGCAGCACTGCCAATGCGATGGCCGGCGCCCGCTGGACGCGCGGGGTCGGGGTGGATTTGCAGGGCTTCATTGCAGGCTTCATGTCCGGTGGAGGGGTTGGGAATCAGGCGCGGCCGCCTGCGACGATGCGCAGGCGCAGCGGCTGCGGCATCTTCGGCGGCGGGGCTTCGGAAAAGCTGCCCAACGCCGCCAGTGCAGTGCGGATCGCCGCATCGGTATCGTCGTCATTGCTGCTGCCGAGCAGCTCGAAGCGTGTCAGGCGGCCGTCGTCGGCCACCCACAAGTTGATCTCGACGCCATAGCGCCGGCGCTTCAGTTCGGCCCGTCGCGCGAGGTTGCGCTGCAGTTCGCCCTTGACGGCGCTGGCATAGGTGTTGAACGGGTCGAGCACGGTGCCGCGCGCCACCACCGGCGCGCCGCCGGTGCCGCCAATCACTCCCGGATTGCCGATCTTGCCCATGTCCTCGCTGACCACCTTGCCGCCGGCAAACGCACTCGGCGCGTCGCCGGCCGCACCTTCCATCTTCAGGCTCTGGTCGGGCGGCGGCTCGTTCTTGGGCTCGGGCTGCACCCTCACTTCCTTGACCTCTTTCGGCGGCTCCGGCCGCTTTTCCTCTTTCGGCGGCGGCGGCGGTGGCGGCGGCGTGGTCGGAATCAGCGAGATCTTCGGCGGCTTGCGCGGCGCGGCCGACTTGTTGTCGAACCACGGCTTGGCGCCATAACCGGCCAGCACCAGCAGGATGATCAGCAATCCGACAATCAGTAAGGTGCCGCGGCCATCATCGCGCGTCGCGTCGTTGTCGTCGGTGCGCTTCGTCTCGCTCATCTCAGGTACCGATCCGCGCGGTGGCCAGGCCGAGGTTTGAAATGTTCAGGCGCCCGGCCAGGTCGATGATCTCGACCACCCGCGCATACTCGGCGGCCGGGTCGCCCTTGATCACCAGCGACATGTCGGGGGCACGGCTGTGCACCGCGGTGAGCATCGCCTCGAGTTCCCGCAAGGTCACGCTGGCGCCGTTCAACAGCAGGCGGCCGCCCGCCATCACCTGGACGATGCGGATCTCCTTTTTCGTGAGCGACGGCTTGTTGCTCGGCTTCGGCAGGTTGATGTTCAGGCCCTGCACCCCGGCGGTGGTCATCAGGATGAAGATCACCAGCAGCACATAGGCCAGGTCCAGCATCGGCGTGACGTTGATGCTGTCGTAGGGTTTGCTCTCGGTGTTGACTTGCATGCTATTTCGCCCGCACAGTGACCAGGCCGACGTCGACGATATCGAGCCGCTTCATCATCTCCAGCACTTCCATCACCTTGCCGTATTGCACCCGGCCGTCGCCCTTGACCACGATCGGCAGCGCCGGATTGGACGCCTTGAGTTGCTGCAGGCGGTTTTCCAGCAGGTCCATGGTCACCGGATAGGCATCGAGAAACAGGTCGCCATTGCCGGTCACCGTCACCGCCTTGGTGCCCGGCCGGGCCAGGCTGGCAGCGGTCTGGGTCTTCGGCAATTCCACCCGCACGCCCTGCACCGAGGCGGTGGTCATGATGATGAAGATCACCAGCAGCACATAGGCGAGATCGAGCATCGGCGTGACGTTGATCTCGTCGTAGGCCTGGTTTTCTTCCTGGATCTGCATGGCAAATCCCGGCCTCAGGCCGCGTACAGCTCAGCGGCCTTGGTACGGAACTCGTCGGAGAACACTTGGGTGTCGGCGGTCGCCTCCTTGATCTTGCTGGCCAGCCAGTTGTAGCCGAACAGGGCCGGTATCGCCACGCCGAGGCCGGCCACGGTGGCCACCAGCGCCGCCGCGATGCCCGGCGCGATGGCGTTCACGTTGACGTCGCCGGCCGCGGCAATCGCCGCGAAGGTGATCATCACCCCGACCACCGTGCCCAGAAGACCCAAGAACGGGCCGCCGGAAATGGCGATCGTCAACAGCACGATCTGGCTGTTCAGGCGCTGGCTTTCGCGCACGATGCCGGCATCCATCGAGGCGCGGATCGACTCCAGCGCGGCGCCCGACAAGGCGCGCGGCTTGCCGTCACGGGCCTGGGCTTCGAACCGATGGCGCATCTCGGCCAGACCGATGGCATAGATCCGGTAGATCGGCGAATGCCTGAGCGCCCGGGTGCCGGCCAGCGTCTCCACCTCGGCATTGGCAGGCGCCAGCAAGGCCGCCGACTGTTCGCTGAAGCGCGCCAGGAACGCGGCATTGGCCTTTTGCGCACGCAACAGGAAATGCGCCTTGCTGATCATCACCCAGACGCTGATGACGAACATGACGGCAAGAATGCCGATCACCACCCAGCCGTCAACGGTGAGCGCGCCCAGCAGGATGCCGATGTAGGACGCGCTTTCGCCGGCCGCTTCTTCGTCGAAGGCCAAGAGCGGCGATTCGGCGGCCTCGGCGACCGCACGCACCCGGATGTAGTCAGCGCTGCGCGGCACGCCGGACAAGCCGGCTTCGTCCATCTCGCCCTTGAAGCCGCCACCGATCAGCGCCGCGCCGGCCACGTCGACCAGTGCGAAATC